>CAVPGG010000328.1:0-27466 GCA_963703755.1 uncultured Pseudomonadota bacterium
GGATGGAGCCCGGCGTCGGATTTCGTGACCGGGGCGACGTTGGCGGTCGACGGTGGCTACTCGGCGCGCGGTTGAGGCGTAGGGTAGGCAGATGAGCGACGCCTCACCTCCCGCCGATCTGGTCGATTTCCTTGAAGCGATGGCCCTCGACGATGTTGACGAAAATGACCGCCGCGACGTTGTCGCCCTTGGTGTCCCGATCGACCGCCCGTGCGTAGGCGATGCCCTGGAAGGGGCCTGCCCGCATGGCCGCGACCACATCGGCACGTGTCGGCACGCCGTGCCGGGACGTGGCCGCCCGCTCGATCGCACGCAGGAGGATGCGCGCCGAATTGTATGAGTTGGCCGCGTAGTTGTTGATCGGACCGTATTTGGCCGTATAGCGCGCCGCGAACTCGGCCGACCCCGGCACGGTGCCGAGCGCAGGCGCGGCCGAGAGGATGCGTACGCCCTCCCCGGCGGTCGCCGCGTCTGCGGCCGGCGTGATGAAGCCGCCGACGCTCCAGCAGCCGTCGCCGCAGGCGAACACCTGCGTGCGCCCGATCGCGCGCATGCTCTTGACGATATAGGCACCCTCGCGGATGCCGGCGAAGAACACCACGTCGAAATCCTTCGGCAGCCGCTCGAGCAGCGGCCGGAATTCGGTCTCCCCTGCCTTGACGCTCTCGCGCGCCGCGATGCTCCCGCCCGCGGCCTCTAGTCCCTTCACGAACCCGTCTGCGAGGCCGCGGCCGTAGACCGTGCCGTCATCGAGCACGATCGCGCGCCGCTTGCCTTTGGCAAAGAGCCACCGCGCCAGGCCCGGCCCCTTGCGATCGTCCCGGTTCGTCAGGCGGAATACGTTGGCGAGGCCCTGCTCGGTGACGCCCGGGCTCGACGACATCGGCGTGATCATCGCCAGCCCGCAGGCGGCATAGACCGGCGCGGCCGCGATCGTCACCCCGCTGTTCACGTGACCGACGACGCCGAGAATGGCCACATCGTCGCAGAACTGTTTGGCGATCGCGCCGCCCCGCTGGTTGTCCGCCTGGTCGTCGGCCGCCACGACGACGACGCGCGCGCCAAGGATGCCGCCGGCCGCGTTCCTTTCCGCGACGGCGAGTTCGACCGCGTTGCGCATCTCGACGCCGAAGGTCGCGGAGGCGGTGGTGAGCGGAGCGCCCACGCCGACATGCACCTCCTGCCCGGCGAGCTGGGCGGAGGCCGGGGCGGCGAGAACAGCGGCGCAGGCGACCAAAGCAACGCACAAGCGACTCATGCTAACCTCCCAACAAGGCGTTGACGGTTATGACAGTGTAGCGCCATCTGCTAACTGACAAAAGAGGCTATAACAGTTATGCCCCCCGCCGATTCCCGTCGCGCGCCGCCGTCCTGCCGCTGGCCGGCGGCGCGCTCATGTTCGACCTGACCAATACGGCGAGCGATCGCGGCGGGCCGCGGGCGCAGGACCATCTGCGTCGCGCCGACCACGTTGTCGCCTGGGCGCAGCACGCCGGCATCATCGGCGCCGGCGGCGCGCGGGCGCTCCGCCGACAGATCGCGCGCCCCCGCACGGCCGCCGACCTGTTGCGCCGCACGCGCGAGCTGCGCGACCTCCTCGCTGCCGTCGGCACCGCGCTCGCGGCCGGAGCCGCGCCGCGCCCGCTGCTGCTGGCCCGATTGGCCCGCATCCATGCCCGCGCCCTGGCGCACGCTCGCCTGACCCTGAGCGGCCCGGGGTTCGCCGGCGCTGGGATGCGGCGCGCGCACCGGTCGAGGCCATTGTCGGCCCCGTTGCGCTGTCCGCGGTCGAGGTCATGACCCACGCCCAACGGACGCGGATCAAGCGATGCGCCGGCGAGCACTGCGGCTGGCTCTTTCTCGACACCACCAAGAACAACCGACGCCGCTGGTGCGAGATGGAGGTGTGCGGCAATCGCGCCAAGCAGAAGCGGCTGCGCGACAGGAGACGGCAAACAGACAAGTCATCGCGCGCTAGCGGACTTGCGCATCGCTGATGGCGTGGGCAAAAGCCGCTCGCGCGCGGTTGCCCACGCGGACGAGAGGTGCCGCGCGATTTTGCCCACCCTACGAGCAGGCGTGAAAACGCTCACTCCGCCGCGATGTGCGCACGCTCTGCACGTCGGCATTGACGAGATCGAGCGGCGACGCCGTCTCCTCGAGCATGCCCCAGCTCTTGAGCCAGTCGAAGGTGCGCGTCATCTCGTCGAGCGGGATCGGCGCCGGGTCGCACACGACGAGGCGGCTCTCGCGCAGGTCTTCCACCTTCAGCGCCGCGACCTCCGGGTCGGTCTTGGCGTGATAGTCGATGAAGTAGTGCATGTAGGCGCGCTTGTTCGCGTTGATGCGGCGCACCGCCTCGCGCACCGCGCGGTTGAACGCCGCGTAGGTCTCGGCGTCGACCCGGTCGGCCGCGACCTCGGTGCCGTGGAAGAAGGCCGAGCAGAGAATCCGGCAGCCCTTCTTCTCGGCGAGCGTGATGTGCGGCTCGGTCAGCGTGGTAGCGTCGATCTCGCCGTCCAGCAGCGACTTGAGCCGGAAGCGCGAGCCGTTCGGCGCGCGGCACAGCTTGATCATCTCGCGCGGCAGAAAGCCTTCCAGCATGTGCAGCGCGATGTAGTGCGTGCCGAAGTAGAACGGCACGCCGACGGTCTTGTTGGCGAGCTGCTGCGGCGTGTAGGCGGGCGAGTTCGGCGCCACCACCAGCGCGGCGTAGCTCACGATCGCGCGCCGGCCGACCTGGCGGCTGCCCTTGCGCGTCTCCTGCACGCGGCAGTAGTTGCCCCATTCGCAGGCGTTGTACATGTCGGCCGCGCCCTGCTCGAGCAGGCGGCCGTGGCTCGCGAACGGATCGACGCCCTTCGGGCTCGTCACGCCCGTGTCGGTCTTCTTCACCACGCCCTTCTCGCGATCGGCCCACTCGACCGCGAGGCCTTCGCGCGCGAACAGCCCTTCGTCATAGGCGACGAGCTCCGGCAGCCCTTGGAACGGCGCCGTTGTCTCCAGGACGAGCTTTTTCATGACGGATGCTCCGCTGCGCGTCGACCCTGCGCAACGTTAACAGGGCGATTCGCGCGCTTCAAGAACGGGTGCAGAACGGATCAATGCCGCAGCAGCACCAGCGAGATCGCCGGCACGTAGGTGATCACCATCAGGGTCGCAAAATTGATCAGCAGGAACGGCAGCACGCCGCGATAGATCGTGCCGAGCGGCGTGTGGAACACGGCCTGCGAGGCGAACAGGTTGAGGCCGAACGGCGGCGCGTACATGCCGATGCTGAGATTGACCGCCATGATGATGCCGAAGTGGATCGGGCTCACGCCGACGTCCTGCACGATCGGCAGGAGCAGCGGCGTGAGGATCAGGATCGCGGCGGGCGGCTCGAGGAAGCTGCCCATCACCAGCAGCACGACGTTGATCGACAGCAGCAGCGCCCACGGCGGCAGGTGCAGGGCGTTGATCCCGGCGATGATCTGCTGCGGCATGCCGCTGGTGGTGAGCAGCCAGGAATAGAGGCCCGCCGTCGCGACGATCATCAGGATCTGCGAGATCAGGAAGACCGCGCTCTGGACGATGCGCCACAGCTCCGGCAGGCCGACCTCGCGGTGCACCACCATGGTGACGAACAGCGAGTAGATCACGGCAACGCCCGCCGCCTCGGTCGGCGTGAAGATGCCGCCGTAGATGCCGCCGAAAATCACCACCACCGTGCCGATCGACCAGCTCGCGTCCTTGGTCGACCTCCACACGTTCTTCCAACTGCCGCGCGGGGTCAGCGGCACTCCCTTGACGCGCGCGTAGGTCAGCACGAACAGCGCATCGACCAAGCCGAGCAGCAGGCTCGGCAGGACGCCGGCGGTGAACAGCGCGACCGCCGACTGCTGCGCCGAGAGCGAGTAGAGGATCATTGCGATCGACGGCGGGATCACCACGGCGATCGCGCCGGACGACGCGATCAGGCCGACCGAGAAGCGCTCGTTGTAGCCGTTCTCGCGCAGCGACGGATAGATCATGCGGCCGACCGCGACGACGGTGCCGACCGCGGTGTGCGCCATGGCGCCGAACAGCTCCGAGGCCGCGACCGTGGTCACGCCGAGCGAGCCGCGCACGCCGCCGACCAGCGAGACCACCCAAAGCACGACGCGGCGCGCGATGCCGCCCTGCGCCATGATCTCGCCGGCGAGCACGAAGAACGGCACCGCCAGCAGCGGGAAATTGTCGAGCGCGCCGAACAGGTAGGTCTGCACCGCCTCGGTCGGCACGTCGGCGACGAACAGGATGATGACGAGGCAGGTGACCAGCAGCACGAGAAAGATCGGCAAACCGAGGACGAGCAGCACCGCCGGCAGGACGAAATAGGCGAGGATGGCTACCAGCATGGTCGTCCTGCTTGCCCGCCTGGCGCGTCAGTGCCCCGGCCCGCCGGGGCCGCTCGGCGCGCCCGGCCCGGCCGCGCTCGCGCGCCCGCTGCCGGTGACGAGCCGCACCGCGGCGAGCAGCGCCATGATCGCGAGCCCGACCGGGATCAGCCCCTGCGGGATGTAGATCGGGATGTTGGCCGACTGGCTGCGCTCGTCGAACTCGTAGAGATTGACGATGACGGGCCACGCCCAGACCATGATCGTGAGCGTCGCCGCGATGAAGACGAGGTCGGAGAAGACATCGAGCCCCCGGCGCAGCTTGTCCGGCAGCTTGCCGACCACCACGTCCATCCGGATCTGGCGGCCCGACCAGGCGACGACGCCGTTGCCGAGAAATACGCAGCCGACCATGAGGAACAGCATCATCTCCTCGGCCCAGTAGATCGAGTAGCCGAAGAAGTAGCGGCCGATCACGTTGACGAAGTTGACGAGGACGCTGGCGGCGAGCAGCGCGCCGGCGACGACGCGGAGAACGGCGATCAGCGCGTGGACGCCGCGCAGGACGACGTCGATCATGGCCGGGTCCGCGATCGACGCGCGCCGCTCCGGCGTCCGGCGCTGGTCGCGTTGATCGCCGGACTCGCGTCGGTCATCGTCATCCCCTTGCTTCGCGACCCGTCACTTGTTGCGCTTCGCGGATTCGAACACGAGCTTGACGGCGGCGTTGAGCTCCGGCTTGTCCCTGGAGAGATCCTCGGCGATGGTCGAGATCTTTGCCAGCATGGCGGCCTGCTCGGCTGGCGGGAACTTGATCAGCACGCCGCCGCGGCTCTGCCAGATGTCGTACTGCTTGGCCACGAACTCCTTCACGAACGGCACGATGTCCTGCAACGTCTTGGCCGCGTCGTCGTGGACGATCTTCTGCAGATCGGGCGGCAGCGAGGCGAGCCACTTCTTGCTCATCACGATGATCGAATTGAGATAGGGCTGCTCGTTGACGACGACGAATTTGGTGGCGTCCTGATATTGAAAGGTGGTCCAGACGATGATGGCGCCGAGCGCGCCGTCGATCGTGCCCTGCTGGAGCGCCGGCAGCACGTCGGCGAGCGTCATCGCGATCGGCGAGGCGCCCATCCGGCGGACCATCTCGAGCTGGAACGGCGAGGCGAGCACGCGGATCTTCTTGCCGCTGAAATCGGCGAGGCGGCGCAGCTCGCCCTTGGTGGCGATCGAGGACGGCCCGATCGGCGCGAATCCCACGCCGACGAGGCCTTTCTTCTCGCCCAACCCGAACATCAAATTCTGCACCGCCGGGTCGTTGATCACCCGCACGGCCTGATCGGTGCTGGAGAACAGGCCTGGCGCGCTCAGCGCCTCGTAGCGCGCATCGACGCCGACCAGGAATTCGGGCGGTCCCATATAGGCCTGGATCGAGCCGAACTGCACACCCTCGATCTGGCGCGGGATCGGCCCGAGCTGGCTCGCCGGGAAGATCTGCCCCTTGATGCGGCCGCCCGAATCACGCTCGACCGCGGCGGCAAAGCGTTTGAACCACTCGTGCTGGGTGTCGTTGATCGTCGCGGTCGAGAGTTTCATCACGAAGGTCTTGTCCTCCGCGCGAGCGGCCGGCGCCGCGATCATGTTCAGCGCCAGGATCGCGCCGGCGCCGAGGAGGCCAGCGCGGGTGAGCCGTGTGCGCAATACCCTGTTCATCGTCTTTCTCCCCTGGACCCTGGAGCGGCAGGTCGCCGGCCCGTCCCCGCCGCCGGAATACTTCTTATCTTTGGTAATGGCAGCGATGCATAAAAGCATGACATACGGGCGTCCCCGCGCCTAGGCACAAACAGTCGCAGATGGCCGCAGCCGTTGAAAAATCCGTCGGGCGTGTCAGCCCAGGCACGCCGCGACGCATGCCTCGTAACTGGGCAGGCGCGACAGGGCACCTCCGGACAAGAAGCTGTCGCCCAGCCGCACAAAACCTGCGCGCGATATCTCGAGCGAGGCTGCCCACACCTGATGTTCGCCATAGCGGCGCAGCGCATCCGCAAGCGCGGCCGGCGCAACATCCGGAAACAATGGGGCCGTGGCGATGGCGAGCGCCTCCCCGCCGTGCGCCGCGAGCCATTCCTGCATGTGGGCGGTCGCGCGCAGCACGGCCGCGAACGCATCCCGTTTGGCCGCGACCCGCTCGCGCGTCGCGATGAAGCTCGTGTACACGCAGGGCCCGCGTGCACTCGCGGCGTGGAGAATCCTGCCGAAGCCCGCGCCGATCGCCTCCGCGACGAATGGCTCGAACAGCTGCACCACGTCGAGCCCGCCCTCGCGCAGCGCCGCGACATTCTCCGCCATCATGCGGTCGGCGACGCGCGTCACCTGCTGCGGATCGATCCCGGCAAGCCGCAGGTCATACTGCAGGCACATCCATGGCGTCGGCACCTCCGACACGCTGGCAAACCGCAGCCGGGCGAGATCGGCCAGACGGAAATCCGCAAGGTCCTGCCGGCCGACCAGATAGAACGGATCGCGCGCCACCACCTCGCCGAAGCACACGAGCGGCGAATCCGGATCGGCGTCATGCGCCTTCATGACCCGCATCGGCCCGCCCCACGTCACGTCGATACTGCCGTCGAGCAGGCCCGCAACCGCGTCGCCCGGCGCCGCAGAAGTGACGAACTCCACATCGACGCCCTCGCGCGCATAGAAGCCGAGCGCCTGCGTGGCGTAGAACGGCGCGTAAAAAACGGCGCGGAAGTTTTCGGCGAGGCGGATTTTCATCGCCGCATCGTGTCATTGCGAGCGAAGCGAAGCAATCGCGTCCCGCCGGCGCACGCTGTCATTGCGAGCGAAGCGAAGCAATCGCGTCCCGCATATGCATGCGCCCGCGGATCGCGATTGCTTCGCTGCGCTCGCAATGACACGCGGTCCATCAAACGGCCAGCGTCGTGCGGATATCGATCTCCGACGTGAGCGTGCGGTGCACCGGGCAGCGGTCCGCGATCTCGAGCATACGGGCGCGCTGCGCCGCGTCGAGCGGGCCCTCGATCGCAATCGTGCGCTCGATGCGGTCGAGCATGCCCTCCTTCGTCTCGCAGGTCTCGCAATCGGCAGCATAAATCTTCGCGTGCGAGAGCGTGACCGTGACGCGCTCGAGCGGCAGCTTCTTCTGCTCCGCATAGAGCCGCAGCGTCATCGCCGTGCAGGCGCCGAGGCCGGCGATCAGCCACTCGTAGGGCGATGGCCCGCTGTCGAGGCCGCCGGCGGCTACCGGCTCGTCGGCCACGAGGTGATGCGGCCCGATCGTCACCGATTGCTGGAACTTGCCCTCGCGGGTCTCGCTCACGACGACCAATCGCTTGCTCTCGTCCATATCCGCCGCTTCCTCTGCGCGCGCGGCATCGACATAGCGCTCCGCCCAGGCCGCGATCACGTGCGCGGCGTAGATCGCGTCGCCGCGCCGCGTGAGCAGATGGTCGGCATCGGCGAGCGAGACGAAGCTCTTGGGATGCTTGGCGGCGAGGAAGATGCGGGTCGCATTGTCGATGCCGACGGTGTCGTCGCTCGGCGAATGCAGCACCAGCACCGCCCTGCGCAGGTTGTCGACGCGCGGAAGCAGCTTCTGCTCGGCCACGTCGTCGAGGAACTCGCGCCGGATGCGGAACGGCCGCCCGGCCAGCACGACCTCGCGCTCGCCCTGCGCGCGGATGTCGGCGATCTCGTCCTTGAACATTCCGGTCACGTGGCTCGGATCGGATGGCGCCGCGATGGTCGCGACCGCCCGCGCCTCCGGGATGCGCGCCGCCGCGGCAAGCACCGCGGCGCCGCCGAGGCTGTGGCCGATGAGCAGTGCCGGAGCGCGTTCGGTCCGCCGCAGATGATCCGCGGCCGCGACCAGATCGTCGACATTGGAGGAGAAATTCGTATTGGCGAACTCGCCTTCGCTGGCGCCGAGGCCGGTGAAGTCGAAGCGCAGCACCGCGATGCCATGCTCGGCCAGCGTCTGGGCGATGCGCTTCGCCGCGAGGTTGTCCTTGCCGCACGTGAAGCAATGGGCGAACAGCGCGAACGTGGCCGGCGCGCCGGCCGGACGCTCGAGCAGCGCCGCGAGCGTCTGCCCGCGCGCATTGGGAAAGTCGAACCGCTCGCTCCGCATCGGCGCCTCCGCTGTCTGGGGGCGAGTGTAGCCCTTGCCGCGCCCCCGGTCAGGGCACTCGAACCGGCCGTGCGAATGGGCTAATCTGCGCCCACGACAACGCTCGGAGGAAACGATGACCGACACGATGACCATGAGCTACACGCTCGACCAGTTCGCCGCCGACATCCGCGCCGCGCTCAAGGCCGATCCAGGCCGCGCCGGCAAGCTCGCGGTCGGGGGCCACGTCGAGCGCGCGCTCAAGGACAAGGACTTCGTCGCGACCCACCTCAAGCCGCGCGCCAAGGGCGAGGATCCGCGCGCCGTGATCTTCGAGGACCCGGAGCTCGGCTTCTGCATCTGCGGCCACGTCTACGACGGCCCGGCGCACGGCAAGCCGCACGACCACGGCGAGAGCTGGGCGATCTACGGCCAGGCGAGCGAGACCACCGAGATGACCGACTGGACGATCGTCGAGAAGAGCGACGGCACCACGCCAAATCTCGTCGAGCCGGTGCGCACCTACACGATGAAGCCCGGCGACCAGCACCTCTACGACGTGCACGACGTGCACTCGCCACGCCGCGACGGCCCCTGCCGCCTGATCCGCATCGAGGGCAAGAACCTCGACCACGTGAAGCGGACCAACATCAAGGCGAAGTGACGCCGCTTGGCGTCATTGCGAGAAGGCCACCGATCTCGGGCAAGCCCGAGATCGGTGCGCTCCTCGCAATGACGCGCTCAGGTCATGCGCCGGAGATCCGAAACACGCCTCGTTCCTGCTCGTCCAACTGCGCCAGCAGCCCGGTCTCCCACGCAAGATACTGCCGCGCCGCTTCCGGGTCGTTGTCGTGGCGCCGTGCCGTGAAGAACAGAAAATCGATGCAGTCGGCATCGGGCGGATTGTCGGGCGTCGTCTCGACCGGCAGCCCCGCGGCGCGCCACGCCTCGAATCCACCGGCGAGCATACGGATGTCCCGGCATCCCGCCTCGCCGAGATCGACGGCCGCGAGCGCCGCCACGCCGGGTTCGTCGGCAACGAGCACGATCGGCTTGGCGTGTGCGGCCACCGCGCTGATGCGTGGGCGGATCGACCAGGCGGCCCCGGCGATGTGGCCCTTGCGGAACGTCATCCCGGGGCGCAGGTCGATCGTCTGGACGGCGCCGTTCGCAATCTCCGGTCCCGCCTCGCGCGGCGCGACCGTTCGCAGGTCGGGCAGGTCGGGCGGCCCTCGCCGGCGCCAGAGATACGAGCCTGCGGCCACGATGCCGCCGGCGAGCACGCAAGCGTCATGACCGAGCTGGCGCATCCAGGCGGCGACCACCGGCGCGCGCACGAGCTCGTCGTCGACGAGCACGAGCCGCGCGCCTTTGAGTCCCACCCACTGATCTGTCGCCTGGATGAGCTGGCCGCCGGGGGCGTGCGCGAAGCCCGGATGGCCGTTCGCGGCGATCTCTTCGGCGGTGCGCACGTCGAGAAAATAGGTCGTCCGCGACGCGTCGGAGAGCCAGCCGTGAGCCGTGGCCGGTGCCACGTAAGGAACGCCGTGCTTTTCCGCGAGGGCGCGGGCACGCGCCGCCAGGCCGGCGGCCTCGCGTGACCTGACCTGCTCCGGATAGCGCCGGGTTGCGCCGTGCTCGAGCTCCAAGCCCGCCAGGAACCAGCCCTGCGTGCCGTTCTCCAGCGCCACCACGTCGTTGGGCACGCCGAAATCGATCAGCGTCTGCGCGCCGATGATCGAGCGCGTGCGGCCTGCGCAGTTGACCACGATCCTGGTCTTCGGGTCGGGCGCGATCTCCCGGATGCGCAGCGCGAGCTCGCCATTCGGACACGAGATGCCGTCCGGAATGTTCATGCGATTGAACTCGGCAAACGTGCGGCCGTCGACGATCACGATATTCTCGGCGCCCTCGCGCATCGCCTGCAGCTCAAGCGCCGTGATGCGCGGCGTATGGCGGCGATGCTCGACCAGCTCGCCGAAGGTCTTGCTCGGCACGTTGACGCCCGCAAAGAGCGTGTAGCCGGCACGGCCCCAGGCCGGCGCGCCGCCGGCGAGGATGTGCAGGTTGCCGTAGCCCATGTCCTGCGCGCGCTTGGCGGCACGCTCTGCGACCCCGTCGCCGGCATCGATCAGGACCATCCGCACGGCCGGGTTCGGCACCAGCGCCGACAGCCCCAGCTCGAACCGGCTGTAGGGCAGCGGTATCGCGAAGAACGGATGCGCTTCGCCGAACTGCCCGGCCTCGCGCACGTCGATGAGCACGATCTCGGCACCGTCCGAGAGCCACGATTTGAGGGTGTGAGCGTCGATTTCGCCGATCATGCGTGCACGGTCCCGCGCGACAAATGGAGTTGCGCGGAAGAATGCGCCTCGGCTTCGCGCCGCGCAACGGCCGGAATCGCCGCGTCAATGGTCCGGGCCGGCCCTTTCGCTCCGCCGTTGCGCAACGATAGAATGCCGGCGCGCCGGGAGAACGCCACATGGAAGAGCCGACCGCCCGCAACATCAACGTCCGCGGCTGCGATATCGCGGTGCGGCGCGCCGGCGCCGGGCGCCCGCTCCTCTTTCTGCATGGCGCGAGCGATGCCGGCCTCTGGACGCCGTGCCTGGCCGACCTGGCAGCGCGCCATGACGTCATCGCGCCGGAGCATCCGGGCTTCGGCGCGTCGGACACGCCCGCCTGGCTCGACACCATCGCGGATCTTGCGAGCTTCTATCTCGATCTGCTCGACCAGCTCGATCTGGCGAACGTCCATCTCGTCGGCCACGATCTCGGCGGCTGGATCGCGGCCGAGCTCGCGGTGCGCAACACGCGCCGTATCGCCTCGCTGACGCTGGTGGGCGCCGCCGGCATTTTCGTGCCGGGCGTCGCCCAGGTCGATCCCTTCCTGCGCACCGACGAGCAGCGCATCGGCGATCTCTTCCACGATCCGGCGCGCGCCGACGCGATGGTGAAGCGCGCCGCCCGCCCCGAGTTCGAGGATATCGGCCTCAAGAACCAGACCACCGCGGCGCGCCTCACCTGGCAGCCGCGCGGCTACGATCCGCATCTCGCCAAGTGGCTGCACCGCATCGACGTGCCGACACTGCTGGTGTGGGGCGCGAGCGACCGCATCTATCCGCGCGAGCTTGCCGACGCCTACGCCAAGCTGATCCCGGGCGCGAAGCTTGTCGTCGTGCCGGACTGCGGGCATCTGCCCCATATCGAGCAGCCGCAAATCTTCATCGCGACGCTTGAAGAATTCCTTGACCGCAAGAGGGCCGCGGCATGAAAATCTTCAACTTTCATCTGATGCCCTACCGGCATGCCGACCTCGACGCGCTCGAGCGCAACGGCTCCGCCTGGGTCACGTTCTCCAACAAGAACTACGACCCCGAGAAGGGCGCCGGCCTCTATCACGAATACCTCGACCAGATGGAGCTCGCCGACCGGCTCGGCTTCGACGGCGTCTGCCTCAACGAGCATCACCAGACCGCCTACGGCATGATGCCGATCCCGGGTGTGCTCGCCGGCGCGCTCGCGCGCAGCGTCAAGCGGGCGAAGCTCGCGATCCTCGGCCGCGCGCTCCCGCTGCTCAACAACCCGCTGATGGTCGCCGAAGAATATGCGATGCTCGACAACCTCACGCGCGGGCGCTTCATCGCCGGCTTCGTGCGCGGGATCGGCGCCGAGTATCATGCCATGGGCATCAATCCTGCGCATTCGCAGGACCGCTTCGCCGAGGCGCATGATCTCATCGTGCGCGCGTGGACGCAGCCCGGCCCGTTCCAGTACGTCGGCAAGCACTATCACTTCAACTACGTGAACCCGTGGCCGCGGCCCTACCAGTCGCCGCATCCGCCGATCTGGATCCCCTCGCAGGGCTCGAGCAGCACCATCCGCTGGGCCGCGCAGATGCGCTACACCTACGCGCAGACGCTCTCGCCGATCGCCGTGGTGGCGCGCTTCTTCCAGATGTACCGCGACGAGGCCGAGAAGGCGGGCTATCAGGCATCGCCCGACCAGCTCGCCTGGTCGAACACGATCTATGTTGCCGAGACCGACGAGCAGGCGATGCGCGAGGCGCGCCCGCATCTCGACGCGCTCGCCAACCGCTTCCTCAAGATGCCGACCGAGATGCTGCTGCCGCCCGGCTACAGCAACATCGAGTCGATCAAGCGCATCCGCGCCGCCAAGGTCACCGGCAAGCCCACCTCGGTCGACGACCTCGTCAAAAATGGCGTCGTCATCGTGGGCAGCCCGAACACGGTGCGCGAAAAGCTCGCCGAGTACCAGGACTTCGCGGGCTTCAACACGTCGCTGACCAAGACCCAGTTCGGCACGCTGCCCGACGACATGACCCGCGCCAACATGACGGCGATCGCCGAGGAGATCCTGCCGCATTTCCGCGACCGCGTGCCGCAAGGCGCGCAGCGCGCCGCGGCGGAATAATCAACGTCATTGCGAGGCGCGCTACGCGCGCCGAAGCAATCGCGATCCGCAAATGCATGAGCAAGTGAAGCGGGATTGCTTCGCTTCGCTCGCAATGACGAGGGGGAAATCGCATGGCACTTCACCGCCGCCGCTTCCTCCGCCTCGCAGCCCTTACCGCCGCCTCCACCTTCCCCCGCACCGCCCTCGCCCAGGCATGGCCCGCCCGCCCCATCCGCTTCATCGTTCCGTTCCCGGCCGGCGGCACCACCGACCTGATCGCGCGCATCATCGGTCAGTGGCTCACCGGACGGCTCGGCCAGCAGATTGTCGTCGAGAACAAGCCGGGCGGCGGCACCAACATCGCGGTGCAATCGGTGGTCAATGCGACGCCCGACGGCTACACGCTGCTCTTCACGGTCGCGACCAACACGATCAATCCCTCGCTGTTCAAGTCGCTGCCGTTCGACTTCCAGCGCGACATCGCGCCGGTCGCGGGCCTCGCCGAGCTGCCGCTGGTGATGGAGGTGACGCCGTCCCTGCCGGTCAAGAACGTCACCGAGTTCATCGCCTATGCCAAGGCCAACCCCGGCAAGGTCAGCTTCGCGTCGTTCGGAGCGCGCACGATCAGCCATCTCGCGATCGAGCTCCCAGGATCCAGACCGGCATCGACGTCCTGCACGTGCCCTATCTCGGCGGCGCGCCGATGGCGACGGACCTCCTCGCCGGCCGCATGCAGGCCGGGGTCGACGCGCTGCCGAATTCGCTGCCGCACATCAAGTCGGGCGGCGTGCGCGCCCTCGCGCTGCTCTCGGTCAAGCGCAGCGCCGCGCTGCCGGACCTGCCGACCATTGGCGAGACCATTCCGGGCTTCGAGGTGACCACCTGGTCGGGCGTCGGCGTGCCGCACGGGACGCCGAACGAGATCATCGAGCGATTGAGCCTTGCGATCAACGCCGGCCTCGACGACCCGGGCGTGCAGAAGCGTTTCGCCGAGGTCGGCGCCGTGCCGCTGCGTTACACGCCCGCCGAGATGCGGGCGATGATCGCGCGCGACCTGGCGAAATGGGCGAAGGTCGTCAAGCTCGCCGGCATCCAGCCGCAATAGCGCATGACGGCCCCGCAAAAAAATCGGCCTCGGCCTGTCGGAATTGGGCGCCTCCGCGCGTCCTTGAGATGGCCACAGAGCCGAAGGACTGTCCGACGCACCATCCATGGGAGACCCCGATGCGCCTCAACCCCTACCTCATGTTCAATGGCGACTGCGAAGCCGCCTTCAAGCTCTACGAGCGTGTCACCGGCGGCAAGATCACCGCCATGATGCCGTATGAGGGCTCGCCCGCCGCCGGGCACGCGCCCGCCGAGTGGCAGAAGAAGATCCTGCACGCCCGCATCGAGATCGGCGAAGACACGATCATGGGCTCGGACGCATCGCCCGGCCACTACAACAAGCCGCAAGGCTCGTCGGTGACGCTGCGCGTCGACACGCCCGCCGAGGCCGAACGCACCTTCAAGGGTCTGTCGGACGGCGCAACGGTCCAGATGCCGATGGACAAGACCTTCTTCGCGCAGAAGTTCGGCACGCTGGTCGACAAGTTCGGTACGCACTGGATGGTGATCTGCGAGAATCTGCGCTGAGCTTCCGTTCCCTCCCCGCTTGCGGGGGAGGGTCAGGGAGGGGCAAGTCAGCGGACTGATGCGTTTGCCGCTTCCCCCTCCCCACCCTCCCCCGCAAGCGGGCGAGGGAGTGCGCGCGAGTTAGTTGTGGCGTCCCGAGCTCGCCGCATCCGTTAGTCTCATCCGCAAACGAGACAGCGCGATTGATCGGTGATTTCCGAGCCAACCATCCGTGCGGCCCGCCTCGCGCAGCTCGATGCGCAGCTCGCGCACGACCCGGATGCGATCGAGCCGCGCTACACGCGCGCGAGCCTGCTGCGCGAAGCCGGCCGCACCGAGGAGGCGAAGCGCGACTACCTCGCGCTGCTGCAGCGCGCGCCCACCCACTACGGCGCGCTCAACGACTTCGGCACCATGCTGCTTGCGACCGGCTACCGCGATGCGGCCCGCACCGTATTCGAGCAGGCCGTGCGGCAGCATCCGGACCAGCCGAACGGCCACGTCAACCTCGCCAACCTGCTGCTCAAGGTCGATGACCTCGCCCCGGCGCGCACGCACTTCGAAGCCGCGCTGCGGCTCGATCCCGATCACACGCATGCCCATCGCGGCCTCGCCAACCTTCTCGCCGAGCTCGGCGACGAGGCGGGCGCGCAGGCGCACCGCGACCGCGGCTTTCGCGGCCACGCACTCACCACGCTGCCCTATTACGGCGATGGCCCGCCGTTTTCGGTTCTGTTGCTCGTCTCGGCGCTCGGCGGCAACATTCCGACCGCCGCGCTGCTCGACGAGCGGATTTTCCTGACCCATGTGCTGGCAGCCGAATACGCTGACATGCGGACCGCGCTGCCGCCGCATGACATTGTCTTCAATAGCATCGGCGACGCGGACCTCTGCCACGACGGTCTCGCGGCCACGCAGGCGATCCTCGCCCGCACGACGCGGCCCGTGATCAACCGCCCCTCGGCCGTCCTCACGACCGGTCGCCTCGCCAATGCCGAGCGGCTGCGCGGCCTCCCCGATGTCGTCACGCCACGCATCGCGACCTTTGCGCGCGACCGTCTCGTCGCGCCGCCGGCCGCCGCCGAGCTCGCGGCACTCGGCTTCCGCTTTCCGTTGCTGTTGCGCGCGCCCGGCTTCCACACCGGGCGGCACTTCGTCCGCGTCGAAACCCCACACGACCTCGCCGCCGCCGGGTCCAATCTGCCCGGCCCCGATGTCTGGGCGATCGAGCCGCTCGACGCACGCGGTGCCGACGGCAAGTTCCGCAAGTATCGCGTCATGATCGTCGATCGCCGGCTCTATCCGCTGCATCTCGCGATCGCGCCGCATTGGAAGGTGCACTACTTCACGGCCGACATGGCCGACGCCGCCGGTCATCGCGGCGAGGATCAGGCCTTCCTCGCCGATATGCCCGCCGTCCTCGGCGCGCGCGCCATGGCGGCGCTCGCGCGCATCGCGTCGGCGCTCGACCTCGACTATGGCGGCATCGATTTCGCGCTCGGGCCTGCGGGCGATGTTCTGTTCTTCGAGGCGAATGCCGCCATGGTGGTCACGCCGCCGACCGACGATGCGAAATGGGCCTATCGCCGGCCCGCGGTCGATCGTGTCATCGCGGCGGTGCGCGCGATGCTGATGGAGCGGGCACGCGCACGGTAATTCGGAATACTGGATTGATCGGTCAGCCAGGGGGCGGCGAGCTTGCCGGTGCAGGCGGACATCTGCAATCATGCGGCGATCCTTATGCGGCAACCCGACCGGCATGGCTGGTTGGAAGCCAGGAGCATATTTGGAGCTGAGCGCGATCGGTATGCAGTTTCATCTCAACGGTTTCGAGCCTGGTGACCCGGAGATATTCGATCCGTCGGAACGATATCCGGACTCCGGAGCACAAGGTTCCATCCCCGACGAGGTCGATGTCCTGATCGTGGGCTGCGGACCGGCAGGGCTGACCCTTGCGGCGCAACTATCTGCATTTCCCGACATCAAGACCTGCATCGTCGAGCAGAAACCGGGACGAATGCTGCACGGACAAGCGGATGGCATCGCGTGCCGCACGATGGAAATGTTTCATGCCTTTGGGTTCAGCGAGCGCGTCCTCAAGGAGGCATGCTGGATCAACGAGACGACATTCTGGAAGCCCGACGACAGGCAGCCCGCGAAGATCGTTCGCAGCGGCTGGGTGCAGGACGTGGAGGACGATCTGTCGGAATTCCCGCATGTCGTTCTCAATCAGGCGCGCGTGCACGACTTCTATCTCGACGTCATGCGCAAATCGGCGGCCAAGCTCGAGCCGTATTATGCGCGGCGCGTCGCTGCGGTTAAGCCGGCGACCGGCGACACCGGGAACGCGCCGCAACGCGCCACCGTCACGCTGGAGCGGCTCGACCCCGCGCATGCGGGACAGACCGAGACGGTAAAAGCCCGCTACGTGGTCGGCTGCGACGGCGCGCGCAGCACGGTCCGCACCTCAATCGGGCGCGAGCTTCACGGCGATTCAGCAAACCACGCCTGGGGCGTGATGGATGTGCTCGCGGTCACCGACTTCCCGGACATTCGCTGCAAGTGCCTGATCCAGTCCACACATGAGGGCAGCATTCTCGTCATCCCGCGGGAAGGCGGATATCTCGTCCGTCTCTACGTCGAGCTCGCCAGGCTCGACGCCGGCGAGCGCGTCGCAAGCCGCCATATCACGCTCGACGAGCTCATCGCGAAGGCGCAGCGCATTCTCGGCCCGTATCGGTTCGAGGCGAAGGAGGTTCCCTGGTGGTCGGTCTACGAGATCGGGCAGCGGCTGACTGACAAGTTCGATGACGTGCCGCAAGAGGAGATCGCGACGCGGCTGCCGAGCGTGTTCATCGCCGGCGACGCGTGTCACACGCACAGTCCGAAGGCTGGGCAAGGGATGAACGTGTCCATGCAGGATGCTTTCAATCTGGGATGGAAGCTTGTGGCGGTCCTGCAAGAGCGGTCTCCACCCTCCCTGCTGCACACTTACTCGGGGGAGCGGCGGCCTATTGCAAAGGAGCTGATCGACTTCGATCGCGAATTTGCTGCCATGCTTGCCTCCACACACGGCGAAGGTGGCGTAAACGACCCGGCCAAGACGCAAAGCTATTTCGTCCGGCACGGGCGTTACACGGCCGGGACTGCGACGCAATACCGTCCGTCGATGCTCACCGGCGGAGACAGCCACCAGCATCTCGCCGAAGGATTTGTCGTCGGGAAGCGCTTTCATTCCGCGCCGGTCATCCGGCTCGCGGATGCCAAGCCCGTCCAGCTCGGCCACGTCACCAGAGCGGATGGGCGGTTTCGGATCTTCGCCTTTGCCGGATCGGGCGACCCGACGGCGTCGGACTCCGCCATCCGCCGGTTGTGCGATTTTCTCGCGAACGATCGCGCGTCTCCTCTGCGAAAATATGCGCGCCGGGGCGAGGACATCGACTCGGTCATCGATGTCCGCGCAGTGTTCCAGCAGGCTCATCGCGAGCTCGCCATCGAGGCGATGCCGGCGCTTCTTCTGCCCAAAAAGGGGCGCTACGGCCTCCACGACTATGAGAAGATGTTCTGCGCCGACATCAAGCGCGGTCACGACATCTTTGCCATGCGCGGGATTGATCGGGAGACAGGGTGCATGGTCGTGGTGCGGCCGGATCAGTACGTCGCGCAGGTTCTGCCGATCGATGGATTCGACCAGCTCGCTTCCTATTTCGACCGCTTCATGCTGCCCGCCGAGCAGGTCGGGGCCTAGCGGACGGCCCGTGAGCTCCCGCAAATCGGCACCGCCTAGTCTTCAGGGCATGGCTAGGCTGCGTCCGCGGGGTTGCGCGCCTGCGCCTACCGGTTACACACGGGGCTGGCGTAAGGACGGCGTAACCCTTGCCGTGATATCGATTTTTCGGCAAGAAACGCGGGCGCGAGGAGGATCGCCGCATGGCGGACCGGGCAGAGCTAGAGAACAGACAAAGATAATGAGCGGAATGGCAGTAGCCGCGGCCGCCCCGCGGCAGAGATCGTTTCAGGACGTCCTGGTCGTCAGCTTCGGGCACGCGCTAGCGCACTGGTACCCGTCGACGTTCTACCTGCTGCTTCCGCTGATCGGCAAAGGGCTCGACCTGAGCTACGGCGAGATCGGTCGATCCTCACCTGCCCAGTACGCGCCGGCGATCGCCAACATTCCGGGCGGCCTGTTCGTCGATTCGGTCGGGAGCAAAGAGCTGCTGATGGCGATCGCTCTTTCTGGATCGGCTTTCCCTCTCTCGTGATGGGCCTCTCGCACGCCTACTGGATGATGCTCGGCTGCGCCACCATGGTCGGCGTCGGCAACAACCTGTGGCACCCGACCGCGATCCCGTGGCTCGCGCAGCGCTTCCCGGAGCGCAAGGGCCTCGTCATGTCGGTGCACGGCATGGGCGGCAATGTCGGCGACGCGTTCGCGCCGCTCGTCGTCGGCGCCCTGCTGCAGATCATGTCGTGGCGCAACGTGGTGCTGATCAACGTGCTGCCCGGCATCGCGATGTCGGCCTTCATTCTCATCTATGTCGGCCGGGTGAGCAGCGCCGACGCGCAGGCGAATGTCGGCGGGCGCAAGCCGACGCGGATGACCGCTGCGCAGCGGTTGCGCGCCCTCACCGGCCTGCTGGCGGATCGCGCCTTCGTGACGCTCGCGATCGGCTCCTGCTTCCGCTCGATGACGCAGGGCGCGCTGATGACCTTCCTGCCGCTCTATCTCGGGCGCGCGATGGGCTATTCGACGGTGTGGATCGGCGCCTGCATGTTCGCGCTGCAGGTCGCGGGTTTCGCGGCGGCGCCGATCGCCGGCCATCTTTCCAACTCGGTCGGCCGCCGGCAGATCATCATGCCGAGCATGGCGATGACCGGCGTCATCATCCTGTGCATGATCTTCGCCGGCGGCACGCCCTGGTTCGTGCTGCTGGTCGCGCTGCTCGGCTTCTTCCTGTTCGCCGTCCGCGCCGTGCTGCAGGCTCGGCTGCTCAACGCCACCCCGCACGGCATGGGCGGCAGCGCCATCGGCGCCCTGTTCAGCACCCAGGCGCTCGGCGCCGCGCTCGGCCCGATCACGGCCGGCATCTTCGCCGACCACTTCGGCATCATGGCGGCCTTCTACTTCATGGCCGGCACCATCGTGATGGCGAACCTCATGGTGTTCTTCACGCCCGCCCGGCTGATGAAGAAGGCCTGACCGCTCGATCCGGCCAAGCTGAAGCATTCGTGAGCGTCGGCGTCGCCAGGCGCAGGCCCGCATCGACCGCGTCGGCCACCATGCCGGCGGTCGCCGCCGCGAGCGTCCATCCGAGATGCCCGTGACCGGTGTTGTAGAACACCCGCGGCCGGCGGCCGGCGCCGACCCGCGGCAGCATGCTCGGCGTCATCGGTCGCAGCCCGGCCCACGGCACCACGCGCTCGGTCGCCACATCGGGAAACAGCCGCCGCGTCCAGGCGACCAGCGGGCGCACCCGATCGTCGCGAATATCCCAATTGAAGCCGTTGAGCTCGGCCGTGCCGGCGACGCGCAGCCGGCCCTCGCCGAGACGGCTGGTCACGATCTTCGCCTCGTCGTCGAGCAGGCTGACATGGGGCGCGGCGGCGCGGCTCGCCGCATCGTCGAGGTCGACCGTGATCGAATAGCCTTTCACGGGATAGATGTTGATCCGGTCACCCAGCATGGCGGCAAAGCGGCGGCTCGCGGTCCCGGCGCACACGACGACGGCGTCGGCCGCGCTCTCCTCGGCGACCTCGCCGGGCGCTTCCGCACTGCGCCAGCGCAGGCGCACACTCGCGTCGCCGGCGGTCACCCGCTCGACCGCGGCATCGTAGACGAAGCGCGCGCCGCGCCGGGCGCAGGCGGCGGCGAGGCCGCGCGTGAACCGGTGGATGTCGCCGGTCGTATCGGACGGCGTGTAGAAGCCGCCGTAGAAATCGCCGTGGATCGTCGGCTCGATCGCCTTGATCTCGGCGTCGCTGACCGGGCGCCGCTCGAGGCCACCCGCCTGCAGCAGCACGTTAACGTCGCGTGCATGCGCGAAGCCGGCGCGATCGGCGTAGACGTGCAGGATGCCGCGCCGCTCGAGATCGAACGCGATGTTCTCCCGCTCGGCCATGGCAAACAGCGCGCGCCGCGCCGCGAGCGCGAGCCGCACGGTCGCAACGGTGTTGCGGCGATAGTGCGGAATCTGCGCCGCGAACTCGGCGAGCCAGGAATATTTGTGCCAGCTCGGCCGCAGATAGACGAGCAGCGGCGCGTCGCGCCGAAACAGCCATTTGACGCCCTTGATGAGCGTCGCGGGGTGGTTCCACACCTCCGCGTTGCTGGCCGAGAGCTGCCCGCCATTGGCGAACGAGGTTTCCATCGCGGCGTAGCGATGGCGATCGAACACCGTGACGGTGTGGCCGTGGTCGAGAAGCGTATAGGCGGTGGTGATGCCGGTGATCCCGGCGCCGATGACGGCGATGTGTGCCACGAGGGCCTCCGCAAGCAGACATGGACCAGATCGGCCGCAGCCGACCATTGGGTCCCCATCTGTTGCGGTACCTGAGAGCTTAACCCGTGCACGCAATTGTCAATTGCGGCGCGGATGTCCCCTTCGGTGGACGCAGACGTTATCTTACGTTGCGTCTCTCTCCAGATTGTCCAGTCGCGCGGTCCTGGTGCCTGAGAGTTTCCGGGGCGGTTGCTCCGTCGGCGCCGACGATCCGGTATCGAACTCTCGAACCGGTGTCGGACTCTCCCGCGTGACCTTATCGGACTCCTATCAAATGGCATGGATTCGGCCGAACCGCAACTCACCATCGTGTGAGAATTCCGCGGTATAGTCGCCGCAGCCGAGCCTCGAGACACCACGATGTACGCCTTCACGATCGGCGCGCGCCGCTATGGTTTCGACGACCTTAAGACCCTGCTCGCCAAGGCGACGCCCTTGCGCAGCGGCGACGAGCTCGCCGGCATTGCGGCGGCGAGCGGCGAGGAGCGCGTCGCCGCGCAATACGCGCTCGCCGAGCTGCCGCTCGCGACGTTCCTCAGCGAAGCCGTCGTTCCGTACGAGGACGACGAGGTGACGCGCCTCATTGTCGATACCCATGACAAGGCCGCCTTTGCGCCGATCGCGCATCTCACCGTCGGGGACTTGCGCGACTGGCTCCTGTCCGACGCGGCGACGAGCGACACGCTGACCGCGCTCGCGGCCGGCGTCACGCCCGAGATGGCGGCGGCGGTCGCCAAGATCAGCGGTTTGCAGGACCTGATGGTGATGGCCGCGAAATGCTCGGTGGTGACGCGCTTGCGCTCCACCATCGGCCTGCCCGGCCGGCTCGCCGTGCGGCTGCAGCCCAACCACCCGACCGACGACGCGCGCGGCATCGCGGCCAGCATCCTCGACGGGCTGTTGCTCGGCGCCGGCGACGCCGTCATCGGCATCAACCCGGCGACCGACAGCCCGGCGCGCACGCATCAATTGCTCGACATGCTCGACGAGATCCGGATCAAGCTCGACATCCCGACGCAGAGCTGCGTGCTTGCCCACGTCACGACCACGCTGGAGCTGATGCGCCAGGGCGCGCCGGTCGATCTCGTCTTCCAGTCGATCGCCGGCACGCAGGATGCGAACAGGAGCTTCGGCATCGGTCTCGCGCTGCTCGCCGAAGCGCGGGAGGCGGCGCTCGTGCTCAAGCGCGGCACCATCGGCGACAACGTGATGTATTTCGAGACCGGCCAGGGCAGCGCGCTCTCGGCCGGCGCCCACCACGGCGTCGACCAGCAGACCCTCGAGGCGCGCGCCTACGCGGTCGCGCGCGCCTTCAAGCCGCTGCTGGTCAACACGGTGGTGGGCTTCATCGGCCCCGAATATCTCTACGACGGCAAGCAGATCACCCGTGCGGGCCTGGAGGATCACTTCTGCGGCAAGCTCATGGGCGTGCCGATGGGCGTCGACGTCTGCTACACCAACCACGCCGAGGCCGACCAGGACGACATGGACGCGCTGCTCGCCCTGCTGGTTGCGGCCGGCGTGAGCTACGTGATGGGCGTGCCGGGTGCCGACGACATCATGCTCGGTTATCAGAGCACCTCGTTCCACGACGCGCTCGCCATGCGCGACCTGTTCGGCCGCCGCCCCGCGCCCGAGTTCGAGGCCTGGCTCGCGCGACAGGGCCTGATGGATGGGCGACATCGAATCCGCCCGCGCGAACTGCCGGCCACATTTCGTGCGCTGCTGCCGCCGGCATCTCCGCCATGAAACGCAAACGCCCATCGGCGAAACGATCACCTGTACGGGCCTCGAGCGCTGACCTCTGGTCCTCGCTTCGCCAGCTCACGCAAGCCCGCATCGGCCTCGCCCGCGCCGGCGCCTCGCTTGCGACCGCACCCACGCTCGACTTCCGCCTCGCCCATGCCCGCGCCCGCGATGCAGTGCACGAACCGCTCGATGCGGCGCGGCTCATTGCCGACCTTGCACCGCTCGGCCTGCCGGTGCTCGCGGTCGCGAGCGCCGCCGAGGATCATGCGCGCTACCTGATGCGTCCCGATCTCGGCCGCCGCCTGGCGCCCGACGCCGGCGCGATCCTCGCGCCACATCCGCGCGCGCACGATGTGGCCTTCGTCATCGCCGACGGCCTCTCGGCGCGCGCCGTGCAGGCGCATGCCGTGCCGGTGCTGGCGGCCGCGCTTCCATCGCTCGCCGGCTGGCGCATCGCGCCGCTCGTCGTCGTACGCCATGGTCGCGTCGCGGTCGGCGACGCGGTCGCGGCCGCGCTCGGCGCGGCTAGCGTCGCGGTGCTGATCGGCGAGCGTCCCGGCCTCACTGCCCCGGACAGCATGGGCGCGTATCTGACGTGGCGGCCTGGGCCGCGCACGAGCGACGCCGATCGCAATTGCATCTCCAACATCCGGCCCGACGGCATCGGCTACGCCGATGCGGCCGCGACGCTCATGCGCCTGCTGCGCGCCATGCGGACGCGCCGCCTTTCCGGTGTGCGGCTCAAGGACAAATCGGCGGCCCTGCTCGCCGATCCGCGCCGTTGATGCCGGGTCGATTGCGCGCCGGATCGCAGATGCGTTGTGAAACGGCAGCCGTCAGCACGATTGATTGCGACAGTCGGAGGGCTGCATGTCACTGTTATAGTAGCATACGATGCGAGTGCCGCCCTGGCACGGCCCAACCCAGGCCACGTCACCCGGCTTTGCACCTTCTGCTGCGAAATGGGCGCCCTTTGCCCGCTGCGCCGCAGTCACCCGTTTCGCGACCTTCTCGTGGCCGCGGTCATCTGCGTGCTTCGCCGTTCTCGCAATTTGCGCCTTCTTCCTCATCTCGCACTCTCCCGTGAAGGATATTAGGCCTCTCATTCGCGCCTTGGGCGTGATTAGCTTCGGTTATTGATTCTTGAGAGCCGTGCTGAAGCCCGAGTTGATCTTGGCGATGTCGTGCGCGCTCTGCAGCTTCGGCGAGTTTGAAGGGCCGATCGACACTATCACGTCGCCCGTATCGGTCCTGCCGGCGGCCACGAGCGAACCGGCGGTGTTTGCGGAGATCGAAACGAGCGTCCAGCTTGGCGTGATATTTCCGTTCGCCACGATGACGAATGCAACCTCGTGCGACAGAACGTCGGGCGGGTTCTTCGCGTTGTTTGGCAGGTAGAACGGGAATGTCGTGGCAAAAAGCCAATCTCGGATTTTCAGATCTCCCGTAATGAAGAGTCCACCGCTCTGGCAGACCTTGTTCGGGTCGGCGGAGTATTGCACTTTATTGGCGAGGAAATCGTTCTTGATCGAGAACGTATAGTCGACCATCTCGGTACGCGTCGCGTCCGACGATAAAGTCCCGCCCAGGCCGAGCGAAAATGATTGATTGGTCGTAACACTCGTCTTGTTCGGAAATGTTGTGACGACGCCCGGCAGCAATTGCTTATAGCTAACGCCGGGATTGAGAGACCCTTTCTCATCGACGACTAATTTTATCGTTATCTTGGCCGATTGCCCTTCGAGCCACTGGAGATGGCGCGCCGTGTTGGTCGGCAGCTGCGCTTGCCGCTTGTCGTAGTCGATGATGTACTGAACGGAATTTCCCAGCTCGCACTTCACATGATCCAAGATACCATTGATCATGAAGGCGGTTGAATTCGGAGGGTTGCCGGGCACGATGTCAGGCGTGTACGTGCCGCACCCGCCGAGCAGCAGACAGACCGTCGCCGACGGCAATCCCGCGGACTTTCCCCACCTTGTCATTACATCCCCCCACAACTTCCTATTGACATTTTGATACAACTTTTAGGAAGTAGCGAGTCAGCAACGGCCGAATATGCAAGATTTCCACATGAGTAAAGGGCCTGTGGAAAAGGCGGGTGCCACTGAATATGGACTGGACCTGCGCGCGAGCCGGCAACGGTGCGCGCCGCGGATTTCGCGTTCAGTCGAGCGACGATATCTGAGAAAGAAATCGCTCAGGCTGTGGCAATTGCGTTCCGGATCGCTCCGTTCAGACGGAGAGCATCGTAATCGTCGAGACAGGTCGACGCACATGTCGGGACGTTGGCCCATTCCAGGGAGCGAGCGCAGGGCTTTGCCCGGTGCCCGGATTCTGAAACGAACCAATCCTCGCCTCAAGATCGAGGTGCTGCTTAAGCTCCGGCGCGCGAGGCGACTTCCCGAGCTCAATCATCGGCCGCCCACCATCATGACGCGAAAGCAGCTCGCATCGCGATTTGGCGCCTCGAAGGCCGATATCGCGGCGGTCATTCGGGCCTTCGACAAGCTGAAGATCGCGACCGCGAGTTCCGATCGGGCGACTAGGACGGTGCGCCTTCGCGGCACCGTCGGGCAAATGGAGAAGGCCTTCGCAACGAGGCTCTTCGACTATGCGCACGAAGACGGCGACTATCGCGGGCGGGTCGGGCCCGTGCATGTACCAGACGAAATCAAGCACGTGGTCGAGGCCGTCTTCGGTCTCGACAGCCGGATCGTGGCGCGGCGGCGACGTCTCTCTGCGCATGCGGGAAGCCGAGTGACCGCCGCAATGATGACCGCGGCTTGGTACACCTCCAAACGGCTAGCCGCACACTACAGCTTCCCCGACGGCGACGGCGCCGGGCAGACGATCGGGTTGCTCGAATTCGGCGGCGGCTATTTTTCCAGCGACCTGAGGCAGTATTGCAAGCTGGCCGGCATCGACATGCCGCGAGTCACGACAGTCAGCGTGGGCGGGACGTCGACGTCCAGACGGGATGGAACGCAAGGCGAGGTGATGTTGGACGTCGAGGTGGTGGCCGGCGTTTGTCCGAAGGCGGCCATCGCCATCTATTTTGCGCCGTGGACCGAAGAGGGATGGATTGCGGGGCTGGATGCCATCCTCCAGGACGAGAAGAACGACCCGGGAGTCGTGTCCGTGAGCTGGGGCAATGCCGAGGATACCGACATCTGGACCGACCAGGCGATCGCGCAGATCAACGAGATGCTGAAGGAGGCCGCCTATCGCGGCATAACGGTCTGTGTTGCGGCGGGCGACGACGGGTCGAGCGACGGGGTGGATGACGGCCTCGCCCATGTCGATTTTCCCGGATCGAGCCCCTACGCGCTATCGGTGGGCGGAACCACCATCAGGTCGGCCGACGGCAACAACCTGGAGATGGTCTGGAAGGATGGCGAAGGGCTGCGCTCGCGCCATGGCGGGAGCACCGGCGGCGGCGTCAGCGGCGTGTTCGCGCGTCCGGCCTGGCAGAAAGATGTCAAGATCAAATCGGTGAACCGCGGCGCCATCATCGGTAGATGCGTGCCGGACGTCGCGGCCAACGCGGACTGGAATTCGTCGCCTTACCTACTGGTCGTCGACCGGAAGCCCCAACCGAACGGCGGCACGAGCGCCGCGAGCCCGCTGTGGGCGGCGCTCGTCACGCTGATCAACGCCAAACGCCGGGCTGCAAGCTGGGTCGGCTATCTGACGCCGCTCCTCTACCAGCGAGCCGGCCGCAAGGACCGCGAGACGATCGGCGCCCTGGGCTGCAACGATATCTCATCCGGCGACAACGCCACCGCCATGGCCGGAGGATATCGCGCGGGTCGGGGATATGATGCCGCATCTGGCTGGGGTACGCCGAACGGACTTAAGCTGCTGTCCCTGCTGCCTCCTTGATGTGGTCCACCCGGACATTCCGATGCAGGCTTCGCCGCGAGGCGCTACGTCGCGGCCGCGAACAGCCCCTTGAGCACCAGCTCGACATGGGCATCGAAATAGGCCTTGAGGTCGATCGGCTGGCGGTCGTCGTACATCATGATCCACAGGTCGACCTGGGCGATCGGCGCGATGATCACCTGCGGGCAGGCCGTGATCGCCGAGGGACGGATCTCGCCGCGCGCGATGCCGCGCGCGATCACCTGGTCGAGCAGCGCGACGCAGGGCCCGTGGACCTCGTCGCGGTAGCGGTCGGCGAGCTCCGGGAAGCGCGGCGCCTCGGCGATCAGCATGCGCGCGATCTCGCGCCGGCGCGTGTCCTCGACGATGCGCGCGTAGATGTAGCGGAACGCCTCGCGCAGCAGGTCGGCGGTCGAGCCTGCGTGGTGCGCGACCAGGTCCTGCATGGTGTCGAGCGTCGCCTTGGTGAGCTCGCGCACCATCGAGATGAACAGGTGCTCCTTGTTCTCGAAATAGACGTAGATCGTGCCCTTGGTGACGCCGGCGCGCTCCGCGATCGCGTCGAGCGTGGTCGCCGCATATCCGTTGCGCGCGAATTCCGTGAAGGCGGCTTCGAGAATTTCGCCCGGCCGCTCCGCCTTGCGCCGGCGGCGCGATTCCGGTCGGCTGTCGGCGAGGTCGGTCATTGTGCGGGTACCGCCCAAAGTTGATATGCCGGCTTATTGACTGACCGGATAGTAAATAAATAGGATGGGTTTGTTAAGGGGTGGGACCGGTTAACAATACGTAACCGGTTGAAGGTATGCATAACA
>CAVPGG010000329.1:0-24037 GCA_963703755.1 uncultured Pseudomonadota bacterium
GGACGTAGACGGCGACGTTCGACTTCGTCGGCCCGAGCGCGTGGCTCGCCGCCGTCACCACGAGATCGCAGGCTTCGCGGATGGTCATGAAGTAGCGCACCATGTCGGGGTGCGTGACGGTCACGGGCCCACCCGCCTCGATCTGCGCCTTGAACTTCGGCACCACCGAGCCGTTCGAGGCGAGCACGTTGCCGAAGCGCACCGCGATCAGCCGCATCGGCGCCTTGGCGGCGCCGTCGGCGCGGCGCGTGAGGTCGGCGTCGAGCGCCTGGCAGTACATCTCGGCAAAGCGCTTGGTCGCGCCGAGCACCGAGATCGGCTCGATCGCCTTGTCGGTCGAGATCATCACCATGGCGCGCGCGCCGCCCGCGAGCGCGGCGTCCGCCACGTTGACCGAGCCGAACACGTTGGTCTTGACGCCTTCGTCCCAGTCGCGCTCGAGGATCGGCACGTGCTTGAGGGCTGCGGCATGAAACAGGATGTCGGGCTTGAAGTCCTTCACCAGCCGCATGATGCGCTCGCGGTCGCGGATGTCGGCGATGCGGCCGTCGATGGCTGCGTCCGGTTTCTTGGTCGCAAGGGACTTCGAGCACCGCATGCAGCGCCGGCTCGGAATTCTCGATCACCAGCAGGCGCGCGATGCCGAAGGTGACGAGCCGATCGCAGATTTCCGCGCCGATCGAGCCGCCGCCGCCGGTGACGACCGCCGAGCCGCCGCGGACCAGCGCCTCGATGCGGCCGTAGTCGATCTTGGCGCTCGGCCGCAGCAGCAGGTCCTCGACATTGACGGGCGCAAGCCGCAGCGCCTCGCCGCCGGCGTCGAGCGCCGGCAGCCGGCTGGTGGCGAGGCCGAGCCGGCGCGCCCGCATCAGCACCGCTTCCGGATGCGCATCCGGCGCAAGCACGCTCGGCGTCATCACGAGGCGCGTCACATTGATCCCGCGCGCCGCGAGATCGGCGACCGCATGCTCGAGGTCGTCGAGATCGCCGAGCACCGGGACGCCGCGGATCGCCTGGGCGCGGTCGTTGCGCGCGGGCGAGAGGATGCCGACCGGCTGGATCTTGCTCACCGCGCCGCTTTCGATCGCGCGCAGCAGCACCTCGGCGTCGGCGGTGCGGCCGAGCACCAGCGTCGGCGTGGTCTCGGCCGCCTTGGCGTGATGCAGCGTTCGGGTGTAGCGGAAGTAGCGGTAGAGAACGCGCGAGCCCGCGAGAAAGGCGATCTGCAGGAACCAGTAGAGCGCGATGGTGATCTTGCCGAAGAAGAAGTTGCCGAGCAGGTTCGGCGCCACCAGCACGTAGTCGATGACGAGGAGCGACACCGCGAGCACGGTCGCGGCGCGCGCGATGTTCATGAAGTCGGGCAGCGACGTGAAGCGCCACTTCGACTTGAACAGGCCGAAGAAGGCGTAGACACCACTCGCGTAGAGCACGAACACCGGCAGCATGATGATCAACACCGGCCGGCGCGCCGCGAGCCCCGCATCCTCGAAACGGATGTAGAAGCTCGCCACCACCGCGACCGCGGTGGCGATCAGGTCGTGCGCCAGGATCAGCCCCATGCGCGGGGTGAAATTCGTGAGCCTGATCATGCCTGTGCCCGGTCGCCGTCCTCGCGCGGCTGCCGCGCCATCCATATCGGCCTTTGTACCATGGCGCTACCTCGGCTACGCGACACTCGCCAACGCCTGTTCCACCGCCATGAGCACCTGCTGCGGCGTCATCTCGTCGAGACACTGCGCGCGGCTGTTCAGATGCCGGTCGCACCCTTCCTGCTGGCACGGCTGGCACGGCAGCGGGTTCTGAACCAGCCACACGTTGCCGCGCCGCTGGATCGTCCCCGACGCACCCCATTGCACATCCAGACCCCGTGCCGGCCACGGTCCCCACAGCCGCGGATCGGTCGGGCCGAACAGCGCGACCGTCGGGCATCCGCTCGCCGCCGCCAGATGCGTGACCGACGTATCCGGTCCGACATAGACGCGCGCGCGCGACAACAGTGTGGCGATCTCGGGCCAGGCAAGCCGCGCATCGAGGCGGCGCACTGCCGGCATGTCGCGCCACAGCGCATCGAGATATTCGCGATCGGCCGGCCCGCCGGTGGCGACCACCGCAAGACCGCGGTCGCCGAGCGCCTGCGCGAGCGCGCGCCAGCCGTCGCGCGTCCATTGCTTGTAGCGGAACATGGGTGACGCATGGACGACCGCATAGGGCGCCTCCACGGCGTGCCCCGGCGCAAGTGGGCCCGCGGGCGCCACCACCTCGGCGATCCGGGCGATGCCGAGCGCATCGGCGATGCACAGGGTCTCGTCGACCCGGTGCCCGCCGCCGCCCGCCGGCACGCTGCGGCCGAGCAGCAGGCGCTTGATCCGGTTGCCGGGCCAAATCGGGCCGACATGCGTCCGGCCGGCCAGCAGCGCGAAGGCCGTCGGGCGGTCGCCGCTCTGGGTCGAGATGGCGAGATGGTAGCGCTTGAGCAGGCGCGCCGCGCAGGCGAGGCTCTGCAGAAGCGTCGGCTGCACCGGCATCGCGATCACGTTGTCGACGTTCGGGTTGCCGTCGAGGATGCCGGCCGTGTCGGCGAACACCAGCACGTCGAGCGTTGCGTCCGGCCAGGCGCGCCGCAGGCTGCGGATGAGCGGCGTCGTAAGCAGCACGTCGCCGAGTTGCCGCAGCGCCACCACCAGGATGCGAGCGCGGGACGGAAGCATGAGCTGGCGCCCGCTCATGCGTGTGCGATCGAGGCGCTCGTCTCCTCGATCACCCGCGTGAGGCCCTGCTTTGCCCGCACCCGCGTGCCGTCGACCACCTCGGCGAGGATGCGCTCGTTCTCGGCGAGCCGCGCGCGGTCGGCGTCCGGATGCCACAGGTGGAGCACGCCGGTCGCGAAACGCCCGTCCTTGCGCCGCACGCCGGCGCGGATCATGCGGATGAAGATGTCCGAGTCCTCGCGGCCCCAGCCGCTGTAGGCGGCATCGAACCCGTCGACCTTGTCGAGGTCGCTGCGCCAGAACGCCATGTTGCTGCCGCGCGCGCCGCGCCAGCGCTGCGCCTGCATGTAGCGCATCCGGCCGAGCGGCAGGGCGAGCAACGGCGTGAAGCGGTTGATGTGGCGCTGCGAGCGCTCGGCGAGCCAGTCGGCCAGCTGCCACTGCTCCGGCTCGAGGTTGACCCGCATGACGCGCTCGGTCAGCGCGCGCGACAGGAGGATGCGGTTGCCGGTGACGAACCAGCCGGGTTCCGCGAGCCGCCGATGCGCGGCCACGAAAGTCGGGCGCGTGATGCAGTCGCCGTCGAGGAAGATGCAGTAGGCCCCGCTGCTCGCCCGGATCGCGCGGTTGCGGATCTCGGCGAGGCGGAAGCCGCGGTCGGGATGCCACACGTGCCGGAGCGGCACCGGCATGCGCGCCGCCCAGTCGGTGATCACGCGCGCGGTCGCGGTGCCCGAGCCGTCGTCGGCCACCAGCACCTCGAAATCGTCGTCGCGCTGGCGCGAGAGCGAGCGCAGCACCGCGGCGAGCGCGTCCTCGCGGTTGTAGGTCGAGACGATGACGGAGATGAGGTCGGTCATGTCACCCCGATATTGTCACCTCGACGTTGGCGGCGCCGCGCGAGCCACGCCTTCATGTAGCGATAGTAGGTGCCTTCCGCATTGGCGACCGCGAGCAGGAAGCCTTCGCGGCCGTCGAGGAACCCGAGACGCAGCACGTAGGCGCGGAAGAAGGACCAGATGCCATGGGTGATCCCTTGCGTGAACGACACGCGGCGGCCGCCGGCGAGCAGCATCTCGGCGCCCGCCGTCGAATAGCGGTCGATGCGCGAGATCGCCTCCTCGAGCCGCGTCACCGAGCAGTGGGCGAGTTGCTCATCGAGCCGACCCACCGTCCCGTCGAGGATCACCCGCTCGTGCACCAGATCATCGGAGAAGCGCGCCTTGCCGCGGCGGAAAAGGCGCAGCACATGGTCGGGAAACCAGCCCGAGTGCCGCATCTCGCGCCCGACGAAGCTGGAGAGGCGCGGGATCTCGTAGCCGTCGGCGCGACCCTCCGCGACCGCGCGCTCGATTTCGCGCGCGAGCGCCGGCGAGACGCGCTCGTCCGCGTCGATCGACAGCACCCAGTCGCCCTGCGCGAGCGACAGCGCGAAGTTCTTCTGCGCACCGAAGCCGTGCCAGTCACGCGTGACCACGCGCGCGCCCTTCTGCTCGGCAAGCGCCGCGGTGCGGTCGCGGCTGCCGGCATCGACCACGATGCGCTCGTCGCAGAATGCGAGGCCGTCGAGACAGGGGCCGATATTCGCCTCCTCGTCCTTGGTGATTACGATGGCGCTCAGGCGCGTCACGGTGAGCCTCTGCGCCGGCGCTCCCCTCCCCTACAAGGGGGGAGGGAGCAGGCCGAGTTCGTGGCTCGGGCGCGCCTCATTTCCATCGAGCCGTCATTTCTTTGCACTCTGCCGGGCCTTCACCCGCTCGCCCGGCTTCGCCGACTTCTCCACGATCTTCGTCGTCGAATGCCCAGGCACCAGATCGACCAACACCACGTGCCCGCCTTCGGCCTCGACCACGTCGCGGCCGACAACGTCCTTCTTGCGCCAGTCACCGCCCTTGACCAGCACGCTGGGCTTGAGCCGCTTGATCAGCTCGAGCGGCGTGTCCTCGTCGAACACGACGACGAGATCGACCGCCTCCAGCGCGGCGAGGACGTTGGCGCGCGCGTTCGCATCTTGAATTGGCCGCGCCGGTCCCTTGAGTCGGCGCACCGAGGCGTCGCCGTTGAGGCCGACGACCAAGCGGTCGCACTCGGCGCGCGCCTTGGCGAGCACCTTGACGTGACCGGGATGCAGCAGATCGAAGCAGCCGTTGGTGAAGCCGACGCGCAGCCCTTGCGCGCGCCAGCCGCGCACGCGCTCGTCCGCGACCGCCCAGTCGAAAGCGATCTTCTCCTCGGCGGCAAGCGCCGCCGACGGCAGGATGCGCGAGCGCAGCTCCAGCGCCGAGACGGTCGCGGTGCCGGGCTTGCCGACCACCACCGAGGCCGCCGCATTGGCGGCGCGCATCGCCGGCTCGAGCTCGGCACCGACCGCGAGCAGCGCCGCGAGCGCAGCGACCACCGTGTCGCCCGCGCCGGTGACGTCGCGGATGCGCACCGGATAGGCCGGTACGTGCACGGGCGCGGCACCCTTGGCGTACAGCAGCATGCCGTCTTCGCTCAGCGTCACCAGGACCGCGCGGCTCGCCACCATCCGCCCGAGCTCGGCGGCGGCGGCGGCGACCTGGTCATGGGTCGCGACCGGCCGGCGCGTCGCCTCGGCCAGCTCCTTGCGGTTCGGCGTGATGACGGTCGCGCCTTTGTAGACCGCGTAGTCGACCGCCTTGGGGTCGACCACCACGGGTTTGCCGAGCTTGCGCGCGCCGGCGATCACGGCGCGGATCACCCGCGGTGTGAGCGTGCCCTTGGCGTAATCGGAGATCACCACCGCGCCGACGCGCGGCAGCATGTTGACCGCAAGCTCGATCAGCTCGGATTCGATGTCGGGTGCGACCGGCGCCGCCATTTCCCAATCGGCGCGCAGCAGATGGGACGAATAGTGCTCGGACACGAAACGCACCTTGCGGGTGGTCGGACGCGAGCGATCGACCACGAGGTGCGGCTCGATCGTCTTGCGGAACGCCGTGAACGCGGCCTTCATCGCGCTGCCCGGCTCATCCGCGCCGATCACGCTGACGAAGATGCAGTGGGCACCCAGGCTGGCGATGTTGCGCGCCACGTTGCCGGCCGCGCCGATGATCTTCTCCTGGCGCTTCGCGGCGATCACCGGCACCGGCGCCTCGGGTGAGACGCGCGAGACCTCGCCGTAGACGAACTCATCGAGCATCAGGTCGCCGATGCACAGCACCGTCTGCTCGGAGATCCGCTCGATCGCTGTCTCGATGTCGTACATGCGTATCTCTGCGCCTCAGCGATAGCGGTCCGCGGTGTCGAGATAGGAGCCGACGTAGCGCTTGACCGCGGCCGCGAGCGGCGTGAAGCCCGCGTTATAGCCGGCGCGGCGCAGGTTTTCGACCGAGCTTTGCGTGAAATACTGGTATTTGCCGCGGATCGCCTCGGGCATGTCGATGTAGCGGATGTCGGCGGCGCGGCCGAGCGCCGCGAACATCGCCGAGACCAGGTCGCGGAAGCTCTCGGCCTTGCCGGTGCCGACGTTGAAGATGCCGCTGACCTTCGGCGTCTCGAGCAGCCAGCGCACGACCGCAACCGCGTCGTCGACATAGATGAAATCGCGCCGCTGCTCGCCGTCCGCGATGCCGGTACGGTGCGAACGGAAGAGCGCGACTGGCTTGCCCGCCTTGGCGTCGTCGAAGCGCTTGGCGATCAGGCTCATCATCTCGCCCTTGTGGTATTCGTTCGGCCCGAACACGTTGAAGAACTTGAGCCCCGCCCACTGCGGCGGCAGCTTCACGCCCTTGGTCTGGCGCTCGATCACCGCGAGGTCGAACAGATGCTTGCTCCAGCCATAGAGGTTCATCGGCCGGAGGCGCGCGAGCGCCGCCGGTGCATTGTCGTCGGCAAACCCCGCCTCGCCGTCGCCATAGGTTGCGGCCGAGGACGCATAGATCAGCGGCGTGCGCGTCTCGGTGCACCAGTCGAGCAGGCGCAGCGAGAGGCGGAAATTGTTCTCCATGACCGCGTCAGCGTCGCGTGCGGTCGTGTCCGAGATCGCGCCCATGTGAATGATCGCATCGAGCTTGCGCCCGTCGAGCCAGCGGAAGAGATCCGCGGGCGGCACGAAGTCCGCGAGCCGGCGCTTTTGCAGGTTGCGCCACTTGTCGTCGCCGCCGAGCATGTCGTTGACAGCAACATCGTTGCGACCGGCCTCGTTGAGGCTCGCCACCACGTTGGACCCGATGAAACCCGCCCCGCCGGTCACCAACAACATCGACGCCTGCCCCGGCCCACTAGTGCCCCAATTCCGAAGTTCGCAAAACCTCGCGGCGACCTCTGATGCGAACTTCGGAATTAAAGGGGCGCTAGGAGATTTTTGATTCTAGTGCCGCTTTTGAACCCGAAGTTCGCATCGCATTCGCCGCTCGGTGTGTGCGAACTTCGGGTTCGCGGCACTAGCGGCCATCCCTCCTTTGCCCCAGCCGCCCGACCGGCGCAACATGACGGTGAAGATGCGATTAACGCTAACCCAAGGGCACCCGCCAAGGGGTCCCGGGTCGGAGCCGCTGGACAAGGCGGCGAACGCCCGCTAGGGCACCGCAAGTACCTAGGACTTCATGGCAAAAGAACCTCACAATAAGTGAATAATTTGAATGAATAGTGATTCACAAAAAGACGACGCCGGGGCCGATGACGAGCGCCCGACCCTGCTCGTCCCCTACATGTGGATCGGCGATTTCGTCCGCTGCCACACGGTTGTCCGGCTCCTGCGGGCGCGGATTCCCGATAGCCCAATCGATGTGCTGACCACCACCACGGTGGCGCCGCTGCTCGATTACATGCCGGGCGTGCGCAAGGGCATCGTCTGGGACCTGCCGCGCAAGCGCCTTGCCTGGGGGCAGCATCGCGCGCTGGCGGCCCGCCTGCGCGCCGAGGGTTATGCCCGCGCCCTGGTGATGCCGCGTACGTGGAAGTCAGCCCTGGCGCCGTTCGTCGCCGGCATCCCGGAGCGGACCGGGTTTGCGGGCGAGGCCCGGTTCGGCCTGCTCAACGACCTGCGCTGGGGCGAGCGCGCGCTGCCCCGCATGATCGACCGGTGCGCCGCGCTGACACTGCCCAAGGGCACCGCCCTTCCGGCCGACTATCCGCTGCCGCAGCTTGAGGTGCCGCGCACGGAGGTCGCCGCCTGGCGCCAGCGCCAGGGCCTCACGGCGGCCGGCCGGATCGCGGCCTTCGCGCCGGGCGCGGTCGGCCCATCCAAGCGTTGGCCCGCGAGCTACTACGCGGAAGCCGCCAAACGCCTAGTCGGCGAAGGGTTCGCGGTCTGGGTGCTGGGCGGCCCAGGCGAGACGGCGCTTGCGGCCGAGATCGCGGCGGGCTCGGAGCGCGTGCGCGACCTGACGGGCGCCGACCTGCGCAACGCCGTCCTGGCGCTGGCGGCCGCCGACGTCGCGGTGTCGAACGACTCCGGCCTCCTGCACGTCGCCGCTGCTGTCGGCACGCCGTCGATCGGCATCTTCGGTCCGACCAGCGCGTGGCACTGGGCGCCGCTAAACCCACTGGCGGCGGCGATCGAGACGGAGACGACCGTCGAGTGCCGGCCGTGCCACAAGCCGACCTGCCGGTATGGACACCACCGTTGCATGCGCGAGATCCCGCCCAAGCGGGTGGTCGCGGCGGCACTGGCGGCGCTCACGCCTGTACGAATCGCGTAGCCCCGCGCGCGGAGGCTTGTTGCACCTTGCCGCCGCGGCGGTTACCACATCGACGCAAATCCCATCCCGGCGGACCCGGACCACCCCATGTCCGACCACGACATCGCTGCCACGCACTTTCGCCGCTCGCTCGACGTGCTCGAGCGCGCCGCCGCGGACGCTGAGTTCAACTCGGCGGTGCTCGCGATCGCGCAGGCGGTCGAGAAGAGCCTGCGCGCCGGCGGCAAGCTGATGCTCGCCGGCAATGGCGGCAGCGCCGCGGACGCGCAGCACATCGCGGGCGAATTCCTCTCGCGCTTGCGCTTCGACCGCCATCCGCTGCCCGCGATCGCGCTGACCACCGACTCCTCGGTGCTGACCGCGATCGGCAACGACTATGGCTACGAGCAGTTGTTCGAGCGCCAGTTGCGCGGCCTCGGGCGCAAGGGCGACGTGTTCATCGCCATCACCACCTCGGGCAAGTCGCCGAACGTGCTCGCCGCCCTGCGCGCCGCACGCGAGATCGGCGTCACCACCATCGGCTTCACCGGCACCGCGCCGGGCGCCGCCGCGATGCTGCCGCTCTGCCATCAGGTGCTCGCGGCGCCGAGCGACGACACGCTGCTGATCCAGCAGATTCACATCACGGCCGCGCATGCGATCTGCGAAATCGTCGAGCAGAATTTGTTCAAGAAGTAGCGAATCGCGAATAGTGAGCAGCGAATAGAGAAATCGTACCACTCGCTATTGGCTCCTATGGCCTCCCCCACAGCACGCGCTGCAGCGACTCGATCCCGTCGCGCGGATCGCTCTGGAAGTAGGTGAGCCCGTGCGCACGGATCAGGCCTTGCGCATCGAGGCCGTGCGCCGCGCCGCTGGCGATCAGCATGTCGGTGCGGAAGTCGTCGTAGAGGAACAGCTTGCCGGCCATGCGGCAGATGATCTTGTAGTCGCACGCGACCGGCCCCGCGATCGCGGCCACCCTCCTGGCGTCCGCCCGCGCCGCGTCGGCATTCGCATGGAACTCGGCGCGGTAGGCCGGATCGAACAGGATGAGGAACGGCTCGATGCGCAGCGTCGCGACGAGCCGCAGTGCCAGAACCAGCACGATCGCCGCGCGCGCAGCCGCGAGCCCGAAGCGGCGCGCGAAGGCAGACGCACCGGCGCGGTCGAACGCCATGCCGAGCCCGACCGCGGTCGCGATCACGAGGTCGAACTGGGCATTGTCGAGAATGTCTTCGCCCGTCCATTGCGCGAGAAAGGCCGCGAAGGCGACGCCGATGTAGAGTCCCGTAAAGCGCGCCGCGAATGTCCGGCGCTCGCTCCACGCCCAAATGGCCCAAACTACGAGCGCCGGCAGGATCCATTGCGAGCGTCCGACGCCGCTGACCGCACGCATGAGCCGCCAGGGGCGCGGCGTGAGCAGGTTGGCGAGGAATACGTCGCCATAGACCGCGACGCAGATCGCGAGGCCGATCGCGGCGGCCGCCGCGCCGACCAGCGTCGGCCGCCACGCGCGCCGCCAGTCGGTGAGCCAGAGCCAGCCGATCACGGCGACAGGCACCGCGACGATGTTGTGCTTCCAGAAGCCGGTGAGCGCCATGAGCAGGATCGGCGGCTCGGCCGATTTGCCGGTCTTGTGGCGCGCCAGGAACCAGGACAGCGCCGCAAGCATCATGAACTGGCCAGCGAGTTGCGGATCGTTCATGCCGACGAAACGATTGTACGAGCGCGCCATGGTGGCGACGAACCAGATGCCCGCGACGGCAGCGCCGGCCGCGCCGCCGCCGAGCTGGCGCACGACGCGCGCGATCAGCGCGCCGAGCCCGAGGGTCGCCAGCAATGACAGCACACGCCCGACGTAAAGCGGGTCGCCAAAAATCTTGCCAAGCCAGCCGAGCGCGTAGAAGGAGAGCGGCGGGTAGTTGTTGACGATGAGCGTGTCGGGCGACGGGTAGAGCGTGCTGCCGCCCACGGCCGCGTCCGCGTGATAGGCGTTCCATCCCTCGTTCTGCGCGATTTCGATCGGGAACGGGATGCGCCACACGGGCCACACCAAAAAGTACGACGCGAGCAGCGTCAGCAGCGCAATCTGCGCCCTCGTGCCAAAGCGGGCGAAGAGTGCCGTCATGGCGCCTCGGCCTTGAGCCGATCGAAAGCGCCGAGCGCGTCCTCGACGCTCGGCGCCGCGCCCCTGCGGCCGACGACCGCGATCGGGCCGCGACCCACAGGGCCGGTGAGGCCGGGCTCGCTGCCGACGAAGATACCGACCAATGGAACGGAAAGCGCGGCCGCAAGATGCAAGAGTCCCGTATCGACTCCAATGACGAACCGCGCGCCGGCGATCTGCCGCGCGACTTGGTCGAGCGGCTGCCGCGCGGGAACGCGTGCGCCCGGAATGCCCGCGGCGATCCGTTCACTGCGTTGGTGTTCGATCTCTGTGCCCCATGGGACAATCAATTCGAGGCCGCGCGTCGCGAGCTCGCGGCCGAGCGCGATCCAGCGCTCTTCGGGCCACTGCTTCTCGGCCCGCGCAGTGGCGTGGAGCAGGATCGCGTAGGGCGGATCAGCCGCCGCGCTCGCGAGCATCGTGCGGTCGAGGCCGAAGTCGAGCTCGCCGGCCGGCGCATAGCCGAGCACGCGGCCGGTCAGCGTGCGGTTGCGTTCGATCGCGTGGAGATCGCGGCTGACCTGGTGCGGCACGTCGTAGAAGCGCGCCGCCAGCGGTTCGCGAACGCTGGCGGCGTCGTAGCCGTGCCGCCGCCCGCGCGCGAGCCGGCTGATGACAGCGGAGCGCAACAGCCCCTGCGTGTCGATGATCTCGTCATAGGCGCGCGCCCGCATCGACCGCAAGAATGCGCGACCCTCGCGCCACGTGGCGCCGCGCAGCAGCGCGTGGCGCCAGCGGCGCGACGCCACCGGCACCACCGCGTCGACTGCCGGGTGGAGGCGGACCAGCGACGCGAATGCCTCCTCGACCACCCAGGCGAGGTGCGCATCAGGCAAGTGACGGCGCGCCTCGGCGAGCGCCGGCATGTGGTGGATCACGTCCCCGAGCGACGAGGTCTTGATGAACAGAATTGTGGCCATGCGGGTCTCGCCGCAGCGATATACAAGTCGTTAAGCATCCAAGCCACAAGCATTTGCGCAACAACGCGAGATAACCGGGGCTTCAATTGTGTATTCTAGATTGACGACCGCCTCGAAACGACGCAAAGGCAGCGCATGAGCATCCTGGTGACCGGCGGCGCCGGCTATATCGGCAGCCACATGGTGCATGCGCTCGTCGACGCCGGCGAGCGCGTGGTCGTGCTCGACGATCTGTCGACCGGGTTCGACTGGGCCGTCGCGCCCGCCGCCACACTCGTGCGCGGCGATATCGGCGACCAGACGCTCGTGGGCCGCCTGATCGCGCAGCACGGCGTCGCGGCCATCATCCATTTTGCCGGTTCGGTCGTGGTGCCGGAGTCGGTCGCCGAGCCGCTGCGCTATTACGGCAACAATACCGCGAAATCGCGCACCTTGATCGAGTGCGCCGCGCAGGGTGGTGTGCAGCAATTCATCTTCTCGTCGACCGCGGCCGTCTACGGCAATCCCGACCGGGTGCCGGTCGGCGAGGACGATCCGACGGTACCGTTGTCGCCTTACGGCTGGTCGAAGCTGATGACCGAGGTGATGCTGCGCGACGCCGGCGCCGCGCACGGGCTGACTCACGTCATCCTTCGCTACTTCAACGTCGCGGGCGCGGATCCGGCGCTGCGCGCCGGGCAATCGACCAAGGGCGCGACGCACCTCATCAAGGTCGCGGTCGAGACCGCGCTTGGCAAGCGCGCCAAGATGCAGGTGTTCGGCAACGACTATCCGACACCCGACGGCACCTGTGTGCGCGACTACATCCACGTGACCGACTTGGTGCGCGCGCACGCCGAGGCGCTCGCCTATCTGCGCGGCGGCGGCGCCTCCGCGACGCTCAATTGCGGCTACGGCCGCGGCTTTTCGGTGCTCGATGTCATCGAGACGGTGAAGCGCGTCTCCGGTGTCGACTTCGCGGTCGAGATCGCCCCACGGCGGGCGGGCGATCCGGCGCAGATCGTCGCCGGCTCGGACCGCATCCGCGCGACGCTCGGGTGGCGACCGCAGTTCGACGACCTTGCCGTCATCGCGCGCGATGCGCTCGCCTGGGAGCGCAAGCTGGCCACCCAGCCCAACCGCAACACGAAGCCTGCGGCCGCCTAACGCGCGTCACGATATCCATCAGGCGCGCTGATTTCGCTTGAAATACCGCGCCCCAGCGGGCAATGAACCGAGACCGATTGAGCGCTGCGAGGATGCCCGCGTGGCTGGTTCCTTCTTCAGATCGCTGATAGCCGACGAGGGCGGCACGCGCGCGTTGATGCGCCGGCTGCTCGTCGACCACGCGCTGGTGAATTGGCGCCTCTACGGCGGCGCTTTCGCGCTGATGGCGCTCGCAGCCGCCTGCACGTCGATCAGCGCCTACCTGTTCGGCAACATGATCAACGAAGCCTACGTGAATCGCAACTTTTCCGCGATCGTCGTGCTTGCCGCGGTCGTCGTCGTGCTGTTTTCTCTCAAGGGCTTCGCGAGCTACGGTCAGACCGTGATGATGGCGCGGGTGAACGCGCGCATCGTGGCGCAAAACCAGCGCGCCATGTTCGCGAAGCTGCTCAACGAGGGGCTCGGCTTCTTCAACGCCCGCCATTCGACCGAGTTTCTTGCGCGGCTCACCGCCGGCGCCAATTCGGCGAGCACGGTCATCAACCTGCTGATCACCGCGGTCGGGCGCGACCTGTTCTCGGTGATCGGCCTCGGCATCGTCATGGTGGTCAAGGACCCGTTGCTGTCGCTCGTCAGCGTGATCGTGGTGCCGCCGGCATTGATCTTCATCCGCAAGCTGCTCCGGCGCATCAACGCCATCGCGATGAGCCAATTCACCGGCGGCGCGCGGATCATGCAGACCATGCAGGAGACCGTGCAGGGCATCCGCATCGTCAAGGCGTTCACGCTCGAGGAGCAGATGCAGGCCAAGTTCGACGCCAGCGTCGCCGGCGTCGAGCATGAGACCGTGAAGATGGCGCGCGTCGCCAATCGCGCCGGCCCGCTGCTCGAGACGCTCGCCGGCATCGCGATCGCGATCGGCATGGTCTACGGCGGCTATCGCGTGGTCGTCGGCGGCGCGGCGCCGGGCTCGCTGTTCGCATTCATCCTGGCGTTCCTGCTCGCGTTCGAGCCGGCCAAGAAGCTGGCGCGTCTCAATATCGATCTCAGCAGCAATCTGGTCGGCGTGCGCCTACTGTTCGATATCATCGACAGCCCCGCGACCGAGCCGGTCGACGACGGCCTGCCCCCGCTCGCGCTGACGCAGGCGCGCGTCGAGTTCGCCGATGTCGCTTTCGCCTATCGCGTGGGCGAGCCGGTGCTCAAGGGCATGTCGCTCGTCGCGGAGCCGAGCCGTATGACGGCCCTGGTGGGACATTCGGGCGGCGGCAAGTCGACGGTCCTCAATCTCATCCTGCGCTTCTACGACGTGCAGGGCGGCGCAATCACGATCGACGGCCAGGACATCACGGCGATCTCGCGCCGTTCCCTACGGCGGCAGGTCGCCTATGTGGGGCAGGACATCCAGCTCTTCAGCGGCTCGATCCGCGAGAACATCGCGTTCGGCCGGGTGGGCGCAACCGAGGACGAGATCGTCGCGGCCGCGCGCGCCGCGCATGCGCACGACTTCATATCGACCTTCCCGCGCGGCTACAACTCGCCGGTCGGCGAGCACGGCGTGCAGCTCTCGGGCGGCCAGCGCCAGCGCGTCGCGATCGCCTGCGCGCTGATCAAGAACGCGCCGATCATCCTGCTCGACGAGGCGACCGCCGCCCTCGATTCCGAGTCCGAGCGTCACGTCCAGGAGGCGGTGGCCGAGCTATGCAAGGGCCGCACCACCATCACGATCGCGCATCGGCTCTCCACGATCATGCATGCGGACCGCATCCTGGTGGTGGAAGGCGGCCAGATCGTCGAGCAGGGCCGGCACGAGGAGTTGCTTCGGCGCGGCGGCCGCTATGCGTCGTTCTACCGCCTGCAGTTGCAGCACAACGCCGAGGACCCGCCGCCGGCCGCGGCGACGGGCTGACCGCCGCGAATTCCCTGCCTCGCGCCGCATTGACGGCAAGCGTCCATGTGTTTATGCCGCAGCCGTCATCGGGCCAGTCGCGCCGGGCGCGGCGTCCTTTCCAACCCCAACTCGATCGAACCGACATCATGAGCTCAGATGCCAGCCGCTACGTCATTTCTCCCCCGCCGCAGGCCGCGATCGCGATCGTGGGCAGCGACAAGCTGTTTCCGGTCCGCCGCATCTGGTGCGTCGGGCGCAACTATGTCGAGCACATCCGCGAGATGGGCCAGGACGAGCGCCTGCCGCCATTCTATTTCGCCAAGCCCGCCGACGCAGTGGTGGCGGACGGCGCCACCGTCCCCTATCCGTCGCTGACCAAGGACATGCACCACGAGGTCGAGCTCGTGGTGGCGCTCAAGAGCGGCGGCCGCAACATCAAGGTCGACAAGGCGCTCGACACGATCTGGGGCTACGGTGTCGGCATCGACCTCACCCGCCGCGACCTGCAGATCGCCTCGCGCAACCAGCAGCGTCCCTGGGAGATCGGCAAGGCGTTCGATGCCTCGGCGCCGTGCGGCCCGCTGCGGGCCGCCTCCGAGATCGGCCATCCCAGCAAGGGCCGCATCACCCTCAAGTGCAACGGCAAGAGCCGCCAGGACGGCGACCTCAATCAGATGATCTGGAACACGCCGGAGATCATCGCCAACCTGTCCGAGATGGTTGAGCTCGTGGCGGGCGACATCATCATGACCGGGACCCCGTCGGGCGTCGCCGCGACCGTCGCGGGCGACAAGCTCGAATGCGACATCGAGGGCGTCGGCAAGCTGACGGTGACGATCGGCCCGCCGCTGAAGTGAACGAGCCGGCGCGACCGGCGGCCTGACGGTTCAGGCCGCCGCCGCGCCGCATGAGGATTTTTCTGCCCGCTCCGAGGAAGAATCCGGCCGCTTGGGTGTTAACGGGATATGGAGTCGACAGGGACCGATCCTTCGGACATCCCGCACACGCGCGGAGGGCTCCCGTATTCCTTTCTTCCGGAACTTCCGCGCCACGGTCGCGGCGGCACGATGCAACGTGTCCAGGATGTGATCCGCGAAGCGATCATCGGGCTCGCCTTCGCGCCTGGCGAGTTCATCCAGAAGGACGCGATCTGCAAGCGGCTGGGCGTCTCGCGCTTCCCCGTTTCCGAGGCGCTCGGCCGGCTGGCGGACGAAGGTTTCGTCGAGATCCTGCCGCAGCGCGGGACCCGGGTGACGCATATCGATATTCCGTCCTGCCGCCAGGCCATGTTCATCCGCCGCGCGCTCGAGGGCGAGGCAGTGCGGGTGATCGCGCGACGGGCAGGCGCGCGCGTGGCGGAGCGGCTCGAGCCGATCTTGGCGGCACAGAAGCTCGCCATGGATCACGGCGATGGCGTCGCTTTCTTCCGGCACGACATCGCCTTCCACGACACCATACTGGTCGAGCTCGGCTACGAGCGGGTGCAGGCCGTGGTCGAGGCCGCGCGCGGCAGCCTCGATCGTACGCGGCTGTTTCTGCTGCGCACCCCGGCGCGCCAGCACCAGAGCTATCTCGAGCACACCGCCATCACGGCGGCGCTGATGGCTGCCGATCCCGAAGCCGCCTACCTGGCGATGACCGAGCATCTCGATCGGGTGCTGAACGAGCTGGAGCTGCGGGCCGCGGAAAATCCGCAGATTTTCGCGTCCTCCCCGCCCGCCTGAGCCGCCCGAACAACGCGACGCCTGGATCGACGCCCGCGCCGGCCGTGCGGCATTATGAGGTTCCACCTCATAAAGTCAGCGACCGCCTTTAATGACAGTCGCAGGCCCTCGCGACATTCTGGCATGATCGCCCAGGTGGCAACGCAGGCGGGTTGCGACCGTGGCCGATACGGAAGCTCCTCAATCTCGTTACCCCGAGGACGAGGGTCGCGTATGGATCACGACACCGGGACAGAGCACGGAAACATCATCCCGTTTCCGGCCGAGGGACGATGCAAACTCCCCATCCGCCGTTGTCCCGGCGATGGCGATCCCAATGCCCGAGATGTCGATCAAGGTCCCTCGCCGGACGAGAGTCTGCGCCTCATGCGCGCCTTCGTCGCGATCAAGGACAAGACGTTGCGGACCGGCCTCATCGACATGATCGAGGCGACTTCGCGCGCGCGCGAGCAGGCGCCTGCGCGCGGCAAGGAATAGACCGCACGGAGGCATGGTCCTTTATGCGGCGGATCGAGCTCGGAGCGGCGGAAAATCCGCAGATATTCGCGCCGGCCGCCTGAACCGCGTTCGCGTCAGTTGAGCAACCCTTCCGCCTTCATCGCCGCCTGCACCTTCGGCCGCGCCGCGACCCGGTCGATGTAAGCCTTGAGGTTCGGCCACTTGGCGATGTCGATCTCGACCCGCGGCGACCAGCGCAGTACCGTGAACAGATAGGCATCCGCGACCGTGAACTTGTCGCCCATCAGGTACTGCTTGCCGGCGAGCTGCTTGTCGAGCCAGTCGAAGCGCTTGCCGAGGTTCTCGCGCGAGATCGCCTTGTAGGCATCGGGCGTCGTCGGTCGGAAGATCGGGCCGAAGCTCTTGTGCAGCTCCGAGGTGATGAAGTTGAGCCACTCCTGCACGCGGTAGCGCTCGATCGTGCCGGGCGGCGGGACGAGCCCCGAGGCCGGCTTCTGGTCGGCGAGGTACTGCACGATGACGGGGCCTTCGGTGAGCATTTCGCCGCTGTCGAGCTGCAGCGCCGGCACCTGGCCCTTCGGATTGACCGACCAGTAGTCCTTGCCGGTCTTGGTCTTCTTTTCCTGGTTGTTGACCTGTTCGGTTTCGGCCGCAATGCCGGCTTCCTCCAGCACGATGTGGGGCGACAGCGAGCAAGCGCCAGGGGCGAAATAGAGCTTCATCGGATGATCTCCTGAACGGATCGGGAATAGAAGGGGCGCCACCATACTCCCCGGGTAGCTCTTTGACAGCGGGCCTGTGCGGCCGATTTCCGCCTGGCGAATGGAACCTGGTGGGATCCAACTCGTTAACGAAAAGTTGACCCATCCCGCCCATGCTGTGCCTGCCGGGCAGCATCAACGGACCATCACATGCCGACCATGCGCGCGACCGCCGGCAGCTTCAGCCAATATCCATCGTCTCAAGCTGTCGCGCCAGGCGCGGGCCGCGAGCCAAATCACGTCGTGCACGCCATGACGGCCGTGCTGGCGCGCCAGCGCCCGGCTTCCACGGCCGAGGCCTTGCGGATGCTGCGCCGCGGATATCCCGATATCCCGCTGGCGCTGCGGATCGCCGCCATGTGCGCCGGCGCGAAATAAGCCTGCTGGTTACAGTCCCAGATAGGCCTGCCGGACGCGATCGTCGGCGAGCAGCTCGGCCCCGCCGCCCGACAGTGTGATGCGGCCGTTTTCCAACACATAGGCACGGCTTGCGAGCCGGAGCGATACCGCGACGTTCTGCTCGACCAGGACGCAGGTGAGCCCATCGCGGTTGAGGTCGCGGATGGTGGCGAGCACGGCCTGCACCACGGCCGGCGCAAGACCGAGCGAGGGCTCATCGAACATCACGAGGTCGGGCGCGCTCATCAGGCAGCGGCCGATAGCCAGCATCTGCTGCTCGCCGCCCGAGAGCGTGCCAGCAGGCTGCGTCGTCCGCTCCGCCAGCACGGGAAACAGGGCAAGCACCCGCTCGAGATTGCGGGCGCGGGCCGCGCGGGCGCGCGACAGCAGGGCGCCCATCGCGAGATTCTCGCCCACCGTCAGCGTCGGAAACAGCTGGCGGCCTTCCGGCACCTGCCCGATGCCGCGGTCGCACACCCGATGGCTCGGCCAGCCCGCGATGTCGCGGCCGCGAAAGACGATGCGGCCGCGTGCCGGCCGATGCATGCCCGCGATGGTGCGGATGAGCGAGGTCTTGCCGGCGCCGTTGGCCCCGACGATCGCGACGATCGCGCCCTCGTCAACCTCGAGCGAGACGCCGTCAAGCGCCTGGGCGTCGCCATGAAAAACGTCGAGGCCCTCGACCGTGAGCATCAGGCGAGCGCCTCCTCGCCGAGGTAGGACTGGATCACGGCCGGTTCGCGCACGATCGCGGCGGGCGGGCCTTCGGCGATGGCGGCGCCGTGGTGCAGCACCAGGACGCGGCGCGCGAGCGCCATCACGGCGCGCATGACGTGCTCGATCAGCACGATGGTGAGCCCGCTCTCGCGATTAAGGCCGGCAAGGATCGCGACCATGCGGTCGGTCTCGGTTGGGCGCAGCCCGGCCATCACTTCGTCGAGCAGCAAGGCCTTCGGCTCGGTCGCGAGCGCGCGCGCGACCTCGAGCCGTTTGCGGTCGGGCAGCGTGAGCGTCGCGGCAAGTTGTCCACGCTTGCCGATGAGGTCGAGGCGCTCCAGCACCGCCACCGCCTGGCGGCGCGCGGCCGCGACATCGTGATGGCGCAGCAGCGCGCCCACCAGCACGTTGTCCTCGACTGACAGCGCCGGAAACGGCCGCACGATCTGGAAGGTGCGGCCGATGCCGCGCCGGCAGATGGCGTCCGGCGCAAGGCCGCTGATGCGTTCGCCCGCGAACGCAATCGTGCCGTCGTCGGGCGCGAGCACGCCGGCGATCATGTTGAACAAGGTGGTCTTGCCGGCGCCGTTCGGGCCGATGACGGCGAGAATGTCGCCGGGCGCGACCGTGAAGCTCACGCCGTCGACGGCGAGCAGCCCGCGAAAACGCTTGCTGACGCGCTCGACCGATAGCAGCGGCGACGCGGATGCCATCACGATGCGCGCTCCTTGAGGCCCATGATCCGCGCGAGCCATGGCCACACGCCATTCGGCCGGAAGTAGATGATGACGATCAGCGTGAACCCGTAGAAGATCGCTTTGGCGCCGGGCGCGTCGATGCCGAGCTTGGCGGTCAGCGCGATCAGCGCCTCGCCGAGCGGCGTCAGAATGAACGCGCCGACCACCGGCCCGAAGACGGTGCCGAGCCCGCCGACGATCGGGCCGAGGATCAGCTCGATCGAGCGGCTGATGTCGAAGATCTGCGCCGGAAACAGGTTGTTGGAGTAGAACGCATAGAAGACGCCGCCGACCGCCGTCATGCCGGACGAGACCAGGACGGCCGTCATCTTGGCGCGGAACGCATCGATGCCGAGCGAGCGCGCCGCCATCTCGTCCTCGCGCACCGCGAGCCACTGGTAGCCGAGGCGCGAGCGCGCGAGGCGCGCCGCGACCACGACGCCGCCCGCCGCCAGCGCCAGCGCCACGTAGTAGAAGAGCAACTGCCCGCCGCGCAGGTTCCACCATTGGCCGAGCCGTCCCTGGTCGTAGAGCAGGAAGAGGCCGCCCGAGCCGCCCGTGAAGCTCATGTTGTCGAACGCGATGCGGGTGAACTCGGCGGACGCGATGGTGAGCAGCGCGAAATAGACGCCCTCGACGCCGAAGCGGAAGCCAAGCCAGCCGACCACCGCGCCGAAGATCATGGCGATCGCAACGGCCGCGAAGACGCCAAGCCACGGTCCGATGGCGAAATCGACCCACAGCAGCGCGGCCGTATAGGCGCCGAGCCCGACATAAAGCGCGTGGCCGAGCGAAAGCTGCCCGGCGTAGCCCATCATCAGGTTCCAGGCCTGCCCCACATAGGCGAAGTAAAGAACCAGCGTGAGGACCGACAGCACGTAACGGTCGGCGACGAGCGGCGCTGCGATGAGCGTCGCCAAGAGTCCGGCGATCAATCCGCGCGCGCGCGGCTCAAGGCCGCGCCACAGCCCGATCATGCGCGCCGCCCCAACAGTCCGTGCGGCCGCAGCACCAGCACCGCGATCAGCAGCGCGAACGAGAACATGCTCTTCATCGACGGCTGGATGATGAAGCCGGCGAGGGCCTCCGACACGCCGATCAGCACACCGCCGACCAGCGCGCCCGCCATCGAGCCGAGGCCGCCGACGATGACGATGATGAAGGCGAGCAGCGTATAGGCGGGGCCGAGGCTCGGCGCCGCGTCGGCGACCATCACCATGAGGGTGCCGGCCGCGCCAACGCAGGCGAGCCCGATGCCGAACGTGATCGCATAGAGCCGTTTGACGTTGAGCCCGACCACCGCGGCGCCGGTGAGATTGTCGGCGCAGGCGCGGATCGCGGTGCCGGTCGCGGTGTAGCGGAAAAAGGCGAACAGCGCCGCCGCGATCGCCAGCGCGGCGACCGCGGAGAAAATGCGCACTTTGTCGATGAAGATCGGCCCGACCGCGTAGCTGTCGACCGCATAGGGCAGATTGGCGGGCTGCGCGTCCGGGCCGAAGATCATCAGCATGCTGTTGAGGAGGATGAGCCCGACGCCGACCAGCAGGATGAACTGCTCGTGCTCGGAGCGGCCGACGAAGGCGTTGATCAGCGTCGCCTGCAGGACGAAGCCGATGATGAAGAACGCTGCCGCGATCGGCACAACGGTGATCAGCGGGTCGAGGCCGAGGGTGCGAAACAGCAGAAACGCGGCGTACATCGCGACCACCGCGAACTCGCCGTGCGCGAAGTTGACGACGCGCACGACGCCGAAGATCACCGACAGCCCGAGCGCCATCAGGCCGTAGACGAGCCCGGTGAGCACGCCCTGTACCACGACGTTGAGATAGATCGACCAGATCATGGATGCACGACGCCCGCGTCCCGCGTAGCCCGGACGAAGCGTAGCGAAATCCGGGGCCGTCGTTCCCGCATTCCGCTGCACTCCATGCGGCGCTACCGACCCTCTTACGTCCGCCCCTGCCAACCCGGCATCGGCAGCACCGGCGTCATGGTGGCGACCGCGGTGGGCAGCACCACGGTCGGCGTGCGATTGCGGTTCTGCACCGCGGCGGACGGGATGCCGAGGTTCTGTCCCTTGGCATCGAAGGCGATCGCCGGACCGATCATCACGTGCTCCGCGATGTTGGTCGCGCGGATCGCCTGCATGAGCTCCGGGCCGTTGGCGGTGCCGGCGCGCTTGAAGCCGTCGGCGGCGATCAGCAGCGCCTCGAACGTGAAGCCGACATTGAAGCACTCGACCGCGAAACGGAATTTCGGGTTGGCCGGCTTGAACGCGGCCTCGAGCGCCTGCGACATGTGCGCCTTCGGGTTCGCCCACGGGATGTTGTAGATCGGATAGTCGGCGAGCGGTCCGAGCGCCTGGTAGAACTCCTCGTCGTAAAGGCCGGGCGAGCCGGGCGAGATGATGCCCATCGGCTCGAAATGCTGGCGCACCATGTCGCGCACGAGCTTGATGGCATCGGCCGCGCGCGTCACCACCAGCAGGAGGTTGGGATTGAGCGCGCGGATCTTCGTGACCTCGACCGACAGGTCCTGCGCCTTGGGATCGTAGGCGATCGAGTCGAGCAGGCGAAACGGCAGGCCGGCATTGGGGAAGATCTTGTCCATGGCGCCGCGCTGCGCGGTGCCGAACGTGTCGTTGGCGTGCAGGAAGACGGCCGTCTTGGGGTCGACATGCGTCGCGCCGATCAGTTCCTTGATCAGCTTGAGGCCGTTCGTCACCAGCATGCCGCCGGTCGGGAAGTTGCGCACCAGATACTTGTAGCCCTGCTCGGTGAGCTGCGGCGCGGCGCCGATGTTGACCACCAGCGGCACCTGCCGCTGCTCGCACACCTGCGCGATCGCGAGCGTCGAGGCCGAGTCGAACGCACCGATCACGCCGTGCGCGCCGTCATTGATCACGCGCTCGCATTGATTGCGCGCAACGTCCGGATTGGATTCGATATCGACATGCACCAGCTCGACGCTGTAGCCGAAATCGGCGAGGACCTTCGGGGCGATCAGCGCCCCGCGGTGGCAGCTCTGCCCGGCCGGCGCGAGGTAGCCGGAGCGCGGCAGCAGCACCGCGAGCTTGATCGACTTGGCCTGGGCGCGCACGACGGCGGGTGCGGCGATGACGGTTGCGGCGGCCGCCGCGCCGGCAAGGACACTGCGGCGGCTCGGCATCGATTTGCGGATCATGGGCGGTTCTCCCGTGGTTTTGCCGACGTTATAGCGTTTTCACGCCGAGTGGAATCCGGTGCGTCATCCGATCCGGCGACCGTGCGCCGCACAAATGAAACGAGGCGGCGATGGCGCCGCCTCGTCCGGGACGGGCCGCCCGGCTACTTCGCGCGCGGCGGGATCTGGATGAAGGCCGCGATCTGCTCCTTGGTGAGCGGCTTGTCGAGGAACTTGAGCTTCACGGCGTCGCGGATGGCGCCGTCGAGGTCGGCCATCGCGTCGCTCTGCAGCGCCGCCTTAGTCTGGAATTCCGCCATCGATTGGCGCACCAGGTCCTCGGCAATCCCGGTCTTCTTGGAGAAGGCCTTCACGGCGTCCGGAGTCGAATACATCCAGTCGACCAACTCGCGATAGGCCGCCATGAAGCGATCGACCGCGTCCTTGCGCTGCCGGAGCACGTTCGCGTTGACGATCAGCACGCGTACGGTCTGACCGCGCAGCGACGGCACATCGTTGCCGCGCGCGATGATGCGGATCTTGCCGTCCTTGATCTCCTTCAGGCCGAACGGCGGCGCCGCCCAGCCGATGTCGATCTGCCCGGACATCACGGCGGTGAGCGTCGCGGCCGGGCCGCCGGTCGCGGTCGGCTTCGCCTTGGCGCCGAGCTCCTGGACGAAGGCGACCACGATGTTGTTCGAGCTTGAGCCGTTGGTCGAATAGGCGATCGTGTTGCTCGCCGTCGCGTCCTTGAGGCTCTTGATCGGCGAATCCGCCTTCACGTACCAATAGAGGTCGGCCGTGCCCGTGAAGGCCGGCGCGAGGATGCGCACCGGCGCACCCTTCGCCATCGCCCGCAGCACGCCCGCGACGCCGACGCCGCCGCCGAGATCGGCGCTGCCGGAGATCACCGCCTGCACGGTCTCGCCGGCCCCCGCGGTGCCGAAGTTTTCCAGCACGATGTTGTGCTTCTTGAAGAAGCCCGCGTCCTGGCCGAGCGTCGGCGCCTGGTTCTCCCAGTTGTTGATCTGGCCGATCGCCATCTTGAACAAATCCTGGGCGGCCGCCGGCAGCGTCGGCAGCGCGAGCGCGCCGGCGAGCAGGCCGACCCCCATCGCAATTCGTTTCATCGTTTCTTTCTCCCTTTGATCTGGCCGCGCCGGACGGCCGGCGCCCCGCGTGTGGAGCGCGACGATGAACCTTTGCGGGCCGGCGCGGAAGTGGCCGCACGCGGCGGCATTCCGCCGCGCTTGGCGAGCCGTGTCGCCCAGTATTCCCAGGTGCGCAGCGGGACGCTCGGGATCTTGTTGATCGCGCCCGCCATCTCGATCTCGCCGGGCGTGAGCATGCCGACCCGCCCCATGTTCTTGCCTTCACTCAAATAGGCCGCGTTGACGCAGGAGTAGATCGAGCGGAAGACCAGCTCGCGCAGGCTCGCTCCGACCACCGTCGCGCCGTGCCGCCGCATCAGCACCACCGAATACGGCCCGAGCGCGCGGGCGAGCGAGGCGCCCTCCTCGGGTTTCACCACCAGCAAATTGGTGTCGCCGAAGTCGTCGAGGCTGTCCCAGTACGGCACCGTGGCGCCGATGGGC
>CAVPGG010000330.1:0-3745 GCA_963703755.1 uncultured Pseudomonadota bacterium
GACGCATTGCAGGTTTTGCTCGGGATCGACGGCAACAACGTCCTCACCGGCGGCCCCGGCACCAACATCTATGATTTCGGCGCGCTGCCGCACGCCGGCAACGACACGATCACCAACTTCACCACCGGCAAGGACCAGCTCGCGGTGTCGGCGGCGGCCTTCGGCGGCGGCCTGACGGCGGGCCAGGACGTGAGTTCGGTCTTCGAGTTGTCCGGCGACAGCCAGTTCGCCTCGTCGAGCGACCGCTTCCACTTCGACACGAACAACCACACGCTCTACTACAGCGCGAACGGCACGACCGCGAGCGAGGTGGCGCTCGCCACCGTCACCAATAGCGGGATCGTCAACCCGCACGACGTCCACGTGACCGGCTGACAAAAATCAATCGGCGACCGCTTGCGTGCGGTCGCCGGCCAAGAACAGTCGTCGCGGGTGACTGCGCCCGTCAGGTCATCAGCGGCAGCATCGCGGCGCCCGCGAGATTGGCCGGCACGGCATCGGCCGCCGGGGCGATCGCGCCGTCCTTGCCGTCCATCATGCGCTGGACGTAGGGCACGGCGAACAGCTTGACGCCCTGCCGGTCGATCGCGAACAGCGGCGCGAGATGCTTCTCGTCGGCGTCGGCGAGGAGCTCGGCACGGCGATTGTCGAGAATGAGCCAGCGCCCGTCCTGGCGGACCGCGAGCACCGCGTGATCTTCGCCGAGCACGTTGTCGTGGGCGAGCACGATGCGTGCATCGGCGTCGGCCAGGCCGGCCTCGAGCAGCGCCACGTACTTGGCGATCGCGTAGTCCTCGCAGTCGCCGCGCAGCGACGCGAAGGTCGCGAGCGGCGATGACCACAGATTCCGCGACGCCGTGCTGCGCCATGTCGCTCATGTAGACGACGGCCGCGTTGACGGCGTGGTTGACGGCGTCGAGCCGCGCGCGCCCGTCGAGGCCGCGCGCCGCGTCGATCACGGCGATGAAGCGCCTGGCGGCCGGCGCGCAGGTCTCGGCCGCGGCGCGGCACTGCCCCAGCGCGGCGCGATCCTTGGCGATGTCGACGGACACGCCGCGCCACTTCTGCCACAGCGCACCTTCGGGCGCCTGGAACGTGAATAGGCCGAACGGCTCACTCGTGACGGTCGCGGGAAGCGCGCCCGGCGCATCGCTCAGCGTGTTCTGGTCGAGCGCCGCGAGCTGGGTCCCGCCCGACTTGAGGCCGTCGAGCTTGGCGAGCACGCGGTTGATGGTGAAGAAGCGCGCGGGCGCCACCGTGACGTGCGGCACCGCCGGGTCGCTGAGGCGCGGCAGCTCGATCCGCGGCACCGCGCCGAAGCCGGTTTGGTCGACCGCATGCGGCTTGCGGCTCCTGGCAAGCGCATCGCCGCCCGACGCGAGCATCGCCAACGCGACCAGTACACCGATGACGCACGACGCGCCGCGCCGTTCGACCGCCGACATGTTTAACGTCCCTGCTGCCCGGGACATCGGTCGGCTTTTGCGCTGCCGATCCCCGTCCCGGATGCGTTTCGCGGGACGAGAATTACGGCCGGGACTGCTGCCACCCGGTTAAGCGGCGGCATGGCGCAGGGCTATTGCGCGCGCGACGGTGAAGCGCCGCTTGCGCGATTGCGTAGAATTTTATCGATCCCGGCCGAGACGCGCGCCGCCCCTGCGGGGGCGCGGCCCGATCACCGCTCGCGCAGCGCTTCCTCGCGCAGGAGGCGCGCCGGCTTGGTGAGGTAGTCGAGCACGGTCTTGTGGCCGGTCAGCACCTCGACGGTCGCCACCATGCCGGGAATGATCGGCAGCGGATGCTCCGGAGTGCCGAGGTGGTTGGTCGCGGTGCGCACCATGATGCGGTAGAACGTCTCGCTCTTCTCCTCCTTCGAGGCCTTCTCGTCCGCGATCGTATCGGCGCTGATCCGCTCGACCTTGGCCTTGAGCGAGCCGTAGACGTTCGAAGTGATAGGCCGAGATCTTCACCACGGCGTCCTGGCCCGGATGGATGAAGGCGATGTCCTGCGGGCGGATGCGGCCCTCGACCAGCAGCGTGTCCTCGAGCGGCACGATCTCCATCAGGCTGGCGCCCGGCTGCACCACGGCGCCGATCGTCGTGACGTTGATCTTGTTGACGATGCCATACACCGGCGACTTGAGATCGGCGCGCCGCACGCGGTCGCGCGCCGAGGTGATGTTCTGCTGCAGCACCGCAAGGTCGCCGCTCGACTTGGCGAGATCCTCGTCGGCCTGGGCGCGGAAGGCCGCGGTCGCGTTCGCCTTGCGCGCCTTGACCTCGGCAAGCTGCCCCCTCATGTCGGTGGACTGGCGGGCGAGGCGGAGCCATTCGATCTCGGGCACGATCTTCTGGTCGTAGAGCTTGCGCGTGAGCTCGACCTCGCGGCTGAGCAGCGCGAGCGTTTCGGTCAGCCGCGTTTCCTGCTGGGTGAGCACGTTGAGGTCGTCGGCGAGCTTGCGCGCGCGCGTCTGGAAGACGCTGAGCTCGCCCTGCACGACGCTGGGCGCGGCCTCCTTGAGCTCGGCGGGAAAATCCGGCGCCGGCAGCCCCTTGCTCTCCGCCTCGAGGCGGGCGACGCGCGCCGCCATGGCGTTGCGGCGCTCGCGCACCTCGCCGAGCTCGGAGGCGAACTTGGTGTCGTCGATGCGCGCCAGCACCTGGTCCTGCTTGACGATGTCGCCCTCGTGCACGTCGAGCGCGCCGACGATGCCGCCTTCGAGCGACTGCACCACCTGGATCTGGCGCGACGGCACGACCCGGCCGGCGCCGCGCTTGACCTCGTCGAGCACGGCGTAGTTCGCCCACACGATCGCGGCCACGAGCAGCGCGAGCGACGAGACGAGCAGCATGCGCGCGGTGCGCGGGGTGCGCAGCTCGACGGCGGCGCGGACATCATTGGCGAAGGCGAAATCGGTGGTGTGCATGGCGTTGCTCAGGCCGCAGGGCCGGCGGGCGGGTCGGTGGCGCGGCGCGGCCCGCCCTGCAGCAAGGCGAGCACCTTGTCGCGCGGCCCGTCGGCCACGAGCTTGCCGCGCTCGAACAGGAGCAGGCGGTCGACGAAGGACAGAAGCGAGAGCCGGTGCGTCGAGATGATCACGGTCAGGTGCTGCTGGCCGAGCGACTTGAGCCGCTCGAGGAATTCCGCCTCGCTGCGCACGTCGAAATGCGCGGTCGGCTCATCGAGAAACACCACCTGCGGCTTGCGGATCAGCACGCGGGCAAGTCCGATCGCCTGCTTCTGCCCGCCCGAGAGGCTCGATCCGCCCTCGGCGATCGGCATCTCGTAGCCGAGCGGGTGCCCCGCGATGAACAACTCCACGCCCGAAAGCCGCGCCGCCTCGACGACCTCCTGGTCGGTCGCGGAGGGCCGGCCGAACGTGATGTTGTCGCGCAACTTGCCGTAGAACAGGTCCGTATCCTGCAGCACAAAGCCGATGCCGGCGCGCAGGTCGGCCGGATCGTATTGGCGCAGGTCGATGCCGTCGACCAGCACGCGCCCGTCCTGCGGCTCGTAGAAGCCGACCATCAGCCGGCCGACCGTCGTCTTGCCGGAACCGACCCGGCCGATGATGCCGACCCGCTCGCCGCCCGCGATCTTGAACGAGACCTTCTCGAGCGCGTTCTCGGCGCCGCGCGGGTACTTGAACGTCACATTGTCGAACGTGATCGCGCCCTGCTCGATGCGGCGCGCGATGTAGGTGCGGTTCGGCGGGCGCTCGCGCTCGAGGCTCATCACCCGGTC
>CAVPGG010000331.1:0-19179 GCA_963703755.1 uncultured Pseudomonadota bacterium
ATCCATTCGCACGTCCAAGAGTTGGTAGTCAAGAGTTGGTGAAGAGTGGGCTTCACTAGGTGCAACCCGCTGCGAAGTTGAGTGCTTCCCACTCAACTTGGGTTTTGTTGCCCAGTTCAGCGGGGTCGGCGCCACATCACGATCGATGCCCGGTCGACCGGGACGAGGTCACGCCGGTGGGCGCGGTGAGCCTGCTCGACGCGCTCGTCGGCCTCGGTCCTGGCCGCCTCGAGCTCAGTTTCAGCTCGGTGAATACGCATCTGCAGCGTGGCCAGCTCATCATCCGAGCTGAAGGATGCGGCGGATCCCCTCCAGGTTGATGCCCTCTTCTTGTGAGAGGCGCTGGACCTCGCGCAACAGCGAGAGGTCGCGGGGGAGTAACGGCGTCCCCGCCCCGCCGTACGACCTGGGTGGACGAGGCCCAGCCGGTCATACGTGCACAGGGTCTGCGCATTCTGGCGAGCTCGGCGGCGACGGAGATGACGTAAACCGGCGCTTCATCGGAGTGACCGGAGTGACCGGGATGCGGACGATCCATGATGCTCAGCCTCCAGAAACTGGCCGCTCGCGCGCTACGCGGAGGACTATGACCTGTGGCTGCGCCTGGTCGAGCGCGGCGCGATCGCCAACCTGCCGGACGTGCTGCTCGCCTATCGCGCGCACGCGACCAACGCGTCGCGCCTGCGCTTCGTCGAGCAGGAGCTTGCCGTGCTGGCGGCGCGCGCCGCCGGCCGCCGCCGCCGCGCCGGCGCGGCGGATCCGCTGAGCGTCGCCGAGCGCGATGCGCCGGGGGCGCCGCTGAGCCTCGCGCGCCTGCGCGCGCTGTTCGGCCGGGCGACGTTCGGCGAGGAATTCGCGTTTCCGTTCCTGCGCGGCACGCTGAGCAAGGCGAGCCAGATGGGCGTCATGCCGGCCTGGCTGCGGCTCTTCGTGCGCTACGGCCTGCCGCGCATCGACGCCGCCGGCGCCGGGCAATGCTTCTGCTCGCCGGCAAGCTGATGCTGGAGCGCCGCCGCGCCGGTGCGGGCACCTTCGCGCTCTGGCCCTACGCATGTCTCGCCGCGCTGATCGGCGCGCGCCATCCCGCGATGGCGGCGCGCGAGCTCATGCGGATGAGCCGCTGGCGGGCCGTGGCGCGCCTGGGCCTGCCCGGCGTGCGCGCCAGCGCAGCCGGCGGCTAGGGTCGGCCGGAATCAGCACGGCCGGTAGGTTGATGCGTGGTCGGGATGCGCGAACGAGAAGACGTTCTCGCCGCGCATCAGATAGTCGCGTGGTCGCTGCGTCAGACAGCGGAATATCGCATCGCCGGTCCCGCGCCAGTGAAACAGCCAGTCGTGCATCTCGAATACGACGAGCGGCGTTTGCGCGGCCCACGCGGTGTTCGAGCGAAAAAGGCTCGTCTCGTAGCCTTCGATATCGACTTTGACGATCAGCGGCACGCAATTCGGCAGCCGGTCGAGCAGGTCCGGAACCGTGACGGTCGCAACCGAGCCTTGCTGGTCGTCCACGGTCTGGCAGGCCCATGGCTCGCCGTCCGGATTGCGCAAGGAAAGCCTCGTCACGCGGTCCGAAATGCCGGCGTGAACGGGCTTGACGTCGGCATAGGCGGAGACGTTCCGGCCGAGCACCATGAAGTTCTGCGGCTCCGGCTCGATCGCATAGACGATGGCGCGGGGGAATCTGAGCGCAAACCAGATGCTGGCGTAGCCGACATTGGCGCCGCAATCGACGATAACCGGGAGCTTTCCGTTCTCCAGCAGCTCGGCATACGTCCTGTCGATCATTGCGTGGTGCGACGGCCACATGGCGAAATCATATTCGCGGTGCACGAAGACCTGCTCCATGGTCTCGAAGTCGCTGGTCCCCGGCCTGAGCCAGATGGCGTGCGGAACCTGCGGGATGCGCATCTGCCTTGACGGCGGGTTGGGGTCGCGGGCGGCCAACTTGTTGCGTGCCAGCAGGTAACACGCGCGCAGGCCAGAGCGCGCACCGAGGCGGCGCAACAGGCGCGAACTGCGGCGAAGGAAGGGTTCGCGCCTCATGGGAGTGGCAACCGGCCGATGCATCGGAACTCGAAAAGCGTCTCTCAAGCTAGCCCACGACGTAAGTAGAGTCGACGCAACCCTGGCTGATTTTGCTCGTCTGCGGCCCCATTCGCCGCGTTTGGCTCTGCGCTAGTGGTCGAACGCGGAAGTCCCGCGATGTCGGCTTCAAGGCCGCTGTCGCCAGCAGCGCGTCGTGCCGCGCATTGGAGATGTAGATCCGGGGCACCGTGACACCTCGGGCGGCGTCCGGGCCGGCGTTCGGACCCGCAACCGCGCAGCCCAACGTAATTCCGGAGCGCCGGGTGTTGCAAGCCGCAACGCATTCGGCCCTGCTCCGCCGGGCCGTATTCACCCTTGGTGCAGATACCAACACGCGAGGATAGCCATGCCGTTCTGGAGCTGGTCGAAGACCGCCGCAAGCAATGCCACCGCCGACGCGTCCATCAACTGGGCCGAGGGCCAGAGCCCGTCGAGCGTCAACGACTCGGCGCGCGCCATGATGGCGCGCACGGCGGAATGGCGCGACAACGTCTCCGGCGCGCTCACGACCAGCGGCACCTCGACCGCCTACACGCTCGCCTCCAACCAGGGTTTCGACAGCTTCGCCCACATGGCCGGCGCGCTGATCGCGTTCGTGCCGCACGCGACCTGCGGCGCGACCGTGACGCTCAACGTCGATGCGCTCGGTGCCAAGCCGCTGCGCACCTCGCCCGGCGTCGAGCTGCCGTCCGGCCTGCTCATCCAGGGCACGCCCTACGTGGCGACCTACAACAACGCCGACAGCGCCTTCTACCTGCGCGGCTTCTATGCGCTGCCCTACGCGATCCCGCTCGGCGGGATCATCCCGTATGTCGGCGCGAGCGCGCCCAACTCGAGCTTCGCGCTGCCCTACGGCCAGGCGATCTCGCGCACCGGATACGCGGCGCTGTTTGCTTTGGTGGGCACGACGTTCGGGGGAGGGGATGGGTCGACGACGTTCAATATTCCGGACCTGCGCGGTCGTGTCCCGGCTGGCCTCGACAATATGGGCGGCTCGGCTGCTGGCCGCATCGGCTCATCGCTGGTCACAGACAATGGCACGATCAACGGGACAGCGATCGGCTCGACGGGTGGTTCGGCAACACACACGCAAGCCGGCGGCGAAGTGGGCGCCCACAACCACGGCATTACGGACCCAGGCCACGTTCATACCGCAAACGGCAGCTTCTTGATTACTACCGGTGGCGTGGTGTGGGCGAACGGAGCTGGCGGAACGGCTACGTCGGCGACGAACTCTGCGACCACAGGCATTTCAATCAACAACTCGTCTACGCCAACTGCTATGGCCTGGCTGCAGCCGACCCTCATCCTGCCCTACATCCTTCGCGTTATTTGACGACGCGCGTCTTAATAGACCTCTGCCTAATTTAATCGATGGGCGTTCGATAAAGGTATATGTCGCCGTCGCAATTACGATTGTAGCAACGAAAACGATGGGGAATGCGACGGCGAACGCTGGCGCTCCTGATGGAGCATACCTCTCGGCAAGCACGTCGGCGTAGGCAAGCAGCGCAAAGTGGACGAAGTAGGCCGAGTAGCTGATCCGCCCCATGTGAATGATCGCCGCGTTCACGAGGTACCGGCCGGCACCAAGTCCGATCGCGGACACGACGATACAGAGCCAGAAGGAAATCTTAGAAATCTGGTGCACGTCACGCGTGAACTGCCACGTCAAAGCGAGCAAGGCGGCGACCAGGCCGGCTTCGCTGAGGTAGCGCGCCCGCTCTGGGTTGACCTTTCTGATGGTGTGGAACGCCAGGAAGCCGGCCGCAAAAGCGGGCATCTGCTCTAGTGGGAAGAGAAAGACGAAGTCGCTGGCCACCTGCTGCCGGTAGCCGAAGGACTCGACCCAGTCGACGCCGTGGCGGCGCCAATAGGCGCTGATCCACATCGTGACGCCCAGAGCGATCGCCGACCTGGTCCATGTCGTCAGAGTAGCGACGAGAAACGGGAACGCTGCGTAGAACAGCGCCTCGTCGGAGATCGACCATCCTCCGGGTACGAGGCCCGGAGAGATGGTTGTCGGCCAAAGCGAATGCAGGAAGGTGATCGACGCGAGCACATGCCAGACTGGGACGAACTGATGAGCTGTCAAGGTGTAGTAGGCGATTGCGAGCCAAAAGATCGGCGCAATGCGAAAGAATCTGCGCACAAAGAACGGCCCTGCGCCGTCGTGACGCGAATGCCAACTCATGGCGAGTGTCAGGGCTGACACGACGAAGAAGAGCTGAACACCGCGCGCGCCCCACGCCATTTCGTTGACGAGGCCGACCGACGAAAGGCTCCCGACATGAAGAATGATGACGCCGAGAATCGCATAGCCGCGCAGTGCGTCCACGTAATCGAAATGGTCTGAACTTTGAGGCCCCCGCTCCATGGAGGGCAGCCTAGTCCCAGTGCAGCGAAAAGGAAAGACGCAATGGAACCGCCGGCGCGAGCCTCATCCTCGCGATCCTCATCGCCAAATACGGCTGGACCAACGTCAAGGCGTGGCTGCAGGCCCGCGCAAGCGTCGCCGAGGCCGACTTCCAGGCGAAAGTCACGGCAGCGGCCGGCGACCTGGAGGCCAAGATCAAGGCCGCGGTCGAGCCCGAAGTCGCCGCCATCCAAGGCGGAGACACACTCACACGGCGACTGTCACCGACCCAGGACATTTCCGCTCGATCTCTGTCTTCGGAGCGTCGGGAGGAGGTAGCAATGTCCCCACAAATGCCAAGGTCGTAACAACGGGAATCTCTTTGTCCGACGCGATCGCTGTCATGGGCCGCTCTGCCTGGGTGGCCTTAAATGGGTTTAATGTACCTTCTAAATATCCAATTATCTGGAGTTTGCGCCGTAAACTCGAAGCCGGCTGGATTTAAAATTTGAGCAAAATCGGCTAGCGGTGAGCTGGCCTCGATGCAAATTAACGTCGGTATTCCAGGAGTAGAGTTCAAAAGGCTTAGATCGAGCGTTCGGAGGATAGGAAGGTCCAGGCTTTCCGTGTCGATTGATACGAAATCCGGCGCTATCGCGTATTTCGATATAATTTCGTTGATCGGGACCAGGGGGACCGTGATCTCGCCCACTATTTCTTGGTGGTACCGGTGAGGCCATTGACGCGATGACTGAATGGCAAAGTCGGCCTGGGAGCGAGAGAAGGTATTGAACCCGCTTGACGTTATTCGAAAAAGCGTAGCGCTTCGACGTTCATCGAAGGCCACGCCGGAATTGACAACGATGTCGCGTGGTCGTTTCGAGCGAAGGAGTTCGGCGTTGTCAGGATCGGGTTCGACGAGAATGCCGCTCGCGCCGGCTTCATAGAACATGAAGGTGTTCGACAAAAATTTGGGATGGTTGGCGCCGATGTCGACGTATCTGACGCGCGAGAAATCGCATCCATAGTTTCGCAGCCACCCCTCGACCAGGAGGTCCTCTCCGTTTGCCGCGAAGCTTCGCCGGCTCGGCGTGACGAGCTTGCGTTTCACCGCGCCGGCGGCGTTCCAGATTGGAGCCGGCGTGATCGAGCGGACGAGCGACTTTACTGACATCTGCGGAATGTACCACAACCGAAAGGAAGGCGGCCGATCAATGCGGCTTCAAGGCGCGAACGTTGAGCGAGAGGAACTCTGCAAAAGATCCCTGCGCAAGCGAGCCGTCCTTGAACCCGGGGATGAAGTGCGGCTCGTGCGGGTATTCGGCGATCTCGCCGTAGCCGACGCCTGCCATGAGATGGCGGAGCCAGCAAAAGTTGAAGCCGGTCTTGTGGTAGTCGTAGCTGTCCGTCTGGCCGCCGTAGATCAAGCCGATCCACGGCGCATGGCCGTCAGTCTGGAAGTGATTCCAGTTCTTGACATAGATCTTCACGATCCGGTCGATGTCGGGCACCGAGATGCGTATCTCTCCGCCCGGTGCCAGGACTCGAAACCAGGTCTTGAGCACCTCGATCAATTCGGCATGCGAGAAGTGCTCGAGCACATGGCACGCGTAAATGAGTTCCGCATAGTTGTCAGGAAAGCGGCGCAAGACGGCGATGTCATCGATCACGTCAACCGACGGCTGCGGTGTGACGTCAACGTTACAGAACCCTGGAGCACGCATTATTCCACAACCCAGATGAAGGCGTTTGGGAAAGGCTTCGATCCCTTGTTTGGGACGAAGTGCGTACTGTATCGCGTGAATTTTTCGATGAACTCGTGAGCCGAAGGGGCCAAGCAAGCCGGTTCCGAACATCAAACGTACCCCGCGTGAGTCATCTCCGCTCAGGCGGTGGTACGCGATGGTCAACCCGTTGTCGCGCGCATAGCTCGCAAACAGCTCCGGCGTCATGTCGCCGCGGTGACCGTGATTGTCGCCGCAATCGCTGTTCGGATTCTCGGCGCCTTGATTGGAATAATGGAGGAAGGCGTGGCCGCCGGGACGCAGGACGCGGGCAAACTCCCCGACGTAGTCCCGCACGACGAGCTTGTCGAAATGAACCATCGTGTCCCAGGAATAGACGAGCGTGACCGAGCCGTCCGCGATCCCATCGAGGCGATTTCCGATCGTCTGGTGATAGCGGAAGTCGCACCCGTCCCGCGTCGCGCCGAAGCGTTCGCGGCACGCGGCGAGACACGAGTCGTTCACGTCCACCAGGATCACGGTCTTTGCCAGCTTGCGCAGGAGCTCGACATTGCGGCCGTGCCCGCAGCCGAGCTCCAGCGTGGTCGTGAAATCGCACTGGCCGATGATGGGGAAGATCACGTTCTCCCATTGCCAGGCCATGACCTGCTCGGCCGCCGTGAAATAGCCGCCGCCGCCGGCGTGATCCTCGCGGCAGCGCACGACGTTTTTCCAGCGGATGATCTCTTCCAACGCGTTGCGCACAACACCGGCGGCGTGCTCGCTCTGCAGGCTCGGGGCAAGCTTGCCGAGCGCGGGTGCGGCCATAGCCTCGACGTAGTTCGCGCTGCGCAGCAGGTAGAGGTTGGACCGGTTCAAACGATGCCCGCGCATGAGCGCACGCGTCGCCTCACCAAGGTCGATGGTTCCGCCGTCGGCCAGGTCGAACCAGCGAAAAAGATCATGCGGGCGCGCAAGCACGCGGCGAACCAGGTGCTGGTGCCGCCAGGAGCGCGGGGCGGCGCGGGAAATTAAGGAATCGCACTGTTCGAACGATATCCGAACGGCCTTTCGGGCGCGACGCATGACAGTGGATTCGCTGATCGACATTCCGCGTCGTGAGCCCCGTGTGTGGCGGCTGATCGGATCGCCATGACCCGCCGGGTCTAGACCCATCGACCCTCGAAAAGGAGAAGCATCATGCGTCGCATCGACGCCACGCTGGCGCTCGCCGGCGCGCTTTCGCTTGCCTGCGGCCATAGTGCCGTCGCGGCCGATCTCGGTCAACCCGCGGGCTGTCTGGTCGCCGGCGACTCGATCGCCGTCGATGTCGGCCGCTACGCGCCGCAATGCGCGACCGACGCAAGGATCGGCATCGGCTCGGCCGCGATTGTCGCGCGGGTGCGGCCGGCGCGCCTCGTCGTGATCTCGGCCGGCAGCAACGATCCGGACAATCCGCGCCTTGCGGACAATCTCGAGCGCATGCGCGTCCGCGCCGGCGCCGCCCGCGTGGTGTGGATCGTGCCGGTCGACCCGCGCGCGGCCGCGGCCGTGCGCGCGGTCGCGCGCAAGCGCGGCGACGAGCTCGTGACCTTCGTGCCCGCGCGCGATCGCGTGCATCCGCGCTGCCCGCGTTGCGTGGCGCGGCAGATTTTGCCCGCGGCACCTGCCCTCGTTCCCTGAACCGCACGCCCCGCCGGTGCCGCCCGCGCGGCGGCGTGCCCTTTCCCGTCCACCCAGCAAAGGAGACTGACATGATCGAATACGCATTCGGCTGCGCCACCGTCGGCGTGGTCTGGTTTTTCTGGCCGAGGCTGCAGGCCTGGCTGTCCGGCGAGGCGACCAAGGTCGAGACGCACGCGAAGGCGGACCTGTCCGCCGTAGCGCAAGGCGCGAAGGCAGACCTCTCCGCCCTCAAGCAGGGCGCGCAGGCGGACCTCGACCAGCTCAAGGGGAAGCCGTGATGGTCGCCGACAACTTCCCGCGCGCGCTCAAGCTCGTGCTCGTCGACGAGGGCGGGCTTGACGACGATCCGCACGATCACGGCGGGCGCACCGCGCACGGCATCATCCAGCGCGAATATGACGGCTTCCGCGCGCGCCACAACCTGCCGCGCCAGGACGTGTGGAAGATCACGCCGGCCGAGTACACCGAGATCTACCGCGACCGCTATTGGCAGCCGTGGTGCGATCGCCTGCCGGCCGGCATGGACTACGCCTTCTTCGACGCTTGCGTGAACGCCGGCCCGGCGGCGGCGGCGCGCACGCTGCAGCGCTGCCTCGGCGTGCGCGTCGACGGCTTCATGGGCGACGTGACGCTCGCGAAGACGATCGAACGCGCCCGTGACAACATCGAGGGGCTCATCCACGCCTTCTGCGCGGCGCGGCGCGCCTTCTATCGCGCGCTCGCCCAGTTCCCGCGCTACGGCCGCGGCTGGCTCGCCCGCGTCGACCATGTGGAGCACGCCGCCAAGGCCATGGCGCACGACGCCGAGCAGGCGCAGCGCAACGGGCTCGACGACGACCTCCGGACGCAGGCTTCCGCGCGCGCGAAGGCCGAGGACACCGCGAAGCCGCCGCTGTCGGCCGAGGCGGGCGCCGCGACCACTACGGCGACGGTCACGGGTGCGGGACTTGCGGAGGAGCTCGGGCAGGCAAGCGAGCAGCTCTCGCCGTTCCAGGACGCGATCCACGTCGTGAAATACGTCCTGCTCGCAATCGCGGTCGTCTCGATCGCGCTCACCGTCTACGCGGTGTGGCGCCGCAACCGCATCAAGGAGGCCGCCGGCTGATGCTCGAGTCGTTCAAGTTCCTCTCCCTCATCAGCGGCTGGCTCGCGGCCGGCGGGTTCGTCGTCGTCGCGGCGCTGGCCGTCGGCTGGTACCTGCCGGCCTTTCGTCCGCTCGCGGTCGCGGTTGCGGTTGCGGCGCTCACCTCCACGTTCTTTCTCGCCAAAGGAGTCCACCTTGGAATCGCATTGGAAAAGGCCCGCTGGGATGCGGCCGAGCAGCGCATGCAGGCGCGCGGCGAAAAAGCTCGCACTGATGCTGAGCGCACTGTCGGCAACGGCGACGCTGGCGGCCTGCGCGACGACCAGTTCGACCGCGACCGGCCTTAAGGCGGTCTGCGCGCCGTGGCGCGCGATCTCCTACGCGAGCAAGCGCGACAGCGCCCCGACGGTACGCCAGGTGCGCGTGCACAACCGCACCGGCCAGAACCTCGGATGCTGGAAATGATCACGCCGGCGGGCGAGCGCCTCGCCTCGCTCGAGGCGAGGCTCGCGGGCCTCGAGCACGATGTCCACGACATGCGGCTCAAGGTCGACGTCATGCACAACATCCTGATGCAGGCCAAGGGCGCCCGCTGGGCGATCATCGCGGTCGCCGGCCTCGCGGGCTTCCTGGCCGGCGTCGGCGCAAAAATCCTGCCGCTGCTCGGCAGGTGAAACGCTGGCCCTCTCCCGACGGGAGAGGGTGGCGCGCCCCCGGGTCTTGCCTTCGGCAAGCCCGAGGGTGAACTCCGCGCGCCGGGTGAGGGGCTCTCGGACGATCGCGTCGCGCATAGCCCCTCATCACGACCGGTTCCGGATGCGGAGCCGGACACATTCCCAATCATCAAAAGGTGACTCCATGCAGCGCATGCTCTGCGCGGCCGCGGCCGCGCTCGCTCTTCTGTGCTTTCTGCCCAGCGCCGCCGAGGCGCGGGCGCACGTCTATTATCGCGTCAAGTGCGCCGGCACCTATTGCTGGCCGGTGGCCGAGCCGACGAACCACAACGCGCACCGGAAGGCGAGGCGGGCGCGCGGCCGCAGCCGCGTCGCGCGGCGCGTGGACTCTCTGGCGACGCAAACCGCGCCGATCGCCTTCGACAACGATGGCCGCGTCCATCTCGCGTCGACCGCCATCTGGCACGACGGCGATGCCGCGACGGCTCCGATCGCGGTCGCACGCCGCTATCTCGGCGGCAATCCGATCGGCTGGGCGCATGTGTGGTGCGGCGCCTTCATGCGCCTCGTCATGCGCACCGCCGGTTACCCGGATCTTCCCTCCGGCGACCTCGCGGCCGCCTGGGCGCGCTACGGCCGCCCGAGCGCGCCGCAGCCCGGCGCCGTCGTGGTGTGGCCGCATCACGTCGGCCTGATCACGGCCGTGCATGGCGACGGGCTCGCCACCGTCATCAGCGGCAACGACGGCCATCGCGTGCGCGAGCGCGTGATGTCGATCCGCGGCGCAATCGGATTCCGCGGGACGTAAGGCGGGCAGGGCGCCGGCATCCGATCGCTTCACGTGATCGCCGGCCCCCCGCGCAGGTGCGATCATCCAGCGCAACAATCGTTTGCCTCATGCGGCCGTTCCGACGAAGCGCAGTTTTCACGTAATCATCCCGTCAGCACCCCGGCGATCTGCGCTCTTCATCAGCAAACAAACGAGACAAGGAGACCCTCCAATGCCGCCGCGTGATTCCTGGAATTCCATCGACCGGATCTTGGCCGATTTCATGGGCGCGGCGGCGCGGCAGCCGCCGAGCCCGCCGCCGTTCACGGCGGCACCGGCCGCGGCTGAGGGCACGGCGCAGGATTATCCGCTCGCGAGCAGCGCCGCGCAGCCGGCTGCGCCGTTTGCGTCGAATCCATCGAACCCGACTTTGCTCGATCTGATGACCGCGTTGGCGTGGGCCCCGCCCAACCTGCCGTTGTTCAGAAGCGCGCCGGCCCCGGATGGCTCACGGCCCGCCCCATCGCCCGCGAACAGTGCCGCGCAGCCGGATGCAGCTTGGGGACCCGGCGAACTGGGAACGCCGCCGGCATTCATGCCGGTGTCGGACATTCCGCGTACTTACCACGCGCCGCCGATGGTCCCCCCGGTCCCTTTCATGGATGCCAATCCATTCTTCGAACGGCCTCAGGACCAACCGCAGTATCCGTCAACTCAGCCGTTTCCCCCCGGTGCGGACAGTCGTCGCAACCAAGCCAACCCACCCGCTCCGCCACCGGTACTGGCCGCTCCCATTCAGCCCGCCGCTCCGATTCCCCTGCCGCGCCCGCGCCCGCCGGAAGCTTGGCTCACTCCCATGTACCCGACGCCCAAACTTCCCGCGAAGATCAGTTATGACCCAAGCAATTTTGACCCAAAGACTGCTCCGCCTCCACTCATGCTACCAAGCGATGGTTGGCGTCGCCCCAGTCTCGAGGATGCCTGGCTATCGCCGTCGTGGTCGTCGAACATGCCGATGCCACCGGCGCCGCCTCTCTTGGAGAGGGACGGTATTCTGGAGCGCAACGGCATTAACGTCCCAGATCTTCTTGATGCAATCATTACCACGGAAAGTCACGGCAACACGTACGCAGCTCAAGATTCCGGCAATCGAGTTTACGTCGACACAACTCGAGGCTCACCCGGCCTCATTTCGTCAACATGGGGAAAGCGCGATAAAGACCATCCGATTAGCAGTGCGCTGGGCGCTGGACAGTTTCTCGATGGAACGTGGTTGGGCGATTTGAAAGCCAATCAGAGTGATCTCATCAGGAATGATCCTTGGCTTGACCCGTCAGTTCGCAACAACCCGAGGTCACTGACGCTCGATCAGGCGAGAGCCGGTAACCTGATGAACATGCGCATGAACTATGAAACATCTTACCGCGCGACGAAGCGTCTCGCCGAAGAGAATGCCGCAAGGCTGATGCAAGCGAATCTACCATTGACGCCATTGAATATTTATCTTGCACATTTCCTTGGCTCGAATGCTACCGCATTACTGCGAGCGGACCCGGGCACACCTGCCGAGCAGGTAGTGCCGCGAGCGGCGCGTTCCAACTCGGGCCTTTTCAAGGGAAGGACGGTGGGCCAAGTCATCTCGGAAATAAATCGTCGCTTCAGGAAACCGTACGACGTGCCATTTCGCTGAGCGCGAGAGGAGCGACCGGCCTTAAATCGCTTCGAGATCGTCATCTGGAAGAATCGAAGCAGAACCTGCCGGACAGCACGATCTCGAGCATATCTCGACGAGTTGCGCTGGCGTCGGCGGCGCCGACGTGAACTTTATATACGCCCGTGAAATAATATCGTCCGTTTGCATGCTCAGCCCTGCCGAGAAGATGGAGCGAGTACTCGTAGGCTCCGGCGAGGCTCCGCGGAATGATAACGGAGAATCCCTCGGCCGACGGGTCGATCTCTACGTCCTGTTCGGCGGCAACGAAATCCAAGTAGTAGTAAGTATCCTTGTTGTTTGGCAGCGGTGCGGACATTACACCGTTCGCAAGGGTGGCAGCCCATGGGTGGATATGAATCCTGACCGCTCGGAAACTTGCTGCAGGGAGGCAACGCCGGATTGGTGGCGGCAAGGATGCCGCCAGGCAAGTGGCCCGTCGCCAGGATCAGCGCCAGCCACCGGAAGACGCGCTTCATTGTCTGATTCTCCCAACATCACCGGGGATCCGGCCTCCACTTCCCGGAACGATGCCAGGTGCCTGACAGAATTGGCCGGAGGCGATGAGCCTGCCCGCATCGACCGAGCTGAAATAGGTTCTCGACAGCCCGCCGCTCTGGTCGAATTTGGGTTCGTTCATGTAGTACCCGGACAGGAGACACTTGCCGGGCAGCACCATTTCGTTGCCGAGTAGCGTGACGAGGAGGCCGGTCGGCGCCGCAGCGTTCGCGCCTTTAGGCAGCAAGAAACTGAAATGACCGTGGTCCCATCCCGCGCAGACGCCGTTGGTATTCCGTTTCGTGTCGATCGCAATCGAAACGATCATTCCGTCGCCCTGCGGCGGTGCCGACGAAAGCTCGCCGCGGGCCGTTAGCTGCGGCCGCCACACCGGAACGGGCGTCCGATCGTCGGATGCGCCCTCGCATGTCGGCAAAACCTTCGGCTTCGCTGGCCGCAGTCTCAGTTTGGGATCGGCAATGCAATAACGAGGATAGAGGGCAATGCTACCTTCGCTGTCCCGCAGCCATATGTCGCTCCATCCCTCGCGTATGTTGGAGGCGGCGGTGCTGGTGTAGAATCCAGAGACGGTGCAGGCCCCATGCGCGAACCCGGTTTCGCCGCGCAGGTGGATGCGCAAGCCGCCTGCCTCCGGCTGCTTTGCGTCATTGGGGAACTTCAACGTAAAAGTGCGCTCTTGTGCCGACATCGAACAAGGGGTCGCGAAGTCATCGAGAAGAGCCGGATTGATCGTGAGTTGGAGGTAGATGACCGTCCCGCCGCGCATCGGCGGCGGCGCAGGCGTATCCGGTTCAGACGTGTTCCAGATGCTTCCGAACCAGACCGCGATTGGTACGCGGTACTCGCCGCTGCGTTGGCAGGCCGGCAGCCCAGCCTCGTCGGAAAGCCAGCTGCCCAAGGCCGGCTGTCCGCCGAAGGTCGCCAGTGCTGCGAGGACGAGCAGCGCGCCGCAGGAAGGCGCTTTCTTGCTGGCGCGGGTACGCATTCATCGTCTTCCTTACGTCGAAGCGGCAAGCGTTGCGTGTAGGGCAGCTGCGATCTGCGCACGCAAAATGTCGAAATGGCGACTCCCTCCGGGGGCAGCGGCGTAGATCGTTGGCCGCTTGCCCTATCGGTTCAGAGCCTGGAACTCCAGACCGCCGCCGCAATAGAACAAACAGCGAACATAAAGTCAAGGTGCAACCGAAAGGCGAGCCGGAGCCGGCCAGTTCGTCAAGAGTACTTGGCGGGATGAGCTGGCCCAACGTCAAGGCGCGGTCGACCGCACGGGCGTGCGCTCCCGGCGACTTTGCCCGACCGATCTCAGCTTATCCGACACCACCAGCTTTGGATGGACAGCATGGCGAATTCACGGAAGCAGTGGCGGCTGCGACTGCGCAAGCGCGCGCCCGTCCGGCTACGCCGGCGCAAGCATCACTTTGACGAAGCCGACGAGTTCGACGTTGAGCTGCTCGCCCTCGGTGCCGTCGAAAAAAACGGCGAAGGCAGCAAATGAGCTTCGCCGCGCTTGTCTGCGCCTTGGCCCTGAACGGGAATAATGCAAGTCGCGCGCCGTCGCGGCACATGAGCGGTTGTGCGGCACGCCGCCGATTTATTGCGGAGTTTCCACGCGAGGCTGGAATTGCAACGCAAGCGGCCCGCGGCGGATCATCCGCCGCGGGCCGCTTTTTTTGTTGCGAGCGGGGTCGCCGAAGTGCCGCCGATAGTCCAGCGAGCGATGAGGGCGCGCGTCCGGCGTCTGATGTGATCAGTCGGCCGCAGCCTTCGTCCACACATGACCGGTGGCGGTTACGTGCCGCAACGAAACCGCCGCTGACCTTGCGGAACGCTGACCTGAGATTGTCTCGTGCCATCCCGCACACTGGCAGCGTGCACCCGTTCAGCTTCTCTTAAGCACGCCGTTTAATCACATTTTTCTTGTTCCCCGTCATAAAGGTGGGAGCGTCGGCGTGCGCGTGGCGCAGGGAGAGGGGTCGGGACGGCTCGCGCCGTTCCGCCGGAAATCAGAACAAGATGCGCGGTGTTGTTCGCAGACTGATGAGCGGTCCCAACCGTATGCTGGCGGCGTTCGGCGTCGTCTTCGCGGGCGCGATCGTCGTTCTGTTCCTCATCGACCTCAACGCGCGCTACCGCGACGCGATCGCGAGCGCCGAGCAGCAGACGCGCAACTTTGCCCAGGTCCTGGCCCAGCACACGGCGCGCACCTTCGAGGGCGTCGACCGCGCATTGCGCGTTGCCGAGGTCGTCCGCGCCGACGCGCGCGTGCACAAGCATGCGCTCGGCCCGGACGAGAGCGCGCGGCACGTGAACCACGCGCTGCGTCAGCTCGCGCGGATCTCGCCGCTGATGGTGGCGATCGGCTGGACCGATGCCACCGGCGAGCTGCAGGCCTACTCCTACGACCAGCGCCCAGCGCATCTCAACATCGCCGACACGCCGCATTTCCTCGCCCAGCTCAAGCACCCGCAGGACGGGCTGTTCGTCTCGCCGCCGTTCCGCTCGGAGCGCACCGGCCAATGGCTGATCGCCGCGTCGCGGCGCCTGAACAACGCAGACGGCAGCTTCGCCGGCGTGGTCACGGCGCCGCTCGACCTCGCGTATTTCGGCAACACGTTCCGCGCCGTCGATCTCGGTCCGGCCGGCGCCGTGATGCTGTTTCATCGAACCGGCGTCCTGCTTGCCCGCGAGCCGGTGGTCGAGGGATTCATCGGCCGCTCCTTCGCGAAGGGCCCCCTGTTCACCAGTCATATCGAACGGTCGGCGTCCGGCGCGTTCGAGCTTACCGGCTTCGAGCGTGGCGCGCCGCGCATCGCCGGCTATGCGGCCGTTCCCAATCTTCCGCTCGTGATGCTCGTGAGCTTCAGCCAGGAGGAGGTTTTGGCGCCGTGGCGTCACCACCTCTACACCTTCGGGCCGATGGTGGCCTTCGTGGTCGCCGTCATCCTGTTCGGCACGTACCTCCTCATGCGGCAGACGCGCCGGATCGCGGACAAGTCGGGCGTGCTCGAGCTCACCCTCGACAACGTGGCGCACGGCCTGTGCCTGTTCGGCCGCGACGAGCGGCTGATCGTCTGCAACAAGCGCTATGCCGAGATGTACAGCCTCACGGCCGGGCAGACGAAACCCGGTACGACGCTGCGCAACGTGCTCGAGGCGCGTGTCGCGGCGGGCGGCGCGCCGGGCGACGCGCGGCAATACATCGAAAGCCGGCTGCGCGAGGTCTCCGAGGCGAAGGCATACCAGGTGATCAACGAGTTGCGTGATGGGCGCCGGATCCTGGTGACGCATCAGCCGATCGCCGCGGGCGGCTGGGTCGCGATCCATCAGGACGTCACGTCGGAGAAGCACGCCGAGGAGGCGCTGATCGCCAAGACCGAGGAATTGGAGCGCGCCAACATGCGCTTCGACGCCGCGCTCAACAACATGTCGCAGGGTCTGTGCATGTACGACGCCGAGCAGCGCCTCGTCGTCGCCAACAACCGTTTCGCCGAGATTCACGGCCTCACCCCCGAACAGATCGTCCCTGGCACGACGGCGCGGCAGATCTTCGAATACCGCATCGCCAATGGCGGCTACGAGGGCGTGTCGGCGGACGAGTACATCAGCCGCATCTTCTGCGAGGCCTCGGACGTGCAGACGCTCCCCGACGGGCGCGTGATCGCGATCCAGCGGCAATGGCTGCCGGACGGCAGCGTGCTCACCACGCACGAGGACATCACCGACCGGCGCCAGAGCGAGGCCAAGGTCGCCTTCATGGCGCATCACGACCTGCTCACCGGGCTCGCCAACCGCAGCTTCTTCATGGAGAAGATGGAGGAAGCGGGCGCGCGGCTGCGCCGGCGCGGCGAGGCGTTCACGGTCTTCATGCTCGACCTCGACCGCTTCAAGGACGTGAACGACTCGCTCGGCCATCCGGCCGGCGATGCGCTGCTCAAGGAGATGGGACAGCGCCTGCGCGCGTCGCTGCGCGAGACCGACATCCTGGCCCGGCTCGGCGGCGACGAGTTCGCGATCCTGCAGGGCGGCGAGCCGCAGCAGCGCGAGAGCGCGATCTTGCTGGCGGTGCGGATCATCGAGGTGGTCGCACGGCCGTTCGAGCTCGAAGGGCGCCGCGTCACGGTCGGCACCAGCATCGGCATCGCGCTCGCGCCGCGCGACGGCAGCGATCCCGACGAGCTCCTGAAGAAGGCCGATCTCGCGCTCTACCGCACCAAGTCGGGAGGGCGCAACGGCTTCAACTTCTTCGATGCCGGCATGACGGCGGAAGCCGACGCGCGCCATCAGCTCGAGAACGAAATGCGCGAGGCGATCACGCGCAACGAGTTCGAGCTGTTCTACCAGCCGATGTTCCACGCGGAGACGCGCGAGGTGGGCGGCGCCGAGGCGCTGGTGCGCTGGCGCCATCCGCGGAAGGGCCTGATCTCGCCCGATTGCTTCATTCCGCTCGCCGAGGAGACCGGCCTCATCGTCCAGCTCGGCGACTGGATCCTGCAGAAGGCGTGCGCCGACGCCGCCGCCTGGCCCGCGCACGTCAAGGTGTCGATCAACCTGTCGTCGGTGCAGTTCCGCAAAGGCGACCTGTTCGACATCATCCTGTGCGCACTCGTCGACTTCGGCCTCTCGCCGGAGCGGCTCGAGGTCGAGATCACCGAGTTGGTCCTGCTCGAGAACGAGGCAAACTACCGCTCGCTGCTCCAGCAGCTCAAGAACATCGGCGTCTCGATCGTGCTCGACGATTTCGGCATCGGCTACTCCTCGCTCGGCTATCTCACCAAGTTCCCGGTCGACAAGATCAAGATCGACAAGTCGTTCACGCAAGGGCTGATCGCGCGCGCCGAATGCGCGGCCGTCATCGCCTCGGTGCTGACGCTGGCCCGCGGCCTCGACATCGCGACCACGGCCGAGGGCGTCGAGACCGAAGACCAGTACGACATGCTGCGCGCCGCGGGCGTGAACTTCGTGCAGGGCTATCTGTTCGCCCGGCCTTGCCCGGCATCCGAGCTGAGCTTCTCGTCCGCGCAAGTCGGCGGCGAAGCTGAGCGGGATGCGCAGGCGGCCAAGGCGAGCGCGGCTTGAGCGGCGCGGCGGAGAATGGGAAGAAACCGACGATGAACTCGCAGCAGGGGCTCCTCGAGCAGCTCGAAGAGGCGGTCGCGCAGAAGGACATCCGCTACCGCGCCGAGACGCTGCGGCGGGTGACCGACCTGTTTCTTGCCGGCGCTGGCGCCTTCTCGTCCGACCAGGTCGCGCTGTTCGACGACGTGCTCGCTCGCCTGATCGAGGAGCTCGACGTGACGGCGCGCGCCGCCTTCGGCACGCGTCTCGCGATCGTCGCGACGGCGCCGCCGCGCGTGATGCGTCGCCTCGCGCTCGACGAGACGATCGAGGTGGCGGGCCCGGTGCTGGCGCAATCCGAGGCGCTCGATGATGCGACGCTGGTCGACGGCGCAAGCCGCCAGAGCCAGCAGCACCTGCTGGCGATCGCACGGCGCGCCACCCTGTCGGAGGCCGTCACCGACGTGCTGGTACACCGCGGCGACCGCACGGTCGCGGTGAGCACGGCCGAGAACTACGGCGCGCGCTTCTCGCAGTTCGGCTATTCGACGCTGGTGCAGCGGGCGCAGGGCGACGGCGACCTCGCGCTCGCGATCTGGGTGCGCCCCGAGATACCGCGGCAGCACTTGCTCGAGCTGTTCGCCGAGGCGTCCGAGGCGGTGCGGCTCAAGCTCGAGGCGGCCGACCGTGTCCGCGGCGGCGCCTTCCAGGACGTGATCACACAGGCGTCGATCCGGCTCCAGGCCGGCATGCGCGAGGGCTCGCCCGCCTACGTGGCGGCGCGCTCCCGCGTCCTGGCGCTACGCGCCTCCGGCCGGCTCGACGAGGTGGTGCTGGCGGGCTTCGCGCGCGCGGGCCGCTTCGACGAGGCGACCGTCGCGCTGTCGCTCATGCTCGATCTGCCGATCGGCATGATCGAGCGCGCGATCGTCAATCGCAACACTGAGCAGATTCTCGTGCTCGCCAAGGCCCTCGGGCTCGGCTGGGAGAGCGCGCGGGCGCTGCTGCTGCTACGCGCCGGCGGCAAGGGCAGCTCGACGCCCGAGATCGAGCAATGCTGCGAGACCTTCGCGCGGCTGCAGCAGGACACCGCCAAGAAGGCGATCCAGTTCTATCGCCTGCGCGAGCGCGCGGCGTCGTCAACGCATTGAGGAGTTGCCTTCGCAGTGGTCGTAGCCCGGATGGAGCCCTCGGGTCTTGCCTTCGGCAAGCCCAAGGACAGGCTCCGCGCAATCCGGGAGCGGCGTCCCCGCATTCCGCTCCGCTCCATGCGGGCTCCAGGCGGTTCTTAAAGCCTGTATTCCGGCAGCCGTTCCAAAATATCCTTGATCGGCTTGTTCGCCCACGCGTGGTTGACGAAATCGCGGTGGCGGATGCCGTCGTCGCCCGGCAGGAACACAACGTGGCCGGCGAGCTGATCGGTCTTGAGCGCGTGCCCGAACGTCACGTCGCGCTCGGACAGCATCTCCTCGAGCCGCGCATTGCGGCCGCGCGTCGAGCGCGTCCACGAGTCTACG
>CAVPGG010000332.1:0-19586 GCA_963703755.1 uncultured Pseudomonadota bacterium
TACTGCCCTGTGCTCGACTACGTACGTATTGCTATGACTGGAGTTGGCGCTAGGCCGCGCGCTCATAGACACCGACGAAATCGCCGAGCGTCACCGGGAACGCCACGTCGTCGGACGCGGTGAAAGGATCGAGGCCGAGCATGTCCTCAAGGCGCGCGACCAGCACCGCGAAGCAGAGCGAGTCGAGACCGGAGTCAGCAGCATCAGATCGTCCGACAGCGGCGCGAGCTTCTTCGCCTGCTCGTCGGCGACTTTCCGCATCTCCGACAGTATCGTTAATTTAGTGGTCATCCCGCATCACCTATAATTGCCCGTGTGCGGGTATAAACCAGCGACACGATCGATCAAGCGCGCGTGCAATTTATGGTCAATGCGGAAAAAGCGGCGACGGCGCCGAAGATCCGTTGCCGGCAGATCGCGGACGGCGACCTCGACGCGCTCATCGGCCTGCTCAAGCGCGGCTTCGGGCGGCGGCGCACGCGCGCGTTCTGGCAGCGCGCGCTTGCATGCTTGCGCGCGCGCCGCGTGCCGCCCGAGATGCCGCGTTATGGTTATCTGTTGGAAAACGACGGCGCGCCGGTCGGCGTCATCCTGCTGATCTTCGCGACGACGCCGGGCACGGATGCGCCGCGCGCCAACGTGTCGAGCTGGTACGTCGAGCCGGCGTTCCGCGGCTATGCGCCGCTGCTCGTCTCGCAGGCGCTCAAGCTCAAGCATGTCACGTACCTGAACATGTCGCCGGCGCGTCACACCTGGCCGATCCTCGCGGCGCAGGGATATCGGCGCTACAGCAACGGCATCTTCGTTGCCTGGCCGGCGCTGCAACGGGCGGGCGAGCGCGGCATGCGGCTGCTTCACGCCGATGCGGAGCCGGATGCGCCCTGCGCGCCATTCGCGCGCGAGTTGATGCGTGAGCACGCAGCGGTCGGCTGCATCAGCCTGTGGTGCGAGACGGCGGAGCGCGCGCTGCCGTTCGTGTTTCGGCCGCGCGTCATCAAGGGCGTGATTCCGTGCGCGCAGCTCATCTACTGCGATGACGTCGCGAGCTTTGTGCGGTTCGCCGCGCCGATCGGGCGCTACCTTGCGGCGCGCGGGCGCCCCTTCGTCGTGCTCGACGCGAACGCCCCGGTCGCGGGGCTTCGCGGCCGCTACTTCGCCGACACGCAGCCGAGGTATTTCCGCGGGCCAATCGAGCCGCGCCTCGGCGACCTCGCCTACACGGAAGCGGCGCTGTTCGGGATCTGACTGCGCCCGGGTTCCGCGGAATTGCATTCCAGCCGTGCGACTAGACGATTGCATAATATAAGCTCGCTTATTATAAGGACGGCGAACGGGAGAGCCGACGCATGTCCCCACGCCGCAGCAATCGAGAATTGGCCTTTACGATCAACGACGTGGCCCGCCTGTTGCGGACCTACGCGGACCAGGCGGCGGCCCGCTTCGGGATGACCCGGGCCAAATGGGCCGTGCTGGCGCGGCTCGACCGCTACGAGGGCCTCAAGCAGACCGAGCTCGCCGAGATGCTCGACCTGCAGCCGATCAGCCTGACGCGGCTGCTCGACGGGCTCGCCGAGAACGGCCTGATCGAGCGGCGGCCCGACCCGGACGACCGGCGCGCCAAGCGGCTCTACCTCACGCCGGCGGCGCGGCCGCTGCTCGAGCGGCTGAGCGAGCTCGGCGAGGACCTGATGGGCACGGCGCTCGCCGGGCTCAAGCCCGCCGACGTGAGCGCGATGCTCGCGCATCTTACGACCGTAAAGGAAAACCTGCGCCAGGCCATCCAGAAGAAGCAGGCCGACAAGGCGGCCGATATGGAACGAAGCTATGGCTGACACCGTCCTCAAGTTCTCGCCGCAGCGCGAGGGCGCCGCGGGCAGGCGCACGCGTTCCCTCGCCGGCTTCGTGCGGGCGCGGCTGCGCCTGATCCTGCTCGTGGTGCTGCCCGCGATCGCGCTGCTCGCCGGCCTCGCGTTCTACCTCGCGGGCGGGCGCTACATCTCGACCGACAATGCCTATGTGGGCGCGCAGAAGGTGCTGATCACGACGGATATCGCCGGCAAGCTCGACCGGGTGCTGGTGCGCGAGGGTCAGCACGTCGCGGCGGGCGAGCCGCTGTTCGCGATCGACGCGGTGCCGTACCGGCTCGCGCTGCAAGGCGCGCAGAGCAAGCTCGACATGGTGCGCACCCAGTTCGCCAACCTCAAGAGCAGCTACGAGTTGCTGAGCAAGCTCGTGAAGTACGGCCAGGAAGGCGTCGCGCTCAAGCAGCGCGACGTTGACCGCAAGACCGCGCTGGCGGAGAGCCGCGCCGGCTCGCTGGTGGACCTCGATACGGCGAGATCGGCGCTGCTGACCGCCCAGCTCCAGCTGCAGCTGGGCCGCCAGCAGCTGAGCGGCACGCTCAACCAGCTGCTCGACAATCCCGACCTCGCGATCGAAGACTTCCCGCCCTACCAGCAGGCGAAGGCGCTGCTCGACCAGGCGCAGCGCGACCTCGACCATACGGTCGTCAAGGCGCCGATCGCCGGCATCGCGACGCAGGTCGACAACATCCAGCTCGGCCGCTACGTGACCGCCGGCGTGCCGGTGTTCAGCGTGATCGACGACGCGGCGCCGTGGGTCGACGCCAATCCGAAGGAGACCGAGATCACCTGGCTGCGGCCGAACCAGAAGGTCGACATCTACGTCAACTCGTTCCCCGACCGCACCTTCCACGGCACCGTCCAGTCGGTGAGCCCCGGCACCGGCGCGCAGTTCGCGATCCTGCCGCCGCAGAACGCCAATGGAAACTGGGTCAAGGTGGTGCAGCGCGTGCCGGTACGTATCGTGTTCGACCCGGGCCAGGATCTGAAGCTCTTGCGCGCCGGCATGAGCGTCACGGTCGACATCGACACCGGACGCAAGCGCACGCTCGCGACACTGTTCGGCGCGAGCCCGAAACTCGTGGAGGGCGCGCAGCCGTGAGCGTCGCGGCGGGCATGAGCCCGACGGCGCGCCGCGCCATGGTGACGATCTGCGCCATGAGCGCGACCATCATGCAGGCGCTCGACACCACGATCGCCAACGTGGCGCTGCCCTACATGCAGGGCTCGCTCTCGGCCTCGCTCGACCAGATCAACTGGGTGCTCACCTCCTACATCGTCGCCTCCGCGATCATGACGGCGCCGATCGGCTGGGTCGCCGAGCGCTACGGCCGCAAGCGGCTGTTCGTGATCTGCGCGGCCGGGTTCACGGTCGCCTCGGTGCTGTGCGGGCTCGCCCAGACGATCGAGCAGATGGTGGTGTTCCGCCTGCTGCAGGGCGCGTTCGGCGCCTCGCTGGTGCCGCTGTCGCAGGCCGTGATGCTCAACTCCTACTCGGCGCGCGACCGCGGCTCGGCCATGGCGATCTGGGGCATCGGCGTGATGCTCGGGCCGATCATGGGGCCGACGCTCGGCGCCTGGCTCACCGACAATTACAGCTGGCACTGGGTGTTCTTCATCAATTTGCCGGTCGGCATCCTGACGGTGCTCGGCCTGATGGTGTTCATGCAGGAGACCGAGCGCGGGCCGGAGCGGCGCTTCGACTGGTTCGGCTTCGCGGCGCTCGCGATCGGCATCGGCTCGCTCCAGCTCATGCTCGACCGCGGCGAGGAGCAAGGCTGGTTCGGCTCGTCGGAGATCGTCGGCGAAGCGATCGTTGCGGCGGCAGGTTTCTATTACTTCCTGGCGCACTCGCTCACGGCGACGAGCCCGTTCGTGCGCATGGAGCTCTTCCGCGACCGCAACTTCGTGGCCGGCTGCGTGTTCATGGTGGTGATCGGCGTGGTGCTGTTCGGCACCATGGCGCTGGTGACGCCGTTCATGCAGAACGTGGTCGGCTATCCGATCCTCACGGCGGGCACGCTGCTGGCGAGCCGCGGGGTCGGCACGCTGATCGCCATGATCATGGTCGGCAGGCTGCTCAAGGTGATCGAAGCACGCTACCTAGTGCTCGCGGGCTTGACGCTGGCGACGCTCACGCTCAACCGCATGGTCGACTTCACCGACCAGACCTCGTCACTGACCATCGTCGAGGCGAGCATCGTGCAGGGCTTCGGCCTCGGCCTCGTGTTCGTGCCGCTGAGCACGGTCGCGTTCATGACCCTGCCGGGCCACCTGCGCACGGAAGGCAGCGCCATCCTGACGCTGGTGCGTAACCTCGGCAGCTCGGTCGGCATCTCGATGGTGATCGCGCAGCTCACCAACGAGACGATCCGCATGCACGCGCATCTCGCCGAATACGTGACGCCGTTCAACGACGCGCTGCAGGCGCCGGTGGTTTCGTCGATCCTCAGCACCACCAGCACGACCGGCCGCGCCATGCTCGAGCGCCTGCTCACCGAGCAGGCCGCGATCATCGCCTATGCGAACGACTTCAAGCTGCTGATGTACCTGACGCTGGCGACGATCCCGCTGGTGTTCTTCATCGGCTCCTCGCGCGTGCCGCGGCCGACGGCGTCCGCGAGCAGCGAACCAGCCCACGCGCTCGATTGAGCGATCTTACAGCGCCAGCGCGTCGCGCGCGGCGGCAGGCCAGCGGCGCAGGTCGAGGCCATGCGCCGCGAACAGGGCGAGCGTGAGCCGATCGATGCCGAAGGCAACGCAGCCGGTATGGGCGAGATCGCCGGTCTCGGTGGCGATATCCCACGTCTTGCCGAAATGATCGCGGTGATAGTTGAAGCTCATGCAGGCGGTCGGCTGCTGGGCGGAGCGAACCGGGATGAGCAGCTCGAACTTGAGCGACTGCTCGGCCTGGTTGATCGCCATCAGCTTGCCGGCACGGCCGAAGAACGGATCGCTCGCGGTCTCGGTCTTGTAGGCGAGGCCGAGCAGGTCGGCGATCTCGGGCGCGCGCGCCATCCATTCCTCGCGGAAGGCGACGACCTGCTCAGGCGTGCCGATGCGCACGAACTCGCGCATGCGGAAGGTCTGGAAACGATCGATCTGCGCCGACGGCTCGTGGCGGAAGCAGTCGCTCGCCACGTCGAAGATGAGGCCGGCCGCGGGCACATGGCCACGCTTGGCGACCAGCGGATAGAGCGGATAGCAGGCGGCCGGCGTGAGCACGAGATCGGTCGCGTCGAGCGCGCCCGTCCACTCGCCCTTCGCCTTGTCGCCCTCGACGGCGGCGCGGATCTCGCCTTCCGAGCCGTGCAGGCAGCACACGGCACCGAGCAGGTTCGGGAAGCTGCCGAGATAGCCGGACTTCTGGATATGCGCGCGGCTCATCACCGGCGGGAAGCGCAGCACCTCGGCCGCATCGACGCGATGGCGCGAGATCAACACGTTGAGACCATCGACCACCCGCTCGAACACGCCGCTGCGGGCAAACACGCCGTCGACGCCGCTCGGGTGCAACAGCGTGTCCGTCGTCAGCTTCAGCGGATCACGAACCACATAGTTCATTGCTTACGCCTCCTGACCAATCCGGGGCCGCTCCGCCGCGCGGCGATCGGCGGGCCGCCGTCATTCCCGACAGCTCACTCGCTCAGCATCGCCGGCACCTCGACGAGCAGCGCCGCGCTCGCGACGTTGCCGAGGATGCGGTCGTTGTTGATCATCACCGAGGACGAGAGCGCGTCGCGCAGGTAGCGCGCGATGCTGAAGTCGCCGTCGTTGCGGTAGCCGGACAATCCGCAGGCCTGGAGGCAGGTCGTCACGGTCGCGATCGAAAGTTCCGATGCATTGACCTTCAGCAGGTTCATCGTGGTCTGGAAATCGAGCGCTTCGGGATCGCCATGGCCGGCGAGGATCGCCTCATAGCGTTGCAGCGCCTGGGTGACGCTTGCCTGCAGGACGCGCAGGCTCGCGATCGCGCGGGTCAGATGGATGCCACCGGGCGGCATCTGCCCGCCATTGGCGCGTATCGCCTTACGCACGAACTGGCGGGTGCGCTCGACCGCACCGGCGGCGATGCCGTTCCACACCGCGCTCCAGGCGAGATGGGCGACCGGCATCACGGTATGCGCATGAATCTTATGATAAGGCTCGGGCAGGATCTGCGCGCCGTCGCCATTGGCCTCAAGCTTGAACCCGGCGCTGCAGGTGCCCCGCATGCCGAGCGTGTCCCAACCGGAAAGGCGATCGAGCGTGTAGTGCTCCTTGAGCAGGGCGACGAGGACCTGATCGGTCGCCGGGGCATCGGCTGAGCGGCGCGCGGTGGTGACGATGCCGTCGGCCTGCGCGCCGTAGGACATCACGGTTGCGGCCTTGGCGAGGATGAAGCGCGCGCCGTCCGTCACGACCGCGCAATCGCTCTTGCGCAGGTCGCCGCCGCCCTGACCCTCGGTGGTCGAGGAGGCGAGCAGAAGCTGCCGGTCGGCGACCTTGCGCATCAGCTCCGCGTGCCAGGCGCTGCCGCGCGCGTGGCGCACGAGGCACGCCACCATGATCTGATGCATGGCGTAGATCATCGCGGTCGAGGCGCAGGTACGGCCGAGCACGTAACAGACATCGGCGACGTCGGAGATGCTCGCGCCCTCGCCGCCGAGCTCGACCGGAACCAGGAGGCCGAGCAGGCGCTGCGCGCGCGCCGCCGTGAACGCCTCAGCCGGGAACCTCGCCTCGACGTCCACCGCCGTCGCGTGCGTGGCCGCAATCGTCGCCACCGCCTGGGCGCGGCGCTTGATATCCTTGGTCAGCGGATAGACCCGGCCTGTCGCGCCAAAGGCGGTCTTGCGGTCCGACGCGCGTCGACCATAGTTCTGCGTTTCAACGAGCGTCATGATTGGCCTCCTCACATCGCATCGTGCTTCGCATCATGCGCGAGTTGTCGAACGACCACACACGATCCGCAACAAGTTTTCGCGAATTAACGGAAAACACGACGCTGATTCTGCTGTGATGGTTACCCGTATGAGGGAACCGCCACATGCAAGAAGTGGCTGAAATCAGCGGGTAACTCGCATACATGTCAGCATGTTTGTTAATGCTGAATCGATCCTAAGGATGCGGAGCGAAAATGTATTTGTTATGAGATCATCGAGGCAAACTCTGGTGGCCGCATTGCGGCCACACCAAATAAGATGCGGACAGGGACATGTCGAACACCAAGCTCTCAACGCAGGAGCGCATCACCACAGTGGCGCGCCGGCTGCTGGCGGATCGCTCCATCACGCGTGCATTCACGGCGCAGGAGGACCTGCGCGATGTCGGCCTCACGTCGCTCGACATGGTGAATCTCGTGTTGGCGATCGAGGCCGAGCTCGGCGTCGCCATCCCGGAGGCGGACATCACGCCGGCCAACTTCCGCTCGGTCGCCACGATCGAGGCGCTCGTCGAGGGGCTGCGGCACCGTTCAGCGGCTTAAGGCGCCAGCCTCGTTCATGGCGATCTCGGTGATCAATTTCTTGATGATCGCCTGTGCGAAGGTGTCGTAGCTGGTCGCCGGCACCATGAAGGCCCCGGGACCACCGATTACGTTGTCGCGGTAGTAAACGTCGAGATCGGGCTCGACCGTGAGGATCGGCAGGCCGTTGATCCCGACACCGGCGGCGACCGCCTCGCCGCGCGCCACCGTCACCGACCGCCCGGAATTGTTCGAGCCGTCGCCCGACACATCGATGATCCGCCGCGTCGGCGCGTAGTCCGCCGCGACGAGCAGCACCCGAGCAAAGTCGATCGCGCCGCTGATCGAGGTGCCGCCGCCGAAGAGCTGGCGCGGCGCCGCCGCGATCGCAGCCGCGACGGCATTGGCCGAGGCCTCGTCCTTGATCGCCATCCAGGGCACGACCTGCACATGTAGGCGCGGCCCGGTCCACTGGAACATGGTGACGGCGATCGACTGTGTGGCGCCGGAGCGGATCGCGTTGAGCACGCGCCGATCGCGAAAGGCCGCCGCATAGCCCTGTTTCTGCAGCTCGAAGCGCTGCTGGCTCACGCTGCCCGAGGCATCGACGGCCAGCACCAGCGCAAGATCGACCGCGGGCGCGGCGCGCGCCGTACGCGGCAGCGCGGCGCCGAGCAGAGCGGCTACGGCGCCGCGGAGCAGTCGACGCCGCGGCAGGTGGACGGGCGCTGCGGATGTCGCCATGACGGTCGCCAACCCATCGTTCAGGCCAATCCTTCAGCGCAGCAGCCGGTCGTCCGACAAGCGATGGCGCGCCGCCAGGACCGCCAAGTCCGAACCCAACGATAGGCGGCGGGCGCGCAGGCGGCCAGCGAAATGTCGCCCGCTCGGGGCATGGCGGGCATTCGATCGATCGACGCGCGCCCCGAGTATCGTCGCCAAGGCGTGACGCAGGCTCGGATGGCGGAACTTGAATCCGGACAGCTCCGCTTTGTCGGGCAGCACGCGTTGGCCGCCGATCAGCAGCTCGTCAGCGAGTATCCCCGGCGAGAGCGCGGAGGAGCGCGGCTGGTATCGGCAGCCACGCCGGGCGATGCAGCGCACGCGCCAGCTCGCGGGTGAAAGTGCGATTGTCGATCGGGACCGGTGCGGTGGCGTTGACGGGACCGGTCAGCGACGGCGTCGCGATGACGTGGGCGACCAAGCGTACGAGGTCGTCGCGTTCGATCCACGAAATCCATTGGCGGCCGCTGCCGATGCGACCGCCGAGCCCGAACTCGAACGGCGTCAGCAGCCGGGCGAGCAGGCCGCCGTCGACGCCAAGCACAGGGCCGATGCGCAGGCGCACGGTGCGCACGCCATGACGTTCGGCCGCCTTGGCGGCGCGCTCCCAAGCAGCGCAGACCCGGTGGGTGAAGCAGGACTTGCCGCCATCGAACTCGGTCAGCGCCTCGTCCTGCCACAAGCCGTACCAGCCGACTGCGGACCCGCTCACCAGCACGGCCGGCTTGCGCTCAAGTCGCGCGATGAGGCGCACCACGTTACGGGTCATGCGCAGGCGTGACGTAAGGATGCGGCGGCGCCGCGCGGCGGTCCATAAGCCGCCGGCGGTCGGCTCGCCCGCCAGATTGACGATCGCGTCGATCGGCGTGTCGCTCGGGATATGGTCGAGGTGCGAGACCAGCCAGAATGGCGGCGGCAAACGGATGGCTTTTTCTGGGTCGCGCGTAAGCACGATCGCGCGATGGTGCGCGGCGGCGAGCGCCGCGACGAGCCGGCTGCCGACGAAGCCGGTCGCGCCGGTGACCAGGATCGTCTTACGTGCAGGCAGCGCCATCAGCAAATCATTCACCTTGCCAGGCACGAGGCGCCGCAATCGCCGCGCGGCGGCGAAATCGCGCAAGCTGAACAGTGCCATGCCGACGGCCGCGACCGAACGTCAGCGCGCTCCACGCGCCGTAGGACACCGGTACCAGCGCGGTCGGCTCCATCGCCCAACCGGCGAGGACCGGGACAAGCAGCATCAGGATCGCGCCGTAGTTGACCGCGAGCAGCGCGTGACCGACCCGCTCGCTCGCCGGCAGCTTGCGACTTACATCCTCCTCGACGAAATCCATCAGGGTGACGACGACCTCGGCGATGAGGATGGCGATCGCCAACATCGCCCAGACGCCATGCGGTGCGAGCCACGTCAGCGTGAGAAAGAGGAAGGCGTATGAGAGCGTGCGCACGCTGTGCAGCCGCAGCTCGCGCTGCTGGGAGGGGCGCCAGGCGAGGCGCTCCATCAATTCGTGATGATAGAGCGTGTCGAACGCGCCCATCAGGATCTGCAGCGCGATGAGGAGCCAGAGGGTGAGCGACGCCATGGGACTGCCTCGCGAAAGACCGCGGTCTGGCGAATCAGAGCGCCGAAGCGCGGATGGTGGAGATCGAGCGTGAAGCGGAACCAGCCGTCGGCGAGCGCCGCGTGCGTGACGGCGAGCGCGCCGGGCGAGAGCCGCGCCGGCCATGCGAACCGACGGCCGAGGACGCGGACGAAATAGCCGGTGCTGCGGAAGACCAGCGCGGCGTCGACGACGTGTACGGTGAGCGCCATGCCGACGCCCGCGCCGACCTGCTCTTCGAGGCCGGTGGGGCCGGCGAAGCGCTTGGCCGAATGGATGACCTGGGGAAAACCGCCGCGGCGCGCGTAGACGCGCGTCCACACCTGGCCGCCGCCGTCCATGCTCTCGGTCACGGCGACGATCGCCGCCATGCCGGGATCACACGAGAGCGGCAACGGAGCGCCGATAATGCGGATCGCTTGCGCAAGACACCAGCCGAGGCGGCTCAAGCGCGTCTCCACCACGCGCCCGGCGTAGACGATGGTGTCGCCGGCGGCGAGGCAGGTGGAAAAGCGCCGACGGATGGCCGGCGGCAGCGCCTCCCAGTCGCAGTCGGACAGCAGGGCGCGAAAGCGCAGGTCGCCGAGCGAGGCCTCCGATGCGTCGGCGCGCGAGGGAGGGCGCGGCTGACGCCAAGATTCAGACCAAGGTTCGGACGCCACGCTCGTCGGAACTCATGTCGACCTCACGCGTTTGCGGCGCCCGCGCGGCGCTACTTCTTCCTCGCCCCCGGCAGGAACCCGACGATGCGCGTGCCGAGCCGGATCAGCGCGGCAAGCTTGTCCTTCGGCACGGACAGCATCTGCGCGTACCAGCGATCGAGCGTCTCGACGAAGTCGAGCAGCGCGGCGAGCCGCGCGGTCGCAACCGGATGCACGGTCGCGTCGCTGCGTGCCTCGGCCACGCAGCCGCGCAGCGCCGCGATCGCGGGATCGAGCTCGCGCTCCTTGCGTCCAGCCGCGATGCGCCTGAACATTTCCCAGATGTCGGCCTCGGCCTCGAAATGCTCGCGCCGGTCGCCCTTGATCGGCACCCGCCGGATCAGGCCCCAGGCGAGGAGCTCCTTGATCGAGGTCGACACGTTGGAGCGCGCCAGCCCGAGCAGGTCGGCGATGTCCTCGGCGGTGCATGGCCGCTCCGAGACGTAGAGCAGCGCGTGAATCTGGCTGACCGAGCGGTTGACGCCCCAGCGCCCGCCCAGGTCCCCCCAGTGCAGGACGAACCGCTCGATGGCCACCGGGAGCCTCTTCCTGGCTTCTGATATTTCTGTCATGACAGAAATATCAGAACTAACAGACGCTCTGTCAAGCCCCGGCGGCCGCGGCAGGCCGGCTTAACGCCTTGGTCGGGGGGTCGGGCTGCGCGGCCGGCGCCTCACTCGGCAGCGGCCATCCGCTCCGGCGGCGGCAGTTGGCGCACGGTGCGCCGCGTCATCCACTGGCTGGCGCGCTCGAGATAAAGGTAGATCACCGGCGTCGTGTAGAGGGTGAGCGCCTGCGACACCAGCAGGCCGCCGACGATGGCGATGCCCATCGGGCGGCGCAATTCGGAGCCGGCGCCGAAGCCGATCGCAAGCGGCAGGCCGCCGAACAGCGCCGCCATCGTCGTCATCATGATGGGGCGGAAGCGCAGCAGGCACGCCGCGTGAATGGCCTCGAGCGGGCTCTTGCCGTGGTTGCGCTCGGCCTCGAGCGCGAAATCGATCATCATGATGGCGTTCTTCTTAACGATGCCGATCAGCAGGATGATGCCGACGATGGCGATGACGGTGAGGTCGAAGCGGAACGCCATCAGCATGATGAGCGCGCCGACGCCGGCCGACGGCAGCGCGGACAGGATCGTGATCGGGTGGATGTAGCTCTCGTACAGGAGCCCGAGCACGATGTAGACGACGAGGATCGCCGCCACGACCAGGAGCGGCATGGAGCTGAGCGAGCGCTTGAACTCGGCCGCGGTCCCCTGGAAGGTTCCCTGCAGCGTGATCGGAGTGTGCAGCTCGGACTCGATGCGGTTGATGCGCTCCACCGCCTGGCCGAGCGAGTAGCCGGGCGCGACGTTGAACGACAGCGTGACCGACGGGAACTGGCCCTGGTGGTTGACGGTCAGCGGCTCGACCTTGGTGCTCAGATGCGCGATGGCGCTGATCGGCACGCGCTGCCCGGTCGGGGTCGTGACGTAGATGCGCGAGAGCGCATTGCGGTCCTGCTGGAACTGCCGCTGTACCTCGAGGATGACCTTGTACTGCTGGCTCGACGTGTAGATCGTCGCCACCTGCCGCTGGCCGAAGGCGTCGTAAAGCGTCTGGTCGATCAACGCGAGCGAGAGCCCGAGCCGATAGGCGACATTGCGGTCGATCGTGATGGCGATGTGCGGCGAGGCGATCTGCTGGTCGGATGCGACGTCCTGCAGCTCGGTCGCCTTGTTCATCTGCGCTTCCAGGATCGGAGCCCAATGGTTGAGCTCCTCGGTGTCTGTATCGGTGATCGTATATTGATATTCCGTCTGGGTGAGGCGGCCGCCGACCGTCACGTCCTGCCCGGCCTGCATGTAGAACTTCGCGCCCATCACCTGCGCGACTTTCGGGCGCAGCCGCTGGATGATCTGCTGCGCCGATGCGCTGCGCTCGCTCAGCGGCTTGAGCTGGATGAACAGGCGCGCCGTGTTCTCGGACGAGTTGCCGCCGGTCGCGCCGGCAAAGCCCACCACGCCGGACACGTCGGGGTCGGCCGCGATGATGTCGGCGAATTCGTTCTCGATCTTGGTGATCGCCGCGAACGACGTGTCCTGCCGCGCAATCGCGTTGCCGAAGATGAATCCGGTGTCCTGCTCGGGAAAGAAGCCCTTGGGGATCTCGACATAGAGAACCCCCGTCACCACGATCAGCCCGAGCGTGACGACGAGCATCAGGAGCTGATGGCCGAAGACCCATTTGAGGCCGCGGTCATAGCCGCGCACCAGCCAGGCGAACGTGCGTTCCGACCAGCGGCTGACGAAATTGGTGCCATGGGCGCTTTCGCGCGTGAGGAAGCGCGAGCACATCACCGGCGTCAGCGTCAGCGAGACGAAGCCGGACACGAGCACGGCCGTCGTGACCGTCATGGCGAACTCGCGGAAGAGCCGCCCGACGATGCCGCCCATGAAGAGCAGCGGGATGAACACGGCGACGAGCGAGACGGTGATCGAGATGATGGTGAAGCCGATCTGGCCGGCGCCCTTGATGGCGGCGTCGAACGGCCGTTCACCCTCCTCCAGGTAGCGCACGATGTTCTCGATCATCACGATCGCATCGTCGACCACGAAGCCGACCGCGATGGTGAGGCCCATCAGCGAGAGGTTGTCGAGGCTGTAGTTCAGCGCATACATCACGCCGAAGGTGCCGACGAGGGAGAGCGGCACCACGATGCTTGGAATGATCGTCGCCCACAAATTGTGCAGGAACAGGAAGATCACGAGCACGACGAGGCTGATCGTCAGCAGCAGGGTCAACTCAACGTCGCGCACCAATTCGCGGATGTTCAGCGAGCGATCGGAGACGAGATCGACGTGGATCGATGGCGGCAAGGACGCGAGCAGGGTCGGCATCTGCGCCTTGATCTGATCGACCACCGCCAGCGTGTTGGCACCGGCCTGGCGCTTGATGAGGATAAGCTCGATCTGCTTCCTGCCATACCACGCCCCGGTCAGCGGCAGCTTGGAGGAATCGACCGCGGCGCCCACGTCCTTGACCCGCACCGGCGCACCGTTGCGGTAGGCGATGATGATGTTGTCGAACGATCGCGCATTGAAAAGCTGGTCATTGGTGTCGAGGGTAAAGACCTGGCGCGGGCCCTCCAGGTTTCCCTTCGGCTCGTCGAGGCTCGCGGCAGTGAGCGCGTTGTGCACGTCCTCGAGCCCGATGCCGCGGGCGGCGAGCGCCAGCGGATTGACCTGCACGTGCACCGCGTATTGCTGCTGGCCCGCGATGTCGACCTCGGAGACGCCCGTGATGGTCGAGAGCTTCTGCGCCAGGATGTTGTAGGCGTAGTCGTCGACCCGGTAGATCGGCAGCGCGTCGGACGACGCCGCATAGATCAGGATCGCGCGCTCCGCCGGATTGGTCTTCTTGTAGGTGGGCGGCGACGGCAGATCCTTGGGCAGGAGGCCGCTCGCGGCGTTGATCGCGGTCTGCACGTCGCCGGCGGCGCCGTCGATGTTGCGGTTGAGGTCGAACTGCAGCGTGATGGTCGTGATGCCGAGGCCGCTGGTCAACGTCATCTGGGCAAGCCCGGGAATCTGCGAGAACTGCTGTTCGAGCGGGGTCGCGACCGCCGACGCCATGGTGTCGGGGCTCGCGCCGGGAAGCTGCGACGTGACCACGATGGTCGGGAAGTCGACGGTCGGCAGCGCCGACACCGGCAGCAGCTCGTAGCTCGCAAAGCCGAACACCAGCATGCCCGCCATCAGCAGCGAGGTGCCGATCGGGCGGCGGATGAAGGTTTCGGAGATGTTCATTGCGCGGCTTGCCCGCCCGCCCGCGCCTGCGACGGGGTGCCGATCTTCACCTTGGCGCCGTCGGTCAGCCGATACTGGCCCTCGACCACGATCCGCTCTCCCGACTGCAAGCCGCGGCCGATCACCGACAACCCGTCCCGATTGGAAGCGACCTCGACCATCCGCCGCTTGGCGGTCTCGTCGTCGCCGATCACATAGACGTAGGCGCCGTTCGGGCCTTCCATGACGGCTTCCTCGGGCACCGTCACGGCGTTCGGCAGCGTCGACAGGACGATGCGTGCGTTAACGAACTCGCCCGGCCACAACGGCTCGCCTTCATTGGCGAACTGCGCCTTGAGGTGGATGGTTCCGGTTGTCGGGTCGACCTGATTGTCGATCAGCGTCAGCTCGCCCTGGGCGAGTTGCGTCTTGTCGTCCATCGCATAGGCGAGCACTTTCAAATGCCCGTGCGCCTGGTTCTTGCGGATGGCATCGAGCTGCTCGGCTGGCACCGTGAAGCTCACGAAGATCGGCCGCATCTGCGTGATGGTGACAAGGTTCGTATTCTGCGCCGCCTGCACCAGGTTGCCGACATCGACCAGACGCTGCCCGGTGCGGCCTTCGATCGGCGATTTCACCAACGAGTATTCGAGATTGAGGCGGGCGGTGCCGATCTGCGCCTGATCGGCCTTGATGGCCGCCTGCAGCTGGCCCACGGTCGCCTTCTGCTGGTCATAGCCTTGCCGCGTCTGGAACCCGGGCACGAGCAGCTTGGTGGCGCGATCGAGATCGAGCTCGGCCGATTGAAGCTGCGCCGTGTCCTTTTCTTTCGCTGCTTCCGCCTGCTGGACGGCATTTTCGAACGGGCGCGGATCGATCTGGAACAGCGTATCGCCGACCTTCACCTCCTGGCCCTCGCGGAAGAAGACAGAGACGATCTGCCCATCAACCCGCGTCTTCACCGCAACGGTATTGAAGGCCTGCACGGTGCCGAGGCCCTCAACATAGACCGGCATGTTACGGCTGGCGGCGGTGCCGACGGTGACGGGAACCGGCGGCGGCCCCTTGTCGCTGGCCGCCTTCGCGCCGAAATCCGGCGTGCCGAGACGCCACGCCACAAGTCCGCCGACAATCAGCACAAGAGGGGCGGAGACGACGATCGCTCGCTTCCAGCGCATGAACAGCCTGCCATCGCAGTCGGACCGCGCATCGGACAAGCTTGTTCCGCGCACGCGCCCGTAACGCTCGTACGCCCCACATAGATATAGGTTCCTGCTGCTCTCCAACGCAAGCACGTTTGATGACCAGGCGGGGGCGGTTCGTTCGCGCTTATTTTGCGCTGTCCCCCCGGTCCGGCAGGACCGATCGCGGTCTGCGCATCGGCACGGTGATCGTCGCTTGATCAGCGCCGCAGCTGGAACGCCACCAGCGCGGCGAGCATGATCGCGCCGCCGAGCGCCTGGACCGGCGTGACCACTTCGCCGAGCAGCAGCGCGCTGCCGAGCGCCGTGAGCAGCGGCTCGAGATTCATTACCAGCGCGGTTCGGAACGGCCCGACCCGGCTGGTCGAGATGAACGTCGCCAGGATCGCGATGATGGTCACGACGCTGATGGCGGCGAGCGCCGCCCAGCCGACCCCGGTCTGCGGCGGATGCCACGTGCGCATCGCAAGCGAGATCGCGACGAAAACGACGGTCGACGAGAGCAGCGAATACCAGGTGATCGACCGCGCGTCGGATTTGGCGAGGAGCGCGCGGGAGATCAGCAGCATGGCGGCGCGGCTGACCGCTCCCACGAACGAGAATGCGACGCCGATGAAAGCGAGCTCGCCCGGATGGGCGCCGATCATCAAGGCAAGGCCGAGGAAGGCGACGATCGCCGCCGCCACGCCGCGCCAGCCGAGGCGCTCCAGCCCGGTGACACCGGCGACGAGCCCGGTGATCAGCGGATAAACGAAATAAGCAAGGATGGCGGTCGGCACGTCCATCCGATTGATGGCCTCGAATACGCAATACACCGTCACCGCAAACAGAAGGCCGAGGCCGAGCGCGATCGCGCGCTCGCGCGGCGAGAACGGCGCCGGCCATCCGCCGAGGCGCAGCCACGCCGCGAAACAGGCGATCCCGACGACGCTGCGGAACGACAGCAAGGTCAGCACATCGCCGCCCGACCTGAACACGACCTTGCCGAGCACGTCGGCGCAGGCGAAGGCCGCCGCGGCGACGATGCCGGGCGCGAGGCTCGTGGTGGCGACGGGCGCCGCCGGGCTCGACGTGACGGACACGCTGGCTAGCGTTTCATCAGCGTGCCGGCGCCGAGGTCGGTGAGCAGCTCGAGCAGCACGGCGTGCTCGACCTTGCCGTCCATGATGACGACGCCCTCGACGCCGGCCTCGAGCGCGTAGATGCAGGTCTCGACCTTGGGGATCATGCCGTCCGAGATGGTGCCGTCGGCGATCAGCGCCCGCGCGTCGTTGATGGAGAGCTCCTTGATCAGGCGCTTCGATTTGTCGAGCACGCCCGGCACGTCGGTCAGCAGCAGCAGGCGCTTGGCCTTGAGCGCGCCCGCGATCGCGCCCGCGAACGTGTCGGCATTGACGTTGTAGGTGCCGCCCTCGGCCGAGGTGGCGACCGGGGCGAGCACCGGGATGAGCTCGCGGCCGAGGATCTGGTTGAGCACCATCACGTCGACCTTGCTGGGCTCGCCGACGAAGCCGAGATCGATGATCTTCTCGATGTGCGAGTCGGGATCCATGATGGTGCGGTTGACCTTGCTGGCCAGCACCATGTTGCCGTCCTTGCCGGAGAGGCCGACGGCCTTGCCGCCCGCCTCGTTGATGTAGCCGACGATCTGCTTGTTGATCGAGCCGGAGAGCACCATCTCGACGATCTCGATGGTGGCCGCGTCGGTGACGCGCAGGCCGGCGGCGAACTCGGACTTGATGCCGAGCCGCTTGAGCATATCGCCGATCTGCGGGCCGCCGCCGTGCACGACGACCGGGTTCACGGCGGTCTGCTCGAGCAGGACGATGTCGCGCGCAAAACTGCGCGCGCTCGCCTCCTCGCCCATGGCGTGGCCGCCGTATTTCACCACGACGATCTCCTCGTCGTACTGCTGCATGTGCGGCAGCGCTTCCGACAGGACGCGGGCGATGTCGTAGGGGCTGACGGCCATAGGGGCGGGTTCCCGGTTGCGGTGCGGTTTTGTAACCGCAGCCGCGGCGGCGCGAAAGGGTCAGCCGCGCAGGAGTGCGACGATCGCGGCGCCGGCGACGGCGAGCCAGCTCGCGATCAGGACGAAGCCGCCGCCCGGCGCGGCCAATGGAAACAGGCGGTGGCCCGCGAAGGCGCGCAACGCGATGTCGCCGGAGAACAGGATGGTGCCGACGACAAAGCCGACCGCAGCCGCGAGCGCGAGCGGCCGCCACAGCAGTCCCTGGTTGAGGGCCGCGGCGGCCGCGATCACGGCCGCCGCGTGGAAGAGCAGCACCTGGCCGGCGCTGTCGAGGCCGGCGCCCGGGGCCGCGTGGGCGCCGGCCGCGAGCAGGATGACGCCGGCCGCACCCATCAGGCCGGCGAGCGCGATCAGGACCGTCGCCGTCATGGGGCGCCCTCCGTTCATGCCTTCTCGGCCAGCAGCCGTACGACCGCGGCGCGCAGCTCGCCCATCCCGGCGCCGGTGCGCGCCGAGGTCACCAGCACGTCCGGGTAGGCGGCCGGCCGCTTGCGCACCGCAGCGGCGACCGCATCGACCGTCGCCTGGAGCGCGCCGGCCTTCACGTCGTCGCTCTTGGTCAGCACGATCTCGTAGCTCACGGCGGCCTCATCGAGCAGGTCGAGCATCTCGGCGTCGGCGGATTTGAGCCCGTGCCGCCCATCGACCAGGACGTAGACGCGCGCCAGGTTGGTGCGGCCGCGCAGATAGGCGCGGATGAGCCTGGTCCAGGCCGCGACCTTCGTCTTGGGCGCGGACGCGTAACCGTATCCCGGCATGTCGACCAGGGTGAGCGGCCCGCCGCCGGCAAAGAAAATCAGCTCCTGGGTGCGGCCGGGCGTGTGCGAGGTGCGCGCCAGCGCATTGCGATTGGTGAGCGCGTTGATCAGGCTCGACTTGCCGACATTGGAGCGGCCCGCAAACGCGATCTCGACGCCGACCGCGGACGGCAGCGATTTGAGCGAGCCGGCCGCCGAGAGGAAGCGCCATTCCGCCGCGAACAGCTTGCGCCCGGTTTCGGTTTCCGCCGGCGTGAATGAGGTGGTGGACATGGATGAGCCGCGCGATCGCGACCGCGATCGAGATCAGACCGCGCTTACAATTTCGTTCGATTGTTGCGGAACAGCGCCTTCAGCTTTTCCCAAAGGCCCTTCGGCCACACGCCTTTGACGTTGTTCCACAGCTCGATCTTGGCGCCGTGCTTCTTCATGATGATCGACTGCTGAGTCACCGAGAGCGTGTTGTTCCACGCCCAGTAGATCACCAGGCCGGCGGAGAACTTCGCCAGCATGAAGGTGAAGATCACCGGCATCCACGAGAAGATGACCTGCTGCGCCGGGTCGGGCGGCGGTGGATTGAGCTTCATCTGCGCCCACATGGTCACGCCCATGATCAGCGGCCAGACGCCGATGTGAAGGAAGCTGCCGATCATCGGCAGCGCGGTCGGATCGACGGGATGAGGCCGAACAGGTTGAAGACGTTGGTCGGATCGGGCGCCGAGAGGTCGTGGATCCAGCCGAAGAACGGCGCATGGCGCATCTCGATGGTGGTGAACAGCACCTTGTAGAGCGCGAAGAACACCGGGATCTGGATCAGGATCGGCAGACAGCCGGCGACCGGATTGATCTTCTCGCGCTTGTACAGCGCCATCAGCTCCTGCTGCTGCTTCGCCTTGTCGTCCGGAAAGCGCTCGCGCAGCTTCTGCATCTCGGGCTGCACGGCCTTCATCTTGGCCATCGACGCGTAGGACTTGTTGGCAAGCGGGAAGAACAGCGCCTTGATCACCACCGTGACGATCAGGATCGCGACGCCGAAATTGCCGACCCAATGGTTGATCAGGTCCATGAACTCGAACAGCGGCTTGGTGAAGAACCAGAACAGGCCCCAGTCGATCAGCAGGTCGAAGTGGTTGAGATCGAGGCGCTTGTTGTAGTCGTTGACGGTGTGGACCTCCTTGGCGCCGGCAAAGAGCTGCCCGCTCACCGAGGCGGTCGCCCCCGGCGCGATCACCTGCGCGGGAAGCCGATAATCGGTCTGGTAGGTCTTGATCGACCCCTCGTCGCGCGACGAGAACGTGACATTGAGCTTGAGCTTGGGATCGGGCAGCAGCGCGGCCGCCCAGTATTCGTCGGTGATGCCAAGCCAGGCGTTGGTGACGTCGTTGAACTCCTGCTTCTTCTCCTCGTCGATCTTCTTGTAGGTGACCTCTTT
>CAVPGG010000333.1:0-15340 GCA_963703755.1 uncultured Pseudomonadota bacterium
GGCTCGCGTTTGTAAAGGCTATTCAGCGCCTCCGCCGCGGCATTGTCGTAAGAGTCCCCTTTGCTCCCAACTGAACGCACTGCCCTCGCTTCACCAAGCCGTTCCGTGTACCGGATAGCAGTGTACAGCATCGACCCGCCGCGCCGGACGCCGACCCCGGCGCAGCCGCACCACCTCGTCGGACATCCAGCTCCCTCCACCACCGCAAATGTGTGAGTCTGAACTTACGTCATGCCGGGCCTGGCGAAGCCCAACCGTGCGCACCCGCCACCCCGGCCCGGGTAGCGTTGGGCACCGATGGACGCCGCGCAGCAGACCCTCCTGGTCCTTCATGCTCTCAAACCATCGCTTCAGGTGGGGAAAGTCCTCCAGGTTCTGTCCCTGGCGCTCGTAAGGAACGATCCACGGATAGATGGCCATGTCCGCGATCGAGTAGTCGTCGGCGACAAACCTGCGGTCCGCGAGGCGCTTGTTGAGTACGCCATACAGCCGATTGGTCTCCTTCACGTATCGGTCGATCGCATAGGGAATTTTTTCCGGCGCATACTGGCTGAAATGGTGGTTCTGGCCGGCCATCGGACCGAGGCCGCCCATTTGCCAGAACAGCCACTCGGTGACCGGAACCCTGCGGCGCAGATCGGGGGGAACGAACTTGCCGACCTTCTCGGCGAGATAAAGCAGGATGGCGCCGGACTCGAACACCGAGATCGGCTTGCTCCCGTCTTTGGGCGCGTGATCGACGATCGCCGGCATGCGGTTGTTGGGCGAGATCGCAAGAAAGTCTGGTTTGAACTGGTCGCCGTTGCTGATATTCACCGGAACGACGGTGTAGGGAACGCCCGCCTCTTCGAGAAAGATCGTGATCTTGTGGCCGTTGGGCGTAGTCCAGTAATAAAGATCGATCATCGGGTTATTCCTCGACTAGGGGTTCAATCAAGGAGGGCAAGCGCGGGCCGCGCCACGCCCTCGAGCAGGGCGCGCTCGGGCTTCGAACGGGCGAGCACGCGAATGCCGAGCAGCACGCCGAGCAGCAGGCGCGCGACATCCTTTGCGGACCGATCGGCCGGGATGGTCCCGTCGGCCTGCGCGGCTTGAATCGACCGCCGGAAGAACGCCTCGATCTCGCCCAGCCGCTCGGCGATGAGCGCGCCAAGCTCCGTGTCATGCGGGGCGACATCGAGCGCCGAGTTGACCAGGAAGCAGCCGCGCCGCTCCCGGTCGCTGACGGAGCGGTCGACGATATCCTCGATGAAGCGGCGCACCGCCTGCTTGGGCGGCAGCGCCTTCTCGAGGCGCTGGATGCGCGCGCGTGTCGAGTGGTCGAGATACCGTTCCAGCGCCTGGACGAACAGCGCGTGCTTATCGCCATAGGCGTTGTACAAACTCGGCGCCGAGATCCCCATGCTGGCCGCGAGATCGCGGACCGAGGTCGCCTCATAGCCGTTCTTCCAGAAGCAATCGATCGCCGCCTCCAGCGCGGTCCCTTCGTCAAATTCTCGCGGCCTCGCCATACCGTTCAGGCCGCCGCCTTCTTGACGACATGCGCGATCACATCGCGCGGATCGGCGCGATCGCGGTAGTCGGCATCCGTGTATGCGTAGACGATGGAGCCGTCGCGATCGACCACGTAGGTTGCCGACACCGGCAGCGCCCATTCGTCCGGCGCGCCGTTGCGTGCCGGGATGTCCAGATTGAATCCCTGGTAGGCGCGCTTGAGCTCCTCGGTAAACTCGTAGACGAGGCCGAACGCCCGCCCAACCTTCTGGCCGACGTCACTCAGCACTTCGAACGTGAGTGCGTTCTTCTCCGCGGTCGAAAGCGACTCGTCGGGCTTCTCCGGGCTGATCGCAACCAGCGATGCGCCGGCTGCCGCGATCTGCGGCAGCATCTCCTGATAGGCCTTGAGTTCGAGGTTGCAATAGGGGCACCAGCCGCCGCGATAGAACGTGACGATCACGGGTCCCTTGCGGAGCAGCGCGCCGACATCGACCGTCTCGCCCTTGGCATTCGGCAGCACGATCGCGGGCGCGCGGTCGCCGACCTTCAGCATCGTGCGGGCGATCGCGCCGGTGCGCAGCTGCTCGATGTGCCGTTCCAGGATGGCCTTGCGCTCGGCAGGAACGCGTTGATGCCAGGCGGCCCGGTATTCGGCGAGTTGCTCTTTGAGCGACATGGAGGGACTCCGGTTTGCGTTGCGTTCAACAGGCATTGTGTCAGGCGGCTTGGAGGAGACCGCGTACCTTCGGCCACGGATCGGGTTCGAGGTTGCGGAACGGTGCCGCGTCGGCATCGGTCATCCGCTTGAGGATCGCCTGATCGGTCGAGGGTCGGGCGCGCACGCGCTCCCACCACGCCGCGACGCCCGGACGTTTGTCCCAGATGCGCGCGAGGCGGAGCAGCTCGAGCCGCAGGATGTAGGGGATCACCGCGACGTCGGCGAGTGAATAGGTCTCGCCCGCAAGATAGGGTCCGCTCGTCATCGCGCCCTCCATCCAGGAGAGCAGCTTTTCGTGATGCTCCAGGGCCTCCAGGACGTAGCCGGACTCGAGGCCGTGCGCCGCAACGTCGCGCTTGTATTCGGCGCGCTTCCTGCTGGGCGATTTCGCCAGCATGGCCTCGCGCGCTTCGGGCGCAAGCTTCAACAGACCGGGGCGGAACGCGGTCGCGAAGGTGAGGATCGTGCACGAATTGTGCACATATTCGTCGATCAGCTTGTTGAACAGCCGCACCTTGGCGCGCGCCAGCGGAGCCGCGGGCATGAGCGGCTTCCCGGGAAAGGCCTCGTCGAGGTAGTACAGGATGACCGAGCGACTCGACGATCGCCTGCCCGTCATGGATCAGGGTCGGGACGACCGCGTTGGGGTTGAGCTTGACATAGGCCGGATCGAATTGATCGCCGCCGAGCGTCATCAGATGTTCCTTGCACGTCAGTTCCTTCTCGCACAACGCAAGGCGCACCTTCTGGGCGCAGACCGAATTGATGCTGTGATAGAGCTCAAGCATGACTCATCCCCTTCGATAGTTGCAGCCGCTTTACCGTGACTGAGTGCGATCGATGCGCCCCGCTCAGAAAATCGCGCCTACCGAAGCAGCATTTTGTATCGATTGATATATAATGTCAATCGCGCCGACACGGACCGCGTTCATGTCATGTCCGATGTGTCCCCATCGTCCTCGTCCGCGACGGCGAGGCCGATGCCTGACCGGCGCGACGTCGCGGACCACGCGCGGCCGAACGTTGCGGCGCTGACGGCGGTGCAAGAGCCTCACCGCGAGCGCTAGCTATCGAATCGGATAACTCGGCAGCTCGAAGCGGTCGAGCAGGCTGCGCCCGAGCACTCCGTGGGCGACGAAGGGAATGCGGAAGAGCTTGGTAACCTGATCGCGCACAAACAAGCCGAGCCGCGTTGCCGGAACCAATGAGGTCGCGAAACGCCGTGCGGCGTCCTGCTTGCCGGCGATGAACGCCTGCAAGCGCTGCTCATGGCGCGAGAATGCCGTTTCGATGCTGTTCGTGGCAAGCTCGCCCGCGAGCACATAGGCGGCTGCCATGGCGAGCGCCGACCCCTGGCCCGCCAGCAGCGACGGACAGAAGGCCGCGTCGCCGACGAGCCCGACCCGCCCGCGCGACCAACCTGTCATGCGGATCTGGCTGACCCGGTCGAAGTATAGGTCGTCGCAGCGGTCGAGCAGTCGCAGGATTTGCGGGCACTCCCATCCGGCGGCGCCGAACGCAGCATGAAGCATCGCCTTGTGCGCCTCGGCGTCGTTCGCACCGGCTGGGCCGGGTGGCGTCGCGAACACGAACAGAAAGAGCGTGCGGTCGCCGCGCAGGGCGAAGCGCGCGACCTGCCGACCAGGCAGGCAAAAGCTGACATAGACGTCGTCGTCGCGCGGCCGATAACCCTCGGTCTCGAAAGCCGCGACCGTATAGCCGAGATGATGCTCGAACCGGTCCTCGCTGCCGAACGCGAGCCCGCGCACGGCCGAATGCTGGCCGTCCGCGCCGACCACGCAGTCGAATCGGCGCGCCGGCGCGTGCGCGAATTGGACGTTGACGCCGAGGCCATCCTGCTCGAGGCTGGTGATCCGGTCGCCGAAGATCGCTTGGCAGCGCCCCTCGACCGCGCCGTAGATCGCCGCCGCGAGACTGCTGCGCGCGATGCTCAGATAGCGCCCGCCGGTCAGCTTGCGGAAAACGTCGACGCCGAAGCCACCGACACGCCGGCCACGCGCATCAACGAAACGCAGCTCCTGCACGTCGTAGCCTTCGCGCCGCAGCGCCGGGAGAAGCCCCATGCGCTCCGCAACGTCGTAACCGACGCCCCAGAAATCGACCACGTAGCCGCCCCCGCGCAAGCGCGGCGCCTGCTCGACGAGGGTCGCCCGGTGGCCGAACTGGTCGAGCCAATAGGCGAGCGTCGGCCCGGCGACGCCTATTCCCGAGATCAGCACCGAGTGGCTTTTCATATCTCGCGCCGCGCCAAAGGTCCGAATGTCAGTGTGAAATCTCCCCCTCATTGGCTGTGATGTTGCTGACCTGGGGCCGCAGCGAGCGACGTTCGCGGGGATCGGTTAGATAGCTCACTCTCAGCCCGCAGATAGGCGATGATGTCCCGGCGCGCCGACGGATCGAGGACGCGCACGGGCATTCTGGCGCCGGCTATGAACTTGCGGGGATCGGCGAGCCACTGGTCGAGGTTGTCGGCAGACCACGTCAGGCCGGCGCTGCGGAGCGCAGCCGAGTATTGGTAACCGCTCGCAGAGCCGCCACGTCGGCCGAAGACCCCTGCGAGCATCGGGCCGGCCTTGTTCACGTCGAGAGCGTGACAGGCGGCGCAGCGCTCGGCGAAGAGCTGTCGTCCACGCGCGGGATTCGGTTCGCCGCCGGCGACGAACCGGGACAGGTCCTTGGCCTTCTCGGAATCGGTCGTTCCGAAGAACGTATAGGAAAGCGTGATCGTGTTCACGTCGGACGTCTCGCTGTCGGTCGCCATGGCGGGGTCGACGAAGAAAACGACCGGCATATCGACCTTCTCGTGGGCGTTGAGCCGCTCGTCGTCGAAGCAGAAGCATTGGATTTTGTTGAAATAGATGCCGGTCTCCTCCGGCGTCACGTTGAATGTCGCGTGTCCGACGAACGCTCGACCGCTCAGGTTCTCGGCGGTGAAAAATACGAGCTTTTGCTCGCCGAGATGAACGTTCACCTCGCGCTGGACCGGCTCGACCCGCCAAGGCAGGTCGGGAGCAACGTTGCTGTCGAACCGCACCGTGATGGTGCGGTCGGAGATCGATGCCGACGCCGCAGAAACCCGCTGCGTCGTTCCGCCGTATCCGGTTGCCGCGCAGAACATCCGATAGAGCGTCGGCGAATAGGCGACGAGGCCGATCATGACGCCGATGAACGCCATGCAGGGCAGCAGCACGCGCAGATTTTGGCGCCTCTGGATATTCATGGCACGCTACCTCACTTCTTCATCGAATCGTTGGGCGTAACGGCTCCTCGCGCAGCCGGGTCGTTTGGCATTGCCGAGCCACCTTGCCGACTTGGGCTTCGGCGCTGACGCCACGCGTCCGTTGCGCGCGGCGGCTGCGGAAGCTGGCGCGGTTCACGACGCACCCGCGAGCGCCGCGAGTTTCTTGAGCTTGCCGACCGCGGAGGCGTCATCCTCCTGGTAGTGGATCAGCGTGACGAACTTCTCGTCGGGGCCCATCAGGTAGAGCGTTGACGCGTGATCCATCACGTAACCGCCGTCCAACGTCGGCACGCGCTGGTAGTAGACCCGATATTCCTGCGCCACCTTGGCGATCTGCTCCGGCGTTCCCGTGAACCCACGGATGCGCGGGTCGAAGGCATTGACGTACTCGTGCATCACCTTCGGCGTGTCGCGTTGCGGGTCGACCGTCACGAACACGTAGTTGAGCTTGTCCGCATCGGGACCAAGCGCCTTCATCCAGCGCGCGAGATCGCTGAGCGTGGTCGGACAGACCTCCGGGCAGAAGGTGTAGCCGAAATAGATCACCGATGGGCGGCCGCGCAGGGCCGCCTCGGTCACCGGCGCACCCTTGTCGTCGACCAGGTTGAACGGTCCGCCGATCGCGGCGGAGCCGATCTGCGCCTTCACGTCGCCGAGCCAGGTGGTGACTGACCAGCCGAGGCCGGCGGCAATGACCGCACTCGCGGCCATTACCGCCAGAATCAAGTGACTGCGGCGCATCACTTCGTATGATCCATATGGTCCATAGGACCCATGTGGTTCATGCCCGGCATCGGGGCGTCGGTCGCACCCATGGCCTCGACCGGCACCGTGATCGTGACCTCGCCGGCCTTCTCGAGCTTCAGCGTCAACGGGAAGCTGTCGCCGGCCTTGAGCGGCTTCTTCAGCCCCATCAGCATGAGGTGATAGGCGCCCGGCCTGAGCGCCACCGATCCGCCGGCCGGAATGGCGAGACCCCCGGCGACCTCGCGCATCTGCATGGTGCCGTTGACGACCTTCATCTCGTGGACCTGAGCTTTCGCGGCTACGTCCGTCGAGGCGCCGATGAGCCGGTCCGCGGCATTCGACTTGTTGTCGAGCGTCATGTAGACGGCGCCGGTGCTGGCGCCGCCGGGCGTCGCCCGCGCCCAGGGTTTTTCCACTAGGATCGAGGCATTTTGCGAAAGAGCCGGCAGGGCGGTAGCGAAGAATAGGGCCGCGGTCGCGGTGAGCTTAAGCAAGCGAGTCATAGCATTGTTCTCCGTAGGCGCATGAGTCGGAGCTCCCGCGGGCGGGAGCGGTTCGAGCGTCAGACGGAGAAGCGAGGCGGAGCGCGCGGATTGCCGTTGCTGCGGCGAAGCGACGAGACGACGACACGGCTGCCGGCGATGCCGTAGCGCAGCCTGGATACGTTCCGCGCCGCGCTGACGGGAACGACGGCGGCATCGCCGGGCGTCGCCGGAAAACCGGCGCTTTGCGCCGCGACGAAGCAGAACGGGCATTGCGGCCGATGATCGTTCTTGTCCCGGCCACCACCGGCCGGCGATGCCGCAATGCCGGCATACGCGACGGAGCTGCAGACAACGAGGTCGATGTTGCCCGCAGCCGAGGCTGCCGACATTCCAAGCCCGACGCTCGCGATCAATCCCTGGAGCGCAAGCGCATAGGCGAGCACCACCGCCATGATGCGGCGCGGGCGTCGAATGCAGATGGCCGGCGAGAAAGACATTCGCGTCAGGCTACCACGAATCGGACGACGGCAGACAAGAATTCACGAAGGGCCTGCGGCACGTCGATCGTCGGCAAGCGCACGGCGGGCCGCGCACCCCCGTCACGTCTCCCCGCGCGCGGTGCCGGCGCCTGAGTGGTGAGCGAGGGCGCCTCGCCGCCGCCCGAGCTCTTGAGTCCTCATCTCGCCTTCACTCCGCTCCTATCCGGACGGCGCCGAGGTCTTCTGGCCTGTCAGCATGAACACTGCCGCCGGTTTCCTCATTTATTGGAGTCGGCGGGTGTCGAGAATGTCGAGCACAGGGCAATCGGGCGCGGTTGTTCCGGTGAATTGTGAAAAACCCGGGGACGTTCCTGTACGCGCTCGACGACGCTTTCACGCTCGCCAAGCGTTGCAACGCCCACAATTTCGGCGCCGAGCTCACCCAGCGCGCGCCGCTCCAGAAATAGCCCACCACACGCAAACAAATTTGCGCTCTTGGATAAAGGCCAGGACCTCCTCGACTTGCCCATGAGCCGGCCCGCGCCTGAGCCGCCAATTGACAATCGTCGTCACGCAGCTGGCGGATTTTCTCATGCCGCATGCGGCGCAAGCGCGCCGCTTTGGCGGCAAATGAGAGTGCCGCGTATGGCGGATTTTTCTCTTCATTCGGGCGCAACACGGGTGCAACATGGCGGGAAATATCGCAGATAAATCAATGACTTTTCGAGGCTTTTGATTCCGCCATTCCCAGGTTCGAATCCTGGCGCCCGGCGAGCCGACCGAAGCGCAGATCACTCTGCGTGGGAGCCCTCAACCGCTTCGCCCGCGGCGGCAACGAACCTTCGCGTCGCCGAAACCCGAGGTCAGCGCCGGCGACGGCGCGCCCGGCGCGCCGCGATGATGCAAGCAAGCTCGGCGTCATCCGGAAAGGCGAAGACGTATCCGCGGAACGGCTCGGCGCCGTCTTTGACGATGCGCCCCCGCCCGCGGCCGGCGATGAAGTAGCCCTCCAGCATGCCGTAGGGCGCGTCCGAACGCACTTCCGTGAAGGACATGATGACGTTGCCGCCGTGCGTACGGCGAACCCGGCCGCGGGCCACGCGCTGCGTTGCCCATTGGTCGACGCTGTAGACGTATCGCAGGCTGCGAACCTGATCGGGCGTGAGCGCAGGCGCGCCCGGCAGATCGGCCAGAAATCCGCCCCGATGCCGCTTGACGACGAACCGGACCTGCAGGCGAGGCTTCGCGCGTCGCCCGTTCGACGTCAGCACGGCGTAGCTTATGCCGGCGATGGTGCGGGCCTGCAGCTCCCAGCTCCATTTCCCGAGGCGGCGGGCCGGCTCCCGCGTCAGCAGCGCATCGACATTGCGCAGGGACGCTGCGAGCATCCCGTCCGTCGATCGGCGGAGCGCCTCGAAGCTCATGTCCTTGCGGTATTGAAGCGCCGCGCCGGTGAAGGTCTTGTGGCGCGCGTCGAAATAGAAATCCGCGATCGGGCGATTCTCGAACTCGGCGCGCGCTCGAATTGACCGCGCCATCGCGGCGGCGTTGCGATACGCGCAAAGCGCCAGGCGCCGGCACGCCTTCATGATGGCCGGGTAGAGCCTCGCGAGCTCCGCGCTCAACGCCTTGCACACGCGCTTGTGCCGTGCGACGCGCTTGCGACTGCCGAGATAGACCAGCCGGAGTCCTGAACGGATGGCATCGGTCAGATCACGGCCGGGATGCTTGAAGTAGCGTGACGGAAGAAGGCGCAGCATTCCGAAGACGTTGGCCACGCCGGCGCGCTCACCGTATGCTCTCACCCGACCCGCCGCGGCCGGGTTGCTGAGCCGCGAAAGCCCCGCCAGCGTGTCGGCGAATTCGCGGACCAGCGCCGGCGCATCCCGCCGGATGCGTTCCGCGGCGACCTGTTTGATCCCGGCCGCGCGCAGCAATGCGATGTCGAGGTGGCGGCGATAAGCCTTCTCCATCTCCGCATCGACCTGGAGCGGTCCGGCGCTCAAGCGGCGCATTTGCCGCTTGCTCAGGCTGCGTCGGACCGCACGGTAGGTCAGCCTGAGCGAGTTGAGGCGCTCCATGTAGTCGCTGCGGGGAATCCAGGTATGAGGCACCCGCGGCTCCGGCACCATCGGCACCGACCGGGGGTTGGTGCGCGACTGCGCCAGGTCGAGGAGCGCCCCGTCCAGTTGCAGGTTGGAGGGAGAGATGGCGACGTGCGGGAGGCGCCAGCGCGCATGCTCGGCCGCCGCGCGCGCGTGCACGTCGAGTATCCGCAGCATCGTGCCGCGCAGATCGGGCCGTCGTGGTCGCAACGAGCGCGACATGACGAGCTGGCCGCTCGCACGTGTCATCGCCAGGAAAAGCTTCCATGCCGGCGGCACGGCCACGTTGCGCCGCAGCAGCAGGTGAGCGGGTCGCAAATGCGAGCCGACGCGCACCTCGATGCCGCGGGGAATGAGCTCGCCGGATGGATAAGCCGTGTAGTCGCCTTGGTCGATCACCGCCAGGATACGGGTGGACCCGTTGGCGAACAGGTTGGCGCAAAGCTCTCCGAGCGCGGCGACATAGAGGCCGTGCCACAAATGCATGCCCCCGTGCGAATGATAGAAATCATCGGGATGATCGCGGAGCAAAGGGGTGGCCCCGATACCCTTCAGAAACAGATCGCCCCAGGGATACAGCGCACCCCGCGCGGAACCGCCGTGGTCGCCGATGCGCTCGCCGCCGTATCGATCGGCAAACAGCGTGAGCCGCCTCTGGCCGGCAAATCCGTCGGCCTTCGGCAACAGTCGATAGGAAAATGCCGAGACGAGCTGGTCGTGCAGCCCGGCGCTCATGCGGTTCGAGCGCGGAACGCGGAATCCCATGCTTCTCGCAAGGTCGAAGTTGCACCACGCGACGGTGCCGGGGACCCAAATCGCCGTGCATTGCGCGAACATGTCCGGTCCCAGGATGCGCAGGATGCTCGACCGACCGAGGCGACGCCGAACGGCATTGTCTATGGATCGCGGCATGGGATCGGACTGTGACTTGCAGCTGTGGAGCAGCACATTGCGGCGACAGCAGCGCTCGCTTCGATCAAGCTGCCGCATTTGCACCGGGACAAATTGCGACCGCTGTTGAAAGACCGCGTCACCGCCGCTCTCGCGATTGACAAAGAAGGGTTGCGCGCCTTGAATCATTCAACTGACGATTCTTCCCCAGCCAAAGGAGATAGGACATGGCGAAGAAGGCAGCGAAGAAGACGAAAAAGAAGGCCAAGAAGCGGCCAAAGAGCAAGAGGATGGCCTGACGAATGCGGGGCGGCGCTCAGGCAAGCACGTTGTCCGTAGATGACCGGGGATAAGTTCGCAGTGCGGTCAGTCTACGGAGGAAAAATAGCGCCGCCTTCCTTTCTTTGCAAATTCCCGCCCAACAAGCGCAGCTGCGCAGTTTTTCGCGCGAGCGCGCGGATGCCCGTTGATCGCACCGAGGCCCGCGCGAGCGGACGCTACGGCAACGCATACCTGTCGAAATGCACGACGTTACCGGGTCGGATCACCGAGCCGTGGACGACGACGAGATGACCGCCGCGTGGCGGACCGGCGACTGCGTTCTCAGGACCCCGATGGCCCGGCGATCATCGCCTGCATGGCCCCGAGTACGTCGGCCCGCTTGAACCTCGCCCCGGTGTGGTCGACGTTGTCGTTGTGCGCATCGTCGTCGACCACGTCGGCGGCGCCCTGCATGAGCCATCCTGCAGCTCCGCGCAGGTCGGCGGGCGGGCGCGGTTCGCCAGGTGCCACGCCCGCATGAGGCAGACCGTGGTGGAACGTTGACGCATCCGAAGCCCATCGCCTTGCCAAGCCGCGCCGGAATATAGTGCGCGCGTCGCGCCCCGTTCATTGGGGGCCGCCGGATGAGGGACGTGCCATGAATTTGCTCCATCGCGCGATCGCCATCGCCGCCGTGTCGGTATTGTCGATCAGGCTCGCCCACGCGCAGCCGCGCCTGGACGTGGATGCGGCGGCGTTTCCCAATCGGGCCATCCGGATCATCGTCCCGTTTCCGGCGGGCGGGCCCTCGGATGTGCTCGCGCGACTGATCGGCCAGAAAATGAGCGCGGATTGGGGCCAGCCGGTCGTGATCGAGAACCGGCCCGGGGGCAACACGGTGCTTGGTGCGCAGGTCGTCGCGAAAGCGGCCCCGGATGGCTACACGATGCTGATGGCGATCGATTCGACGCTGGCGATGAACCAATATCTCTACCGCACCCCGCCGTACAATCCGCTCCATGATTTTGCGCCGATCACGCTGGTGGCGAAGACCATGCAGCTGTTGATCGTCAATGCGGCGAGCGACGTGAAGACCGTGCAAGAGCTGATCGCCAAGGCCAAGGCGCAACCCGGGAAGCTCAACTATGGCGCCGGCACCATCACGACCAAGCTCACCGGCTACCTGTTCAACAAGGCGGCCGGCGTGGACACCGTGCTGGTGCCGTACAACGGCAGCGCGGAAGTCACGCGTGGCCTGTTGACGCGAAGCGTCGAGTTCGCGTTCGACGGCCCCTCGGCGGCGGCCTCATTGATCGAAGGCGGTCAGTTTCGCGTGCTCGCCAAGTTCGACGGCCGTCCGTTTCCGTTGGCGCCTAACGTTCCGAACGTCACCGCGATCGTGCCGAACCTGGACGAGATCGTGGTCTGGCTGGGCCTCGTCGCGCCCAAGGGCACGCCGCCGGCCGTCGTCGAGAAGCTTGCGCGCGAGGTCGCGAAGATTTTGCTTGATCCCGCCATCAAGGCGAAAGCGGACACGGCGGGGCTCTATCCGGCGACAGATACCCCCGCCGAATTCGCGGCGTTCATCCGCAAGGAAGCGGAGCGCTGGTCCAAGGTCGTGGCGCAGAGCGGCATGAAGTATGATTGATCTTGCGCGTGGCGGAATCTTTTGACTCCGCCACTCCGGGTTCGAGTCCTTACGCCCAGCGAGCCTTCGCGTGTCAGTCCCGAATTAATTTTTCCGGTCGTGTCGGATCGCGCGATCCAGCGGCGTCCTTGCTGACGACACGCGATCACGGAGGAATTGCATCATGCGCGCCAAACTCATGTCCTGGACCGGCTGGGCGCTGACCGGCCTGTTCATCCTGTTCATGCTGTTCGACGTCGGCATCAAGTGGCTGCGGCTGCCGATCGTCGATCAATCGATGATCGAGCTCGGCTATCGCGCCGGCATCGGCTTCTGGATCGGCGTGCTGGAGACGATCCTTCTCGCGCTCTACATCGTGCCGCGCACCGCGGTGCTCGGCGCGATCCTGTTCATGGGGGTGTTCGGCGGCGCGATCGCGAGCCACCTGCGTCACGACGATCCGCTGCTGAGCCACGACCTGTTCGGCGTCTATCTCGGCGTGGTCATGTGGGCCGGGCTGTGGCTGCGCGATCCGGCGCTGCGGGCGTTGTTTCCGTGGCGCCGAACGGCCGCATGAGCGTTGCGGATCGGAAATCGGCGGGCTATTCCCACGAGCGAAGCCATTCTGGTCAATTCCGGGATTGACGAGAATTATTTTCCGTATAGAAAGACTTTGCGAGGATTGTGTAGAATAATATTCTACTCCAGGCAAAGCGTGACGTGGAAAGACCAATGAGGCCGCACTGCAAAAAAGAGACGCAAGTTGCCCGTGAACGGACGGGCGCACCGGCGCCGCGGGCGGAGTGACCGCGGTGGACCGGCTCGACGAGCTCGAGGCGCAGAGCGTCTTCATCTTTCGCGAGGCGTTCGCGCGCCTCAAGCGCATCGCCTTGCTGTGGTCGCTCGGCAAGGACTCCAACGTGATGATCTGGATCGCGCGCAAGGCGTTCTTCGGACGCGTGCCGTTTCCGGTCCTGCACGTCGACACCGGCAAGAAGTTCGCCGAGATGTACGCGTTCCGCGACCGCTACGCGACGCAATGGGATCTCGACCTCAAGGTCGAGGCCTGCCCGCCGCTCGAGCGCGTCGACCCGACGCTGCCGCCGGCCGCGCGCTCGGCCGCGCGCAAGACCGAGGGGCTCAAGCTCGCGCTGGCGAAATACGGCTTCGACGGCCTGATCGCCGGCATCCGCCGCGACGAGGAGCCGACCCGCGCCAAGGAGCGGGTGTTCTCGCCGCGCGGCCTCGCGGGCGGATGGGACGTGCACGACCAGCCGCCGGAGTTCTGGGATCAGTTCAATGCGGCGCCGCCGCCCGGCGCGCATCTGCGCATTCATCCGATCCTGCAGTGGACCGAGCTCGACATCTGGACCTACACGCGGCGCGAAGGCATCCCGATCATCCCGCTCTATCTCGCGCGCGACGGCAAGCGCTATCGCTCGCTCGGCGACCAGGACATCACGTTCCCGGTCGCATCGCAGGCCGCGACCATCGACGCCATCATCCACGAGCTCGAAGCCACGAAGGTCCCCGAGCGCGCCGGCCGCGCCATGGACCACGAGTCCGAGGACGCCTTCGAGCGCCTGCGCGTCGCGGGCTATCTGTGATTTCGCAAATGTTGGGTCTCGCCAGTGGTCGACCCAACCTACGACTACGACAATTGTTGAAGGCACGCCCATGACCATCCTCGTCTCAAAATCCGCAACGTCGCCCCGCCCGGCGGGCAGCAAGCCGCTGATCCGCATCGTCACGGTGGGTCATGTCGATCACGGCAAGTCGACGCTGATCGGCCGCCTTCTGCACGAGGTGGGCGGCCTGCCCGACGGCAAGCTCGACGCGCTCAAGGCCGTGAGCCAGCGCCGCGGCATGCCGTTCGAGTGGTCATTCCTGCTCGACGCGCTGCAGACCGAGCGCGACCAGGGAATCACGCTCGACACGAGCCAGATCCGCCTGCGCACGCCGTCGCGCGAGATCGTGCTGATCGACGCGCCCGGCCACGCGGAATTTTTGCGCAACATGATCACCGGCGCCGCCCAGGCCGACGCGGCGCTGCTCCTGGTCGATGCGGTGGAGGGCGTGTGCGACCAGACGCGCCGGCACGCCTACCTGCTGCATCTGCTCGGGATCCACCGGCTCGCGGTGCTGATCAACAAGATGGACCGCATCGCGTTCAGCGCGGCCCGCTTCCACGAGATCGAGGCCGAGATCGCGCGCCAGCTCGCGGGCTTCGGGCTGCGCGCCACCGCCATCATCCCGATCTCGGCCCGCGGCGGCGAGAATGTCGCGCAGCGCTCGGCCGCGCTGGCCTGGCACACCGGCCCGACCGTGATGGACGTGCTCGAGCGCTTCCCGGCCGCCAAGCCGAACGGGGACCTGCCGCTGCGCATCCCGGTGCAGGCGGTCTACCGGTTCGACGACCGCCGCATCGTCGCGGGCCGCATCGCGACCGGGCGCCTCGCGGTCGGCGACGAGATCGCGATCGCCCCGCGCGGTACGCGCGCGCGCGTGCAGTCGATCGAGACCTGGCCGGCATCCGATGAAGCGCCGCCGCGCACGGCCGGCGCGGGCCGATCGGTCGGCCTCACGCTCGACCGGCCGGTGTTCGTCGATCGCGGCGACGTCATCACGGCGGCGGATATGCCCTGCCGCGCGGTGCGCCGCCTGCGCGCGCGCGTGTTCTGGCTGCACGACGAGCCGTTGGCGCCGGGCGCCGCGGTCACGGTGCGCATCGGCATGGCCGAGTGCCGCGGCACGATCGCGCGCATCGAGCATGCGGTCGATCCCGGCGCGCTGACGCCGACCGGCGCGCCTGTGATCGCGCGCAACAGCGTCGGCGAGGTCGAGATCGCGCTGGCGCAGCGGATCGCGGCGGATGTCCACGCCGCCAACCCGCGCACCGGGCGCTTGGTGCTGGACGTCGCGGGCCGCATCGCCGGCGGCGGGCTGGTGCTCGCGATCGACGGCGGGGAGGGGGTGAGCGACGTGAGCGGAGCGCGCGCCGCGACGGCGGCGGATGCGGCCGCGAGCAGCGCTCCGCCGGCGCGGGCCGAGGAGCTCGCCGACGCCCTGTACGCGCTGCCGGCGGCCGAGCGGATCGCGCGAATTCCGCCGCGAGGTTGCGGGCCGTATCGTCTTTGCCACCAGCTTCGGCGCCGAGGACCAGGTCATCCTGCACCTCATCGCCGAGCAGCCGGCCGATATCAACGTCGTCACGCTCGATACCGGGCGCCTGTTCGCCGAGACCTACGACCTGTGGGCCGCGACCGAG
>CAVPGG010000334.1:0-8933 GCA_963703755.1 uncultured Pseudomonadota bacterium
CAGGATTTCCGGTGACCAGTACGTGACGCCGGGCCGCGTTTTCGGTGGCAACCTTGAGTTGCACTTCGCTCTCCAAAGATGAGGCCCCCCTGGCGACTAATTGCCAGTGGCTCATTAGCGATGTCGAGAAAGTACAGACATACCAAAGTATGATTGTGCGGGCATACCGCCGCTGCTAGCCTTTTGACACTGGTTATTCAGACAATGGAGAACTTCGAGGCGATCGTCGATGACAAAGGAACGCTCTTCCGCGATGAGGTTGGCGACATTCCGCCGGCGCTACAGCCCAAACCGTTGCGCGTTTTGCAGGGACAGGGGTTCAAGCGGCTGGGGCAGCACCAGCAGCCTCACGCGAGCTACGGCGGGTTCCTGCGCAGGCGAGTCCGCCGTAGCGCGCAGCGCGACGGCGGAAGGCGAATTCGCCCCGCATTCCGCGGAGCCTGTCCTTGGGCTTGCCGAAGGCAAGCCCCGAGGGCTCCATGCGGGCTACAATCTCCTGACCCCGGCCCTATGTGGCTTGCCATCCATCGCTTGACGGGCGGGAGGCGGTCGATGGCGCGGAAGACGAGGCGCTGCCAGGCGAGCCGGAGCGGCGGCACGTCCACCGACTGCCGCATCGCCGTAAGCGAACGGCACGCCGCGCCGAAGCCGTAGTCGCGCATCGCCGCCTCGTAGTCGCCGATCGCATCGAACAGGTCGCGCTCGCCGCGCGCGCCGGCGAACCACGGCGGCGCTCGCCGAGGCTGCCGGCGCCGCGATCGTGGTGCTCAACATCCCGCTCTGTTCGAATGGGCGGTGATCGCCGGTGCGATGCCGTCGTGGTCGTCTCGGCGCCGCCCGCGATGCAGCGCGAACGGGTGATGAGCCGGCCCGGCGTGACCGAGGAGAAGCTCGCTCGCGTCCTCGCCCAGCAGATGCCCGACGCCGAGAAGCGCCGCCGCGCCGATTTTGTCGTGGACAGCTCGCAGGATTTCGATTCTACCCGTGCCCAGGTTCGTGCGATTTTGGACAAGGCGAAGCACTTGCCGCGAAGGCGGCCGTAAACGTCATTGCGAGGAGTGCGCAGCACCCCGAAGCAATCTCGAGCCGCACAGGCATGAGTCTGCGGATCGGTGGCCTCCTCGCAATGACCTGGGAATAGGACCCGAATGCGCGAGATCGTGCTCGATACCGAAACCACCGGCCTCGATCCCTTCCGTGGCGACCGGCTGGTCGAGATCGGCTGCATCGAGCTTCTCAACTCGATTCCGTCCGGCCAGCGGTTTCATCGCTACATCAATCCGCAGCGTGACATGCCGAAGGAGGCGTTCAAGGTGCATGGCCTCTCGGCCGAGTTTCTCGCCGACAAGCCGCTGTTCGCCGAGATCGCCGATGACCTGCTCGCCTTCATCGGCGATGCGCCGCTGGTGATCCACAATGCGAGCTTCGACATCGGCTTCATCAATGCCGAGCTCGATCGCTGCGGCCGCGTCTCGATCGCGCGCGAACGGCTGGTCGACACGCTGATGCTGGCGCGCCGCAAGTTCGTTGGCGTGCGCAACAGCCTCGACGATCTGTGCGCCCGCTTCGGCATCGACGCATCGAAGCGCGTCAAGCACACCGCCCTTGTCGACGCCGAGCTCCTGGCCGACGTTCTACCTGGAGCTGATCGAGGCGCGCCAGGCGCAGCTCGGCCTTGCGGCGGCCGCCGCCGGGCCGGCGCGCGTGGCCGGCGCTACCGTTAGCTTACGCGTGCGTCCGATTCCGCTGCCGGCGCGCGTGAGCGACACCGACCGCGTCGAGCATCGCGCCTTCGTGGCGACGCTCGGCGACAAGCCGATCTGGAACGATTACTTGCCGGCGGCGCCCGCGGCCGCTTAGCGCATATCCCGGCGGAAGCCTGGCCCCGACTTGATCGGGGGTGGATGCGGGTCCGCCGACAAGGATGTGCGCCAAGTCTACGCCTGAGCGGGCGGCTGAGGCTGCTGCGCCTGCGCGAGCTTCTGCTGATACAGCCCGACGAAATCGACCGGATCGAGCAGCAGCGGCGGGAACCCGCCGCTCACCACCGCGGCGGCGATGATCTCGCGCGCGAACGGAAACAGCATGCGCGGACACTCGATCATGATCAACGGCCCGATGCTGTCCTGCGGGATGCCTTGCAGGTGAAAAACGCCCGCGTAGGTCAGGTCGAACGCGAACAAGATCGTGTTGTTGTACTCGGCTTTGCCCTCGAGCTTGAGCTCGACCTCGAAATCGGTATTCGACAGCTGCTTTGGGTTGACGTTGATCTGGATGCTGATCGAGGGTTGCTGCGGCTGCCCCGACACCGACTGCGGGGCATTCGGGTTCTCGAACGAGAAATCCTTGGTGTATTGCGCCAGCACGCGGAACTGGGCCTGCGATTGCGGGGGCGGCGTTACGCCGGCGGGCGTCTGGCCGCCATTCGTCGAGGTCGTCATGAAACTCTAGTTCTCCGGCCACGGATACAGACGAGGGCTTGAATTTCCGGCTTGGATTGCTGCCTTGGATGCTGCCTTGGATTTTGAAGCGGCGTGATCGCAATCGTCGTTCCGGCGCAGGGTCGGCGTCATCTGCCGCGGACCGGCCCGGACGGCGGTGGCTAACACAGGCGCTCACCCGCCACAAGGATTGGACCGCGATAACCGCCAAACGTCGACAAGAGCGGCGCGGATGGTCAACGCCGGCGGCGCGGCGACTTCTTGTCGGGGATCGCCCGCCACTCGCCCGGCTCGAGGTCGATCACGGCCGGGCCGGTTGTGCCGGCCCGGCGCTGATCGCGGCGAAATGCTTGGCCGAGTGCGGCGCCGAGCCATCGACGGGTCGGCCCGAGGAGCAGTCCGGCACCCAGGATGTCGGTTATAAACCCCGGAAGGAGCAGAAGAATTCCCCCGAGTGCCACGAACAGGCGGCCGCTTTCAGGGCCCTCCGGCGGCCTCGCGCGGTTGCCCAGCGCACCGCGGACCTCGGCGAGGCCGCCGCGGCCCACGCGCCGCAGCACGACACCTCCGGCGAACGATGTCAGCAGCACGAGCGCGAATGCGGGGAAGAACCCGATCGCCCAGGCGACCAGAAGGAACACCAGCACCTCGGCAGCCGGCAGCAGCAGCAGTGCGATTGCGATCCGCAAGGCCAGTCGCATTGGTCTCGTCCGCGCCGGTTGGCGGCGCACCCGTGATGGTCTAAGGTCGCGCCGGCTACGCTATCCGTACGGCGCGCCCACACAAGCCTCGATCGCGGGCGGGCGCGCCGCGCCAAAACGGGTCTCGGTCCGCGGGTCTTGGTCCATAGAAGACTTGATCCACGGTTTGGTCCAGCGAGCGTGCGGAGCCGTACCGTCCAAGTCCGTGGGCCGGCGCGGATTTCGGGTTGCGGCGTGCGACGGCCCAGGGCCCCCGGCCTCTGGATCGACAAAGTTGCGTGACTACATGAAGGTGAGAAGACCGATGCGTCGCCGTTGACGGCGCAGGGAGCCCTCCCATCGGCTGCCGAAAGCATGCAGGACGTGTTCGACATCTACACCATCATTTTGCTGGCGCTTGCGGTGATCATCTTCCTCAAGCTGCGCAGCGTGCTGGGTCAGCGGACCGGCCGCGAGCGGCCGCCCTATGATCCCTATTCGGCGCGCGATGCGGTGCGTGGCTCGGCCGGCGACAAGGTTGTGACCCTGCCGCCGCGCACGATCGAGCAGGCCGCCAAGGCGGTCGAGCCGTCCGAGCCCGTCGAGCCGGCCGATCGCTGGAAGGGTATCGCGCCCTCCGGTTCTGCCGTCGCGGCCGGCCTCGATTCAATTCTCGCGCTCGACAAGGGCTTCGACCCGCGTCACTTCCTCACCGGCGCGCGCGCCGCCTACGAGATGATCGTCGTCGCCTTCGCGCAGGGCGACCGGCGGACCCTGCGCGAGGCGCTGGCGAAGGAGGTCTTCGACAGCTTCGACGCCGTCATCCGCGACCGCGAGAGCCGCGGCGACACGGCGGAAACGCGGTTCGTCGCGATCGACGCGACCGACATCACGGCCGCCGAGCTGCGCGGGCGCGCCGCCCAGGTCACCGTGCGGTTCGTCTCCCAGCTCGTCACGGTCACGCGCGACAAGTCCGGCAACGTCACCGACGGCAATCCCGACCGCGTCACTGACGTGACCGACGTGTGGACCTTCGCGCGCGAGCTCACGTCGCGCGATCCCAACTGGAAGCTCGTGGCGACCGAAGCGGGTCACTGATGCGCCGCACGGCTAGTGTCCCGATTCCGAAGTTCGCTGGCATTAGCAGCGACCTCCGAGCGAACTTCGGAATCGAAAGGACACTAGCAACTCTATGATTCTAGTGCCGCTTTTGAACCCGAAGTTCGCAACCGTGCCGGCCGCGAAATCGTGCGAACTTCGGGTTCGCGGCATTAGGGCGCTAGCTGTTTTCCTCGCCTTGGCATGCGTCTTGTCCGCGTCCGCATCGGCCGCGCGCCATCGCCACAGCGTGGTGACGCGATCGCACCACGCCGCGCCGCCGCGCAAGGCTGAAAAGTTCGAACCGACCGGGCCGGCGGTGCCCGACGTACCGAGCCCGCTGAAAATCCGTGACGCCCGGCTCGAGCCGGTCTCCTTTGACGACCTCGACGGCTGGCGCACCGATGACCACGCGGCCGCGTTCGCGACCTTCCTGGTGAGCTGCCGGCCGATCGCGGCGGTCGCCCGTCCGCCGGGCGAGAGCCGCCCGATGTATGCGGCGCTGCATACGGTCTGCAAGCGCGCGCTGCAGGCCGGCTCGCTCGACGCGGCGGCGGCGAAGAAATTCTTCGAGGACAATTTCCGTCCCGCGCGCATCGCAAAGCTCGGCGACAGCGCCGGCTTCCTCACCGGCTACTACGAGCCGATCGTCGACGGATCGCGCTTCCCGACCGGCATCTTCCACACGCCGATCTATCGCCGGCCGTCCGATCTGCTGCCGCCCGCCGGCACGCCGAGCGGCGTCGGCTTTCCCAACAGCGGCCAGTCGCTGCGCCGCGACGCCGGCGGCAAGCTCGTGCCCTACTACGACCGCGGCGAGATCGAGGATGGTGCGCTCGACGGCAAGCACCTGGAGATCTGCTGGGTCAAGGACCCGACTGAGGCGCTGTTCATCCAGATCCAGGGCTCGGCCCGCGTCCGCCTCGAGGACGGCCTTGTGGTGCGCATCAACTACGACAGCCACAACGGCTTTCCCTACACGCCGATCGGCCGCGTGCTGATCGACCGCAAGCTGGTGTCGCGCGAGGAAATGTCGATGGACCGTATCCGCCAGCGGATCCACGACAACCCGGACGGTGCCAACGAGCTGCGCCGGCAGAACCGCGCCTTCGTGTTCTTCCGCATCGTCGGCCTCGGCGACGGCGAGGGGCCGCTCGGTGGGCAAGGGTTGCCGCTCACGACGCTGCGCTCGATCGCGGTCGACAAGGCGCTGCACGTCTACGGCACGCCGTTCTTCATCGAAGCCCAGCTGCCGATCGATACGGCGACGTTGAAGACCCCGTTCCGCCGCCTGATGATCGCGCAGGACACCGGCTCCGCCATCGTCGGCCCGGCGCGCGCCGACATCTATTGGGGTGCCGGCAAGCTCGCCGGCACGGTGGGCGGACGCATCAAGGACCACGGCATCTTCACCATGCTGATCCCGCGCGAGATCGATCCGGTCGAGGCCGGCGCCAAGATGCTGATGCCGCTGCCGCGCCCGGTCGAGCTCATCGCCCGCCAGCCGCAGCCGAAGGTTCCGCCGCCGGGACGCACCGCCGAGCGCGGCATTGCGGCGAAGCCGAAGCACAAGCCGTGAGCCGGCGCACGCTGAGCGAGGAGGAACGCGAGCTGTGGCGCGGCATTGCGCGCGCCGTGAAGCCGCTGCGTCAGCGCGCGGTGCGCAAGCCGAATGACGAGAATGCGGCGCCCGCGCCGGCAAAAGCCGCCAAGACCGCGAAGGCAACGAAGATCGTCGCATGGCCCGCGCCGCCGCCGGCGAAACCTCCTGGCCCGCCGCCGATCGCCCCGCTGGCGCGGCGCGAGAGGCAGCAGCTCGCGCGCGGCCGCACCACGATCGACAAGCGCATCGATCTGCACGGCATGACGCAGGCGCAGGCGCACACGGCGCTTGCGTATTTTCTCCGTGCCGCCCAGCGCGACGGCGCCAAGTTCGTGCTCGTCATCACCGGCAAGGGCGCGCGCGGCGCCGATTCCGATCGCGGCGTGCTGCGCCGCCAGGTCCCGCACTGGCTGCGCCTGCCGGACCTGCGCGACATCGTGCTGAGCTTCGAGGAGGCGCACGTCACGCACGGCGGCGAAGGCGCGCTGTATGTGCGGTTGCGGAAGCTGCGCTGAAATAATCCCCGCCTCGTGGTGAGGAGCGCTCGCGCATTTAGGCGAGCGCATCTCGAACCACGGGACGCGGACGCAAGCGGTGCCACAGCGCCCACCCTCGTCCCTCGAGACGCCTCGCGCGAAGACGCGCGAGGCTCCTCAAGATGAGGGTGGAAGATATTCAGAGTCGCGCGCAGCCTACAGAATAAACCGGCTCAAATCCGCGTTCTTCGCCAGGTCCGCGACGCGGCTCCTCACATAATCGCCGTCGACCGACACGGTCTCGCCCGAGCGGTCGCCGGCCGTGAAGGAAATTTCGTCGAGCACCCGCTCCATGATCGTCTGCAGCCGACGCGCGCCGATGTTCTCCACCGACGCGTTGACCGCGACCGCAACGTCCGCGATGGCGTCGATCGCGTCCTCCGTGAAGGCGAGCGTCACGCCCTCGGTCGCCATCAGCGCCACGTACTGCTTGATCAGCGAGCCCTCCGGCTCGGTGAGGATGCGGCGCAGGTCCTCGCGCGTCAGCGGCTTGAGCTCGACGCGAATGGGCAGGCGGCCCTGCAGCTCGGGCAAGAGGTCCGACGGTTTGGCGAGGTGGAAGGCGCCCGACGCGATGAACAGAATGTGGTCGGTCTTCACCGTGCCGTGCTTGGTCGAGACCGTGGTGCCCTCGATCAGCGGCAGCAGGTCGCGCTGCACGCCTTCGCGCGACACGTCGGCGCCCATGCGGCCCTCGCGCGCCGTTATCTTGTCGATCTCGTCGAGAAACACGATGCCGTTGTTCTCGACCGCGTGGATCGCCTCCTGGATCAGCGCGTCCTGGTCGAGCAGCTTGTCGGATTCCTCGTTGATCAGGACCTCATAGGATTCCTTCACGGTGACGCGCCGCGTCTTGGTGCGCTGGCCGAGCTTGCCGAAGATGTCGCCGATCGAGATCGCGCCCATCTGCGCGCCCGGCATGCCGGGAATCTCGAACAGCGGCATGCCGCCGCCGAAGCCTGCACCTCGACCTCGATCTCCTTGTCGTCCATCTCGCCGGCGCGCACCTTCTTGCGGAACGTGTCCTTGGTGGCAGCGCTCGCGCTGGCGCCGACCAGCGCGTCGACCACGCGGCTCTCGGCCGCGTCGTAGGCGCGCGCCTGCACGTCCTTGCGCTTCTTCTCGCGCGTGAGCGCGATCGCGATCTCGACCAGGTCGCGCACGATCTGCTCGACGTCGCGGCCCACATAGCCGACCTCGGTGAACTTGGTCGCCTCGACCTTGAGGAACGGCGCGCCCGCGAGCCGTGCGAGCCGGCGCGAGATCTCGGTCTTGCCCACCCCGGTCGGGCCGATCATCAGGATGTTCTTCGGCATCACCTCCTCGCGCAGCTTGTCGTCGAGCTGCAGGCGGCGCCAGCGGTTGCGCAGCGCGATCGCGACCGCGCGCTTGGCGTCGCCCTGGCCGACGATGAAGCGGTCGAGCTCGGAGACGATTTCACGCGGCGAGAAGTCGGTCATGCGGCAGGAACCACGGGCGGCAGATGGGTCGCAAGGCGCGCGGGCAGCAGGCACATCAGGATGCGCCGCAGCGGCAGCCAGCCGACGCCCAGCGTGAGCACCATGGCGCCGAGCACCAGCAATGTTGCGAAGAAGATCTTGCTCTGGTCGACCGACGCGGCCTTGAGCGCGTAGGCGATCACGATGCCCAGGTAGGTCAGGGTGGAGACGAGGAGGGCGCGCCGGTCGATCACCACCGCGATGAGCGTGAGGACGAGGACGATCGCGACGATGATCGCGGCCGCGTGGTTGCTCATGGTGGTCAACGAGTTCGCGGTGGCGATCCAGATCAGTGAATGGACGATCAACGGCGCCGCCAGGAGGTGCAGCCAGAAGGCGCAGTCGCTCCGCCGCGTCACGCGCTCACGATCCGAGACGTTCAACGCCATCGCGGCCGCAAACACCGCAAGCCCGCACAACAGCAGGATCACCTCCGCCGCGGAAGCCGGCAGCAAGCTGCGCGCGGTGGTCATCGCGGCGAGCACGATGCCGCCCGCGACCGGCAGCAGCGCGAATGGGAAGCTGAACCGCGCGAAGAAGGCTAGACCGGCGATCCGGCCTCGATCCGCGAGAAGATGGTCGCTGGCCGGAAGGTCTCAAAGACGACTATGTGCGCTGGACGCGCATTCTGCACAAGGGCTGGGCGGCTCCCCATTGGCCGCCGGCATGGGGCGGCACGGGCTGGAGCCCGATCCAGCTCTCGATCTTCCTCGACGAGACGCAACGCGGCAACGCGCCCGAACTGGTGCGTTCGGCGTCAGCATGGTCGGCCCGGTGATCTACATTCGGCTCAAGAAGCAGAAAGAGCGCTTCCTGCCGCGCATCGTCGATCTCGCGACTGGTGGTGCCAGGCTTGTCCGAGCCGGGCGCGGGATCGGACCTTGCGAGCTTAAGGACAAGCGCCCGGAGCGACACCGACGGCTGGGTGATCTCGGGGCAAAAGACCTGGACCACAATGGCGCAATACGCCGACTGGATCTTCGTCCTCGCGCGCACCAACGCGCAGGCCAAAAAGCAGGAGGGCATTTCGTTCTTCCTCGTCGACAGCAAAGAACGTAAAGCTTCAACGAAGTAGA
>CAVPGG010000335.1:0-7671 GCA_963703755.1 uncultured Pseudomonadota bacterium
CGAAATGCGACTCCAGCCAGCCGGTGAGCCACACGTCGGGCACGCCGCAGGTGTGGTCGGAGTGGTAGTGCGTGAGCAGCTGCACGTCGATCCGGCCGATCGGGATCTTGAGCTGAAACAGCCGGATGGTGGCGCCGCGCCCCGCATCGATGAGGAATTTCTTGTCGCCCGCCTCGACCAGCGTCGCGGGGCCGAAACGGTCGGGGCTCGGGATCGGCGTGCCGGTCCCGAGCAGCGTCACGCGAAAACCAGCGCTCATGTGTTGATCTTGATCCCGGCGTCCTTGATGACCTTGGTCCAGCGCACCGTCTCGGCGTGCACATGGGCGCCGAACGCGTCCGGCGTGCCGCCGCCCACGTCGGTGCCGATCTTGGCGAAGGCCTCGCGCACCTTATCGGTCCTGAGCGCATTGTTAACCGCGCCGTTAAGTCGTGCGATCACGTTGGCCGGCGTGCCGGCCTTCACCAGGAGCCCCGCCCAATCCTCCGCAACGAGCCGCGGGTAGCCGGTCTCCGCAATGGTCGGCACGTCCGGCAGCGCCGGGTTGCGCTTGCTTCCCATGACGGCGAGCGCGCGCAGCTTGCCGGTATTGATGAGCTGCACGACCGGCAATAGCGTGATGAACTGATAGGCGTTCACGCCGGCCAAGAGATCCGCGATCGCCTGCGGGAACCGGTTGTACGGCACATGTGTGGCCTGCACGCCGGTCTCGAGCTTGAACAGCTCGCCGAGGAGGTGCGCCGGCGTGCCAAAGCCGCCCGACGAGAAGGTATGCTTACCCGGCTCCTTCTTGAGGAAATCGACCAGCTCGGCCACCGAATGCACCGGCACGCTGGGATTGACCACCAGCACGTTGTAGCCGGTGCCGACCCGGATGACCGGCGCGAAGTCTCGGTCGAGATCGATCGATGCGTTCGGCATGAGCGCCGGCGTTGCCGTGATCGGCGTGGTGACCGAGAACACTGTGTGCCCGTCGGCGGGCTGCTTGAGCACCTCGGCGATTCCCAGCATGTGCACGGCACCCGGCTTGTCCTCGACGATCGTCTTCCATCCTTCGAGGTCCGCCAGCGCGTTGGCGACGATGCGCGCCAGGATGTCGGGCGGCGTGCTGGCCGAACCCGGCACAACGAAGCGGATGAGGCCCGACGGGAACGCCTGCGCCCGCGCGGTGGAGAAAGAGGCGACACCGAAGCCCAGCGCCGATGCGCCGGTCAGGAAATCTCGTCTGTTCATGATCGTCCCTCTCGTTTGCTCGCCTTTGCAGGCTCGGGTTTTATCGATGCGATTCGAAGCTGAGGGGAGCTAGCCTGGCCTGACCTTACCGAATAGAATGAAGATGGAATGACATCATAACTTTTAAGAATGGCTGGATTCGTGCCCTGGAACGAGCGCACCAAGCGTCGCCTCAAGCTGCGCGACCTCGATATCCTCGCCACTCTGATCGACGCCGGCAGCATGGGCAAGGCAGCAAGCCGCCTCAACGTCTCGCAGCCTGCCGTCTCCAAGGCGGTCGCCGCGCTGGAAGCCGCGCTCGGCGTGCGGCTGGTCGACCGCGGCCGGCGCGGCATCGAGCCGACGCCCTACGGCCTTGCGCTGCGGAAGCGCAGCATCGCGATCTTCAACGACCTGCGCCAAGGCGTGGAGGACATCGATTTCCTGTCCGATCCCACCACCGGCGAGCTCCGCATCGGCTCGACCGACCCGATCTCGGTCGCCGTCGTGTCGCCCTGCATCGAGCGGCTGTCGCGCAAGCATCCGCGCATGAGCTTTCATGTCATCGCCAGCGACACCGCAAGCCTCTATCGCGACGTGGTCGACCGCAACGTCGAGCTGGCGATCTGCCGGATGATCGGCCCGCTGCCCGACGATCTTGCCGCCGAGGTGCTTTTTCACGATGTCCTCGCGATCGTGACCTCGGCCCGCAATCCCTTGACGCGCCGGCGCAAGCTCACCTTCGCCGATCTCGTCGACGAGCCGTGGGTCCAGCTTCCGCCGGACAGCCTGTTCGGAATCGATGGTGGTCGAGGTGTTCACCGCCAACGGCTACGCGCCGCCGCGCCCCACGGTCGTGACCCACTCGGAGTATTTGAAGAACGATTTCCTCGCCAAGGGACGCTTTCTCACCGTGCTGCCGGGCTTCATGCTGAAGGTGCCGGGCTGGCATCCGCGGCTCAAGGCGCTCCCGATCGCGCTGCCCGGCACGCGCAAGCCCGTCGGCCTGATTACCCTGAAGAACCGGATGCTCACCCCGCTCGCGCAGCTGTTCATCGACAACATCCGTGCGATCGCCAAGCCGATGGCGCAGGACGCGTGAGCACGGGCCCGTGCAGCTATCCGGAACCCGTTGTCAGTTGATCTTGATGACCGCTTCCTTGATGACCTTGGTCCAGCGCACGACCTCGGCATGCACATGGGCGCCGAACTCTTCCGGCGAGCCGCCGCCGACATCGATGCCCAGCCTGGCGAAGGCGGTGAGCACCTTGTCGGTCTTGAGCGCATTGTTGACGGCGCGGTTGAGACGCAGGATCACGTCCTTGGGCGTGCCGGCCTTGGCGAGGAGGCCGGACCAATCCTCCGACACGAGCTTCGGGAAGCCGACTTCAGCGATGGTCGGCACTTCCGGCAAAGCCGGATTGCGCTTGCGGGCCATGACCGCGAGCGCACGCAGCTTGCCGGTATTGACGAGCTGCACGACCGGCAGGATGGCGATGAACTGGTAGGCGTTGACGCCGGCCACCAAGTCGGCGATCGCTTGCGGGAACTGGTTGTACGGCACGTGCGTCACCTGCACGCCGGTCTCGAGCCGGAACAGCTCGCCGAGCAGATGCGCGGGGGTCGCGAAGCCGCCCGACGAGTAGGTGTACTTGCCGGGGTTCTGCTTGAGGAAGTCGATCAGCCCGGTGACCGAATGCACCGGTATGTTCGGGTTGACCACCAGCACGTTGTAGGCGGTGCCGACGCGCACCACGGGGGCGAAATCGGTCTCGATGTTGATCGACGCGGTGGGCATCAGCGCACTGATCGCGGCCATTCCCGTCATTGCGGCGAGCAGCGCGTGCCCGTCGGCGGCTTGCTTGAGGACCTCGCCGGCGCCGAGCGTCATCTCGGCGCCCGGCTTGTTCTCGACGATCGTCGTCCAGCCTTCGTTCTCGGCGATCGCGTTGGCGACCATCCGCGCCAGGGTGTCGGGCGGCGTGCTGACCGAGGCCGGCACCACGAAACGGATGACGTTCGACGGGAAAGTCTGCGCCTGCGCGGGAGTGAACGCGGTGGTGCCGAGGCCGAGCGCGGCCGCACCGCTCAGGAATGCTCGTCGGTCCATCGCTTCGTCCCTGGTTACCGCCGCCGGCTCGCGCTCTCCAGCACCTGCGGGTTGACCACGTTGATCGGCTTGCCGGCGCAGTAGGAGACGATCTGGTCGACGATATCGGTGAACTGCGTCTCGTATTCCTCGACCGTCACGTAGCCGAGGTGCGGCGTGGCGACGACATTCGGCATCTTGAGCAGCGGATGGCTCGTGTCGCGCATCGGCTCCTCCTCGTAAACGTCGACCGCCGCGAAGCCTGGGCGGCCGGCCCGGAGCGCCGCGACCAGCGCGCCCGGCTCGATCAGCGGGGCGCGACTGGTGTTGACCAGGAGTGCGCTCGGCTTCATGCGCGCGAGGTCGGCTGCCTTGACAATGTGGCGCGTGGCGTCGACGAGGCGCATGTGCAGCGATATGACGTCGCACTGCTCGAAGAAAGCCTCCTTGCTCGCCGCCACCGCCCAGCCCTCGGCGAGCGCCCGCGCGCGCGACGGCTCGCGCGCCCAGATCAGCACGTTCATGCCGAACGCCTTGCCGTAGCCCGCAACCACGGCGCCGATGCGGCCCCACCCGTAGATGCCGAGCGTCTTGCCGCGCACCGAGTGGCCGACGCCGCGCTGCCAGTTGCCGGCCTTGAGCGATTGCATCTGCTGCGGGATCTGCCGCATGGCGGCGAGCACCAGCGCCCAGGTGAACTCGGCGGTCGCATGGGAAGGCGTGTCCGCATGCTGACTCGACGAGACCACGACGCCGAGCCGCGTGCAGTCCTCGATGTCGATATGGGGGAATACGCTGCGCTGGCTGATCAGCTTGAGCCGCGGCAGCCGCTCGAGCAGGGCTTTGCGGATCTTCGTGCGCTCGCGGATCAGGACCAGCGCCTCGGTGTCGCGGAGCCGCTCGGCCAGCGCGTCGGTGTCCTGCACGTGGTCGTTCCACACGGTGACGTCGTGGCCCTCGAGCTTGGCGAAGCAATCGAGCGTGCGGACCGTGTCGAAATAGTCATCCAGGATTGAAATCTTCATTGCGTCAACCGCCCCTGCCTTCCTGATGCGCCGGCCGTCACGCCGCCGCCGGCCGCGCGATACGGCTCGCCAGCGCGGTGGTGCGCAGCAGCGCCTCGAGCGCTGCCGTCTCGTCGCGGCTGAGCGAGGCATACGGCGGATGAGGCTCACCGGCCGGCACGCCAATGATGTTCATGGCAGCCTTCATCACCGGCGCGAGGCCGCGGTGCATCCATTTCGACGGAAACAGGGCAAACTGGCGCTGCAGCTCGGCGGCGCGCTCGAAGTCCTTGGCCACGAATGCGTCGACGACGTGACGGGCGATCTCGGCGCCCGGCGGCGGCATGGTGGCGCCCGAACCGCCCAGCTGGATGCTCGCGAGCAGCATCTGCATCGTGGTGAAGTAACGTGCGTGCCCGGCGCGGTCGACCTCGACGATCAGGCGGGAGACGCGGGCGAGGTCGCGCGAGCTTTCCTTGATGAGCTGCACGCTGGGCAGCTTTGCCAATGCGATCGTGTCCGCGATCGACACCTCGGCGCCCGGCCCCGGATTGAGATAGAGCGTGATCGGAAGCTTGGTCTCGCGCGCCACAGCTTCGAAATAGGCGAGCAGATCAGCCTGGGTCGGCGGGCCGGCGAACGGCCGCAGCGGCGCCAGCAGTTGCACCGCCGCGGCGCCCAGACTTTCCGCATGATGCGCCAGGTCGATCGCAGTCTTGAACGAGGGATGCGAGATGCCGACCATCACGGGCACGCGGCCGGCGACCATCTCCACGGTGGTAGCGATCAACGCCTTGCGCTGCTCCAGGCTGAGATAGGTGTATTCCTGCGTCTCGACCCCGGCGGCCACCACCATGGTGGCGCCGCAGTCGCGCACCACGTAATCGATCTGTCGCTTGAGCGAGGGCTGGTCGACGGTGAGATCGGACGTGAAGGGCGTCAGCGGCGCGACGATCAGCCCCGGCTTGGCCATGGCGTTCTCCTCGGTCGGAGACATATTCATATCCGGCCGTGGCCGAATTCGCCACACCACGCGCGGTTTGCGGCCCCGGCGCGCTACTTTGCCATGCGCGCCTTCACGGGATCCTTCACGCCCTCGATCTTCTCGAACTCGACGTTCTTCAGCACCCCGCCGACCTTCTCGACCTTGCGGAAATAGACGTTCTGGATGATATCGCGCGTCTGCGCGTCGATCGAGATCGGCCCGCGCGGGCTTTCCCAGGCCATGCCCTTGGCGGCGGCGATCAGCAACTCGGCGTCGCTCTTGCCGCCAGTCTTGCGCAGCGCCTCATAGATCAAATGCATGCCGTCCCAGCCGCCGATGCTGAAGAAATCCGGGTTGCGCTTGTACTCGGCGTTGTAGGCGGCGACGAACTCCTTGTTCATCTTCGAATCGTGGTTGTAGTCGTAGTGGAACGCGGTGACGATGCCGAGCGCCGCGTCGCCCATGCCGCGCAACGCGTTCTCCTCGGTGATCTCGCCCTGGCCGAGAATCTAATCTTGCTCAAGTCCATGCCGCGCTCGACCAGCGCCTTGGCGAGCGCGGCCGGCTGCGCGCCGCCCGGTACGAAGATGTAGATCGCCTCCGGCGCCGCGTCCTTGATGCGCTGGACGAAGGCGGAGAAATCCGGGTTGGCGAGCGGGATGCGCAGCGAGCCGACGATCTCGCCGCCCGCGCCCTTGAAGCCGCGCTGAAATGCGCCCTCGGCGTCGAGGCCGGGCGCATAGTCGGACACCAGCGTGTACACCTTGCGCACGCCGCTCTTGTAGACCCAGGCGCCGAAGGCCTCGTTGAGCTGCGGAATGGTGAGCGAGGTGCGCACGATATAGGGCGACTTGGTGGTGACGATCGCGGTCGCGGCGTTCATGACCACTTCGAGCTTCTTTGCCTGCTCGGACACGTCGGCGACCGCGAGCGCCTCCGGCGTGATGACGAAGCCGGCGAGGATGTCGACATTGTCGTTGACCACGAGCTCGCGCGCCATGCGCTTGGCCACATCCGGCGAGCCGCCGTCGTCGCGGCGGATCAGCTCGATCTTGCGGCCCGCGACCACGTCGCCATGCTGCTTGATGTAGAGTTTGATGGCGCTGTCCATCTGCGCCGAGGCATCGGTGAACTGCCCCGTGTAGGGCATCAGCAATCCGATCTTGAGCGGCTGTTGCGCGAGTGCCGGCGCGCCGGCAAGCAACGCCGCCACGAGACCGCCTAAACCCCAACGTGCCATTCGCATGATATCCCTCCCGATCGCCTCCACGCCGGCCGCGTCTCGCGTCGGCGCATTATTATTGTCGGGGCCAGCGTAGACTTGGGCCAAAGGGCGTCAAGCCACGGGTCTCGCGACACACAGCCGCGAATGGGCGGCTGCCCGCTACGGGCTCAGTGCGGCCGCGCTCAGGGCGCGGCGGAATTCGTCCGGAATCGCGGTCGTACGCACCCGTCCGTCCTCGACCACCGCCCAGACGCGCGCCTCCATGCCCTCGAACACGAGCGTGGAATCGCGGAAACCCCGAAACTGGATGCGGAAGCTGCGGTGTCCCCAATGCACGACTTCGGTCTCGACGGAGACCTCGTCGTCGAACGTCAGCGGCGCCTTGGCGCTCACGCTCGCCTCGACGATCGGCGCGTACGCCCCGAACATCGCCAGGGTCGCGTGATGGCCGAAGCCGGCCGCGAGCATCAGCGCGTGCATCGCGCGGTCCATCCAGCGGAAATAGTCCGCCGTATGGACCACGCCGTTCGGGTCGCACTCGTCCCAGGCGACGCGCAGCCGAAAGCTCCAGGCCATGCTCCCCGCCCCTCCCGGCGGCGCCGTCTCTATAGCGTGTCGGACGACCGTGCGCCCCCTTCCCCCTGCGGCGGAAATTGCCTTAGCTAAACATGACCGACCGGGACGCCCGATGAAAAAGACGAAAAAGCGTCGCAAGACTGCCGCGCGCAAGCGCCCGCCCGCGGGCCCGCTCGTGGGCATCCGCATCGTCGACATGACGACGGTGCTGATGGGGCCCTATGCGACGCAGATCCTCGCCGACTACGGCGCCGACGTGATCAAGGTCGAGCCGCCCGAGGGCGACATCATGCGGCACGGCGGCCCGATGCGGAATCCGCGCATGGGGCCGATGTACCTGCAGGCGAACCGCAACAAGCGCAGCATCGTGCTCGACATCAAGACCGCGGGCGGGCGCGAGGTGCTGCTGCGTCTGTGCCGGGGCGCCAACGTCTTCATCTGCAACGTGCGGCCGGCGGCGCTGCGCCGCTACGGCATCGGCCCGGACGAGGTGCGCGCCGGCAATCCGCGGCTCATCCACGTGAGCCTGATCGGCTACGGCGAAGGCGGTCCCTATGCGGGCCGGCCCGCCTATGACGAC
>CAVPGG010000336.1:0-16885 GCA_963703755.1 uncultured Pseudomonadota bacterium
ACGACGAGGGTCTTGAGCACCGTGATGGCGAGCGCGGCGGCAACGATCAGCGCCAGGTTGGCGCGCACGACGGAAACGTCGATCGACATGCCGACGCCCATGAAGAACAGCGCGAGGAGCAGGCCGCGGAACGGCTCGATATCGGCTTCGAGCTCATGGCGGTAGTTGGAACCGGCGAGCAGGACGCCGGCCAGGAAGGCGCCGAGCGCCATCGACATGCCGGCCGCCTGCATCAGCGCGGCGGCGCCGAGCACGACGAGGAGCGAGGCGGCGGTCATCACCTCGCGCGCGCCGGTGCCGGCGAGCAGGCGCAGGAACGGGTTGAGCAGGTAGCGTCCGGCCGCCACCACGAGCGCGATCGCGGCCGCGATCTTGCCGACCGACAGGAGCGCGTCGGCCATGCTCGCGTGCGGGCCGCTGTCCGTCGCGAGCAGCGGCAGCAGCGCGAGCAGCGGCACCACCGACATGTCCTGGAACAGCAGGATCGCGAAGGCGCGCTGGCCGTAGCTGCGCTGCAGGTCGCCGCGCTCCTCGAGGATCTTCAGCGCGATCGCGGTCGCCGACATGGCGAGCGCGAGGCCGACGATGGCGCCGCCGCGCCAGGAGACGAGCCCGCATGCGGCCGCGATGCCGCCCAGCACCGCGGCCGTGAGGGCGAGCTGCGCGGCACCAAGCCCGAAGATCGCGCGCCGCATCGCCAGCAGGCGCCCGAACTCGAGCTCGAGCCCGATGAGGAAGAGCAGCAGCACGACGCCGAGCTGCGCGACCGTGAGGATCGTCTGCGGTTCGCGGAGGAGGGCGACGCCATAGGGGCCGATCACGACCCCGGCCGCGAGATACGCGACGATCGGCGAGAGCCGCACGAACCGCGCGATCGGCACGCTGACCACCGCGGCCGCGAGCAGCACGAGGGGAAGCAGCAACAGGCCGGTTTCGTCGTGGGCTTGGTTCATGAGGTCATCCGCAGGCGCGCGCCGCGACCGCGGCGTCGCGCGAAGGCCACCATATAGGGGTTGCGGCGATTGCGCGAAACGGACGGCCGCGAGACGCCGGCGGCGGCCTCGGGCGCGACCACGTCGAATGCGGGATCGCGCGCCGCGATTTCCTGCCGGCGCAGCAGCGTCAGCGCGGCGACCAACAACGGCACCCAGGCGAGCCGCGCGCCGTAGCGGTCATGCGGGTTCGACAGCGTCCCGCACGCGACCGCGTTGGCGAGGTTCGCCAGCGACACGGTGGCGGCGAGCAGGCCGACGTTGCGATAGTCGCGCTGGCGCAGCCCGAGCCAGAACAGGAGCGGCAGCAGCGCCATGGTGGCGAGCGCGACCGGCACGTGCACGGCGTTGACCGCCGCGAAACGCAGCTCGCCATGCTGCTGGCGCGCCGCGCGCATCGCCGGCGCGACCGAGGGCGTGTAGCGCTCGATGATCGCGTAGGTATGCGCAAGCGGCGTGACCACCCCTTCGCCTGTGGCGACGCTGATGAGCTGCTGGGCGCTCGCCGCGACGGCGGCCTCGAACTGCTCGCCCGGATATTCGACGAGGCTGCCGAGCACGATGGTGCGCATCTCGTCGCCGAGGCTTTTGAGGCGGCCGAGCTTGTCGAAGATGCTGCCGTAGCCCCACAGGAAATCGTCGGCGGTGGCCGGGAAGCGATGCCGGTAGGGGCAGAGCTTGAAGTTCTCCTCGGCGCAATGCGCGTCGAGGTAGCGCGTGACGATCCCGTCCTCCAGCATGCGGGCGAACACGATGCCGTAGCCGCCCGGCGTCCAGGCGAGCTGCCCGGCGATCGCGAAATTCACGCCGACCAGCATGCCGGCCGCGAGCGCGACGGACGCGGCGGCGCGCAACGCGCCGGCGAGTGCGACGATGCGGCGGTCGATCAGCGCGGCGAGCGGCGCGGCCGCCGCGAGCCCGAGCAGGACCAGGAACGTGGCGCTGTGGGTCGCGCCCGCAAAGCCGATGAAGACGACGAGCGCGGCGCGCTCGGCGCGGGACAGCGTCTGCGGGCGCATCACCACGAGGTGCAGCGCCAGCACCGCAACCCCGGCGAAGATGTCAACGTCACGACACTTATGGCCCGGCCATCGTGGACGGAGGCCAGGGTTTTGTCATGCGGCACGATCGCCGCACCGGTGGGGCCAATTGCCCCGCCTTTGTTGGGGGCACCGCGGCGGCGCGCCGCGTTTCCAGGCGCGCCCCTCCGGAACATGTGCTACGGATGGGCGCGGGGCGCGCTGAAAGCCGACCGGCGGGCAATTTCGATGCGATTTATTGTGCTGGCCACATTTTCATTGATCTTCGTGGCCTCGCCGGGCTGGGCGCAAGTCGGGTTCGACCGCCCGGGCGGCGATTACTTCAACTTCCAGGTCCACAGCGGCGATCCGGTGGTCTGCTCGCTGCGCTGCGAGCGCGAGGCGCGCTGCCGCGCCTGGGCCTTCAGCTACCCGGCCGCCGGCGGCACGGCGGTGTGCTGGCTCAAGTCGCAGGTGCCCGCCCGCACCGCGGAGCCGGGCAGCGTCTCGGGCGTGCGCGGTGCCGGCGTGATCGCGCCGCGCCGTGGTCCGGTCGAGTTCGCCATCGACCGCATCGGCGGCGATTACAAGAACCAGGACCTCGCGCCCGATCCGACCGGGCTGAGCTGCAAGGCCCTGTGCGAGGGCGACAATCGCTGCCGCGCCTGGACCTATCTGCGGCCCGGCTATGTCGGGCCGGCGGCGCGCTGCTATCTCAAGGACAAGGTCAAGCCGCCGCGCCACAAGCCGTGCTGTATCTCGGGCGTGGTGCGGTAGATTGATCGCCGAAACAGCGGCGCTGTCGAGCCGTCAAAATCCGGTAAAGACGAAGTCCAGTGCCGCGATGATCGCGTCGCGCTGTTCGGCGAGCGAGGCGATCGTTCCGCGCAATGCGCGGCGGTCGACCGCGAACAGCTCATGGGTGGCGAGCCAGAATTCGCGTCCATCGACCGGCACGATCGGGTTGAGGCGACGCGCGCCGGCAAAGGCCTCGCGCGGGACGAGCGGCGCCACGATGGTCGAATGCAATCCGGACACCAGATCCGACTGCAGGACGACCAGATAGGGCCGGTGCGCCGCGTCGTCGGCGTCCGGATTTGCCACCACGTCGAACTGCCGCGTCATTCGCGTTCGGGCCGAAATCGCAGTCGGCTCGCCAGCAGACCGTGATGATCGATGAAGCTGTTGATCGAGGCGATCGCCTCGCGATTTTCCTCCAGCCAGCGCTTCTCCTGCTCGGCCCGCACGATCGCGCGCAGGCGGCGCTCCAGGGTTTCCGACACGTTGATGCGCAGGTGGCGCGCCTCGTCGAGCAGCTCGGCATCGACGAAGAGGTTGACGGCCCGCTTCTTGACTTGGCGCTCGCTCATCATGGGCGCCTCCCAGCGTCATGCGCAAGAATAATGCGCATGACCCGAAGGCGCAAGTATTAGCCTCTGTGGCTGTGGTGGCAGGCGGGATTCCCCGCATTGTCGCACCCGAGGGGGACCTGAAACGCGAACGAGGACGGGAAGCCCGTCCTCGTTCACATGCGCAGAAAAACGCCTCAGCCGCTGCGGCCCTCGACCGCCAGCGTGACCGGCGCGAGGCCCGAGAAACCCAGCGCGCGGGCGCCTGCCGGCGTCAGGTCGATCACGCGGCCGCGCACGAACGGACCGCGGTCGTTGATGCGGACCACGATCGAGCGCCCGGTGCCCTTGTTGGTGACCCGCACCATGGTGCCGAACGGCAGGGTGCGGTGCGCCGCCGTGAGGCCGCCGGCCGCGGCAAACTCGCCGCTCGCCGTGTGCCCGCCCGAATAGACCGACGCGATGCCCGCGTAGGCGTCGCCGTAGGACGCGCTCGCGCGCGCCGTCCGCACGCCGTGCCGGCCATAGCGTTGATGCGCCTCCTCGGCCTGCCAAGCGTGGCGGACGACACGATGATGGTACGCGGCCCGATAGGCCGCGTGATGGTGCAAGTAATGCACGCGGGCGCTGGCGATGTTCGCGGTCGTACCCAGAATAGCGGCCGCGAACGCACAGGTCACAATGGCTTTTGATTGCATTCCATTTCCCCTTCCACGTTTTAGTGACGACGAAGGAGCGCGGAATGCTGGGCGATTCGTGCGGATTCCTGTTCAAATCGAGGTCATTTTGCGGCGCAGCATAGCATTGTTTTCGAACGCTTCAGGTGATCGCTAAATTAATACCTATGATTTCTTTGCCGCTACGGGAGGAGGCGGCGCCGCGGCCTGATGGTCGACTGCTCGCTGATGACGAGTGCCGGCGGCCATCGCGCGGCGCCAGCAGGGGAAGCGCGATGGCGTAGACGAGAGGAACAATGTTGGATGCCAGGCGGCTTAGGCGCCGGTGCCGCCGACCGTGATGCGATCGATGCGCAGCGTCGGCTGGCCGACGCCCACCGGCACACCCTGGCCCTGCTTGCCGCAGGTGCCGACCCCGGTGTCGAGCGCGAGGTCGTTGCCGACCATGCTGATGCGATGCAGGTCGGTCGGCCCGTTGCCGATCAGCATCGCGCCCTTGACCGGCGCGCCGACTTTGCCGCCGTCGATGCGATAGGCCTCGGTGCACTGGAACACGTATTTGCCTGACGTGATGTCGACCTGCCCGCCGCCGAAGTTGACCGCATAGATGCCGTTCTTCACCGACGCGATGATCTCCTGCGGATCGCGCGCGCCGGCCAGCATGTAGGTGTTGGTCATGCGCGGCATCGGCACATGGCCGTGGCTTTCGCGCCGGCCGTTGCCGGTCGGCCGCATGTTCATCAGGCGCGCGTTCTGGCGGTCCTGCATGTAGCCGACCAGGATGCCGTCCTCGATCAGCACCGTGCGGTTGGTCGGCGTGCCCTCGTCGTCGACCGACAGCGAGCCGCGCCGCGCCGCGAGCGTGCCGTCGTCGACCACGGTCACGCCCTTGGCGGCGACCTGCTGGCCCATCAGGCCCGCGAAGGCCGAGGTCTTCTTGCGGTTGAAGTCGCCCTCGAGCCCGTGGCCGACCGCCTCGTGCAGCATCACGCCGGGCCAGCCGGCGCCGAGCACCACGTCCATCTCGCCCGCCGGCGCCGGCACGGCCGTGAGGTTGACCAGCGCCTCGCGCACCGCGTCGTCGACGGCGCTCTTCCACGCGTCCGACGCGACGAAGCGCGCATAGCCCTCGCGCCCGCCATAGCCGTGGCTGCCCAATTCCTGGCGGTCGCCTTCGCCCGCGACCACCGCGACATTGACCCGCACGAGTGGCCGCACGTCGCGATAGATCTCCCCGTCGGCGCGCAGGATTTCCACGACCTGCCAGGACGCCCCGACGCTCGCGGTCACCTGCCGCACGCGCGCGTCCTTGGCCCGCGCGTAGGCGTCGATCTCCTCGAGCAGCCTGACCTTTGCCTCGAACGACGGCGCGCCGAGCGGATTTTCATCGCCATAGAGCCGCACATTGGTGCGGCCGGGCGCCTGCGCGGCCGTGCCCGCGTAGCCGCCCTTCACGGCGCGCACCGAGTCGGCCGCGCGCGCAATCGCGGCTTCCGACATGTCGGAAGCATGCGCGTAGCCGACCGCGTCATCCTTGACGGCGCGCAAACCAAACCCTTGCGCGGTGTCGTAGGTCGCCTGCTTGAGCCGGCCGTTGTCGAACACCAGCACCTCGGACTGGCGATATTCGAGGTAGAGCTCGCCGTCGTCGGCGCCGTCGAGGCCGCGCGCCACGATGCGGTTGAGGCGCACGCGGTCGAGGCCGGCGCGGTCGATCAGGGAGGAGGTCGGCAGGGTCATGATTGGGTTCCGGTCGGGAGCGACCCCTCAGATAAGTCATTGCGGCGCATTTCGCATCCCTTTTGAACCATCGGCCGCGACGGCCTGACCAACCCATGAGCCCTATGAGCCGCCCGCGGCCGGCCGGTTACGCGCTACCGGTCCCGCCAAGGCTCTCCACGAAACGGCTTCGATCCACGAACGTACCAAGGGAATGCGAGGAGCGCGCCATGACCATCGAGCAGCGACCTCAAGGCGAAACCCAAGGCGAAACACAAGCGTCGGCCCGCCTGGCACGCCGGTCGCGTCGTTGGTACGCGCCGCTGCGCACGATCGTGCTGACCTGGCTGTCGATCGCGGCCGCCCCGATCCTGTGGGCGAGCGTCGACAGCGCCGCCGCCATGGGCTTCCGCGGCGGCGGGCTGTTCACCGCCAGCAACGCGCACCGCACCGCCTCCTATGGCGCGCCCACCCGCAACACCCGCGTCGCCGTGCGCGCGAAGAACGCGCAGTGGGGCCGGCTGCGTTTCGCCGCGCGCATCGTCCGCCTGCCGCCCCCGGTCAACCGCCCGCCGCATCGCGTCTGGCCGCATCGGCCGATCTTCACCAAGCTCCCGCAACTGCCATCGACATCCACCAGCGTCACCCCGAACGTCTCGCTTGCGGCCACGACCGCCAATGGGACCGGCGGCGGCGCAGCGCCGAGCGCGGCCGCGGCCACGACCGATCGCCGGTTCGTGACCGACGAGGTGCTGGTGCGGTTCGCCGCCAACCTGCCGCCGCAGGCGATCGTAAGCTTGGCCCAGGACCAGCGGCTGGCGCTGCTCGGCATTCACCGCCTGCCGCTCATCAACACGGTGCTGTACCGCTTCCGCATCACCGACCGGCGCGAGGTGGCGTCGGTGATCGGCGGACTTACGGGCGACAGCCGCATCGGATCGGCGCAGCCGAATTACATCTACAGGCTGCAGGATGCGGGCGCGGCGCCCGCCGCGCCGACCGGCGACCGCAACCAGTATGTGGTGAGCAAGCTCCATCTGCCGCAGGCGCACGCGCTCGCGACCGGCAACCATGTGCTGGTCGCGGTCATCGAATTCCGGCATCGACGTCGCGCATCCCGAGCTCGACGGCACCGTCGTGGGCGGGTTCGACGCATTGTCGGGCGACCGGCTGCCGCGCGCGCACGGCACCAACATGGCGAGCGCCATCGCGGCGCATGGCCAGCTCATGGGCGTTGCCCCGGCCGCGCACATTCTTGCGGTGCGCGCCTTCCGCGACGACGACGCCGGCTCGCGCAGCACAACCGCCAACATCTCGATGCCCTGCACTGGGCCGCGAATTCTTCCGCCCGCGTGATCAACATGAGCTTCACCGGACCCGAAGACCCGGCGCTGCACGAGCTGGTCATCGTCGCCCGGCGCAAAGGCATGGTGCTGGTCGCGGCGGCCGGCAACGATGGGCCGCAGGCCCCGCCCGACTATCCGGCCGCCTATCCGGAGGTGATCGCCGTGACGGCGACCGACATCGACGACCACCTGCTCGGCGTCGCCAATCGCGGCCCCTACGTGTCGGTTGCGGCGCCCGGCGTCGACATCTTCGTCGCCGCGCCGAACCGGGCCTATGGCTTCACCAGCGGGACCTCGATCGCGACCGCCCATGTGAGCGGGCTGGTGGCGCTGCTGCTCGAGCGCAATCCGCGCCTCACGCCCGACGCGGTCCAGGCCATCCTGATGGGAACTGCGACCGATCTCGGCCCCAAGGGCCGCGACGATGCCTTCGGCGCCGGCCTGGTCGATGCCTATGCGGCGTTGCGGGCAATTGCGCCGGCCACGGCCGTGAGCGAGCTGACGCACTGAGGACGGGTAGCGTGGGCAAAATCGCTCACACGGCCTGTCCGCATCGGCACTGCGCCGTCAGCGATTTTGCCCACGCGGTGATGAGATCGCGGCACACGTGGGCAAAATCGCCACGCGCGCGACGTGCAAGAGCGAAAGCTTCAGCAGGCGATTTTGCCCACCCGACGGCGCGCCGCTACGGCAGCTGGTCGTAGCCCTCGCCGAAGCCTTTCAGGCTCAGCGGGAAACCGATGCCTTCCTCGGGCGTTTGGAAGATGAAGAAAGTCGCCGTCGTGCCGACGCGCAGCTGCCCGATCAGCTTGTCGTCCATGACCACCTCGGCGTAGCAGCCGCGCGGCAGGCATTTGACGAAGCCGGCGCGGCCCACGTCCACATTATCCACCTTGAGGCCGAGGCCGGCCGGCAGCAGCACGCCGAGCGGCGCCTGCACCCGCATCAGGCGGGTCTTCTGGTCGGCGGTCTTGAGCACCAGCACCGTGATGCCGACGCTGGCGCGGTCCTCGGCGACCACGCTCTGGAACAGCGCGCATTGCTCGCTTTGCGCGCCCGGCGGGGTCTCGCAGCGGATCTGCCAGTCGCCATGCACGGAGCGGATCGCGCCCTGGGCCGTCGCCTCCACGCTCGATCCCAACAGGCACGCCGCGAGCGCGAGGATGGCCAGCAAGACCGATCGAAGGCAGACCGATCGAAGGCAGACCGATCGCGGTGCGCCCCCGCGGAGATGTGGCATGGTCGAGCGTCCTCCTGGCCGGGTACCACCGGCAATCTGTTCGGGCGAATCGCGTCTGGCGGCAGCGCCGGGGCCTGGGTACAGAAGCGATCCATCGTGTCAAGAATGAGGGGCGGGCCGCGGCACGCCGGCCGCGGATACGGCTGATCCGCCCGCGGATTCGCCCCTCCCGGATCGCCGCGGGCGGATGCCGCGCGTCATGCAACGAGGCACGTTGCGAGCAGGACTGAATTGTGGTTTGAGAGGCCCGGGTTTCCTCCGGGTGCGCCCCCCGCGCGCCGGAAGCTCGCCAATGCGGCCCTGGGTCGCAGCGGTTCGTCAAATTCGCACCTGCCTCGCGAGTATGGTGCGAAGCGCGTCTCCCGGCGGAGTGGGCGGTGGTTCGCCGACAAGGGTATGCGCCAACATAGCGGCCGGCGACAGCCGCCACTCGTCGAAGGAGCACGGACGACGATGCGAGTCATTTCCCGATTTTACGTTGCGGCGCTGCTGGCCGTGATGGCGATCGTGGGCGCGGGAGCCGCGTGGGCCGGGGCCGGCCAGCCGAGCCCCTGGCAGCTCGGACCGCAGGAGTCCGTCACCCCGGTCATGGACTGGATCGTCTCGTTCCATACCTATCTCTTGTGGGTCATCACGCTGATCACCGCGTTCGTCCTCGTGCTGCTGGTGATCGTGATCGTGCGGTTCAATGCGCGCGCCAATCCGACGCCGTCGCGCACCACCCACAACACGGTGATCGAGGTCGCCTGGACCGCGATTCCGGTGATCATCCTGCTGTCGATCGCCATTCCGTCGTTCAAGCTATTGTTCTATCAGCTCAACACGCCGCCGGCCGACCTCACCATCAAGGTGACCGGCCAGCAGTGGAACTGGAAATACAGCTACCCGGACAACGGCAATTTCGAGTTCGTCTCGATCATGCTCCAGGACGACGAGCGCAAGGCCAAGCTCGCCAAGGATCCGAAGGCGGATGTGCCGCGCCTGCTCGCGGTCGACAATGCGATCTACGTGCCAGTCAACAAGGTGGTGCGCGTGCTCGTCACCGGCGCCGACGTGATCCACTCCTTCGCGGTGCCGTCGTTCGGCATCAAGATCGACGCCGTGCCGGGCCGGCTCAACGAGACCTGGTTCAAGGTCGAGCCGGGCCGTGAAGGCGTCTACTACGGCCAGTGCTCCGAGCTGTGCGGCAAGGATCACGGCTTCATGCCGATCGAGGTGCACGTGGTGAGCGAGAAGGACTTCGCGGCCTGGCTCGAGGAGGCGAAAAAGAAGTACGCGCGTGCGGATGCGGACACCCAGGTGGCGGCCGCGAAGTGAGATTCGGGCGGACCCGCGCGCTGAGCGCGGGTGTGGAAGTGGATGACTAACGCATGTTCCGGCGAGGTGGACGCCGGTTCGCCGACAAGAACATGCGCCAATTGCGCATGTTCCGGCGAAGTGGACGCCGGTTCGCCGGCAAGAACATGCGCCAAATTGAGAATCTAGAGCATGTTCCGATTCCGAAGGAACGGAATATGCTCGAGAAGACCAGGACTAGAGCAAACCATGGCAACGCACGCAGCAGCTCACGACGATCACGGCCACCCGACCGGCTGGCGACGCTTCGTCTACTCGACCAACCACAAGGACATCGGCACGATGTACCTCGTGTTCGCGATCGCGGCGGGCGTGATCGGCGCCACGATGTCGATCGTGATCCGCGCCGAGCTGATGGAGCCCGGGCTGCAGGTCTTCCACGGCGAGCACGCGACGCACCTGTTCAACGTGTTCACCACGGCGCACGGCCTGATCATGATCTTCTTCATGGTGATGCCGGCGATGATCGGCGGCTTCGGCAACTGGATCGTGCCGCTGATGATCGGGGCGCCCGACATGGCGTTCCCGCGCATGAACAACATCTCGTTCTGGCTGCTGCCGGCCTCCTTCGCGCTGCTGCTCACCTCCGCCTTCGTCGAGGGCGAGCCGGGCGCGCCCGGCGTCGGCGCCGGCTGGACCATCTACGCGCCGCTCTCGACCACCGGCCATCCGGGCCCGGCGGTCGACTTCGCGATCCTGTCGCTGCACCTCGCCGGCGCCTCCTCGATCATGGGCGCGATCAACTTCATCACCACCATCTTCAACATGCGCGCGCCCGGCATGACGCTGCACAAGATGCCGCTGTTCGTGTGGTCGATCCTGGTGACCGTGTTCCTGCTGCTGCTCGCCATGCCGGTGCTCGCCGGCGCGATCACCATGCTGCTCACCGACCGCAACTTCGGCACCACCTTCTTCAGCCCCGAGGGCGGCGGCGACCCGATCCTGTTCCAGCACCTGTTCTGGTTCTTCGGCCACCCCGAGGTCTACATTCTGATCCTGCCGGGCTTCGGCATGGTGAGCCAGATCATCGCGACGTTCTCGAAGAAGCCGGTGTTCGGCTATCTCGGCATGGCCTACGCCATGGTCGCGATCGGCGGCATCGGCTTCGTCGTGTGGGCGCACCACATGTACACGGTCGGCATGTCGTCGGGCGCGCAGGCCTACTTCGTCGCCGCCACCATGGTGATCGCGGTGCCGACCGGCGTGAAGATCTTCTCCTGGATCGCCACCATGTGGGGCGGCTCGATTGAGTTCAAGACGCCGATGCTGTGGGCGATCGGCTTCATCTTCCTGTTCACGATCGGCGGCGTCACCGGCGTCGTGCTCGCCAATGCCGGCGTCGACCGCATCCTGCAGGACACCTATTACGTGGTGGCGCACTTCCATTACGTGCTCTCGCTCGGCGCCGTCTTCACCATCTTCGCCGGCTGGTACTACTGGTTCCCGAAGATCACCGGCTACATGTACGAGGAGTGGATCGGCAAGCTGCACTTCTGGGTGACGTTCTTCGGCGTCAACTTGGTCTTCTTCCCGCAGCACTTCCTCGGCCTCGCCGGCATGCCGCGCCGCATTCCCGACTATCCGGATGCGTTCGCCGACTGGAATTTCGTCTCGTCGATCGGCTCCTACATCTCGGGCTTCGGCATCCTGATCTTCTTCTTCGGCATGATCCGCGCCTTCCTGCGCAAGGAGAAGGCGGCGAACAATCCGTGGGGGCCGGGCGCGACCACGCTTGAGTGGACGCTCACCTCGCCGCCGCCGTTCCACCAGTTCGAGGTGCTGCCGCGCATCAAGTGAGGCGCGCCCGCACGACCCATGATGAGCGCAAGACCGCAAGCGCAAGACCGCAAGCGCAAGACCACGAGTTGAAGACCACGTTACGATGTCGCTCCTGACCGAAGGCGCCGAGATCGCCCGCCCCGCGGGAGCGGACGCGCGCGTCGAGCCAAACCTTATCGAGCCAAGCCTTGCCGACGTCGGCGACTACCTCGCGCTGATGAAGCCGCGGGTGATGTCGCTCGTCGTCTTCACCGCCCTGGTCGGGCTGGTGGTCGCGCCCGGGCATCTCCATCCGGTGGTCGGCTTCGTCTCGCTGCTCTGCATCGCGATCGGGGCCGGCGCCGCCGGCGCGCTCAACATGTGGTACGACGCCGACATCGACGCCGTGATGGCGCGCACCGCCGATCGGCCGATCCCGGCCGGACGCGTCACCCGCGGCGAGGCGGCGGGCTTCGGCATGACGCTCGCGGGCGGCGCCGTCGCGGTGCTCGGCCTCGCCGCCAACTGGCTCGCCGCCGGCCTGCTCGCCTTCACGATCTTCTTCTACGTCGCGATCTACACCATGTGGCTCAAGCGCTCGACGCCGCAGAACATCGTCATCGGCGGCGCCGCCGGCGCCTTCCCGCCGATGATCGGCTGGGCGGCGGCGACCGGCGGGCTCGGCCTCGAGCCGATCCTGCTCTTCCTCATCATCTTCTTCTGGACGCCGCCGCATTTCTGGGCGCTGTCGCTGTGGCGCGCGGGCGACTACGCGCGCGCCGGCGTGCCGATGCTGCCGGTGGTCGCCGGCCCGGCCGAGACGCGGCGGCAGATCCTCATCTATTCGCTGGTGCTGGCGCCGCTCGGCGTCGCGCCCTGGCTCGCCGGCTACGCGGGCGCGCTCTATGGCGTGACCGCGGCGCTGGCCGGCGCCGGCATGATCGCGCTCGCGGTCCGGGTCAAGCGCGAGGACGGGCTCATCGGCGCGAAGCAGCTCTTCGCCTTCTCGATCCTCTATCTGTTCGTCCTGTTCGCGGTGCTGCTCGCCGACGACCGGCTCGCGCACCTTACCGGCCGGACGCTGTGAGCGGCGGATGACCCTCATGGTTCAACATGGCGAGGGCGATGGCGACGATGGCGTCGTGCTCACCGCGGAGCAGAAGCGCCGCCGGCGCGCGCGCTCGATCGCGCTCGCGCTCGCGCTCGGCGCGCTCGTGGTGCTGTTCTACGCTCTCACCATCATCAAGGTGGGGCAGCATCCGCTGCCTGGCCGGTGAGGCGCGCGTGCCATGACCGCCCCCACGCCGCAACCCGCCCCGCGCCGCAACCGCGACATGACGATCGCGTTCGCCTGCGGCGCCTTCGTCGCCGTCATGATCGGCGCGGCCTATGCGGCGGTTCCGTTCTACAACTGGTTCTGCCGCACGACCGGCTATGGCGGCACGCCGCAGATCTCCAAGGTCGCGCCGAAGGGCACGCTCGCGCGCACGATCACGGTGCGCTTCGACGCCAATGTCGGCCCCGGCCTGCCGTGGCGGTTCGCGCCCGAGGTCAACTCGATCGATCTCAAGATCGGCGAGGTCGCGACCGTCTACTACAATGTCATCAACGAGTCGGCGCGCGTCACCGAGGGGCAGGCGGCCTATAACGTCTCGCCGCCGACGGTCGGCGCCTACTTCACCAAGATCAACTGCTTCTGCTTCACCCAGCAGCGAATGGACCCGGGCGAGAAGCGGCAGATGGCGGTGGTGTTCTACGTCGATCCCGCGATGGTGAAGGATGCCGACCAGGACGACCTCAACACCATCACGCTGTCCTACACGTTCTATCCGGTCCCGGTCAGCAAGGCGCCGCCCGCCGCGGGGCCCGCAGCGCCGGCAACAACATTCCCGTCATTGCGAGGAGCGCACCAATCTCGGGTTTACCCGAGATTGGCAATCATGACTGCACAAGTCGGGCAGGCCCGACTTGTGCCCGCGACGAAGCAAGCTCGGTCGGCATGCTCCGCGGCGCGGGATTGCTTCGTCGCTTCGCTCCTCGCAATGACGAAGAATCGAATCGAATAGACGGAGATGACGCAAATGGCCGACGCCCACGTCAAGCAGCACGACTACCACCTGGTCGACCCGAGCCCGTGGCCGGCCGTGGGGTCGATCGCGGCGTTCGTCATGGCGGTCGGCGCCATCTCGTGGATGCATCACATGTTCGCGGCCGCGCCCTACATCTTCGGCGCCGGCGTGCTCGGCGTGCTCTACACCATGTTCAGCTGGTGGAGCGACGTGGTGCGCGAGGCCGACAAGGAGGGCCACCACACCCGCGTGGTGCAGCTCTCGCACCGCTACGGCATGATCCTGTTCATCGCCTCCGAGGTGATGTTCTTCGTCGCCTGGTTCTGGGCCTACTTCAACACCGCGCTGTTTCCCGCTGACGTGCACCAGGTGATGCGCGACACGTTCGTCGGCGGCGTGTGGCCGCCCAAGGGCATCGAGACCTTCGATCCCTGGCATCTGCCGCTGCTCAACACCCTCATTTTGCTCACCTCCGGCACCACCGTCACCTGGGCGCACCACGCGCTGCTGCACGACGACCGCCAAGGCCTCAAGTGGGGCCTGATCTGCACCATCGCGCTCGGCGTCACCTTCACGTGCGTGCAGGCGTGGGAGTACAGCCACGCCGCCTTCCACTTCAAAGGCAACATCTACGGCGCCACCTTCTTCATGGCGACCGGCTTCCACGGCTTCCACGTCATCATCGGCTCGGTGTTCCTGATCGTGTGCCTGGTGCGCGCCTTCGCGGGCCAGTTCACGCCCAAGCAGCACCTCGGCTTCGAGTTCGCGGCCTGGTACTGGCATTTCGTCGACGTGGTGTGGCTCTTCCTGTTCTGCTGCATCTACGTGTGGGGCGAGGGCCCGCGCCTCGCCGGCGCCGGCTGAGCGGATTTAGCGGGCACGGCGCCGGCCCTCCCTCTCCCCCCTTTAGTGCCCCTTCAGGCGGAGAGGGTCGGGGTGAGGGGGCCTCTCCGCGAGTCGTTGCCGATGACCTGCTTACGGCGATTTAACGCGCCCCTCATCCGCGGCGTCCGCGCGCGGATCGGCGCAAGGCCGGCACCCGCTCCGGTTGTCACCGAAAATTCATTCAAATTATCCGCTACGTATTAATCCGGATGCAGGACGTACTCGCTACGGTAGCAGCGCGGCGACAGCTTAATCAGACCCCTACCGGAGGTGGGCATGAAATCCCAATTGCTTCGTTTTGCGCGCGACACGTCGGGTGCGACGGCCATCGAGTACGGCCTCATCGCGGCCGGCATCTCGGTCGCCATCATCGCGGTCGTGAACACGTTGGGCGGGCAGCTCGTCAACACGTTCTCGTCCGTCGACAGCCAGCTCGCGAACGCCGGCAAGTGATCGCCGGCAAAGTGATCGCCCGTCGGTGATCTCCCGGCATGCGTGACGACTGGGATCCCGCGTGGCGACACGCGGGATCTTTTTTTGGGGCAAGACGGGAATGCACGGGACTGCAATGGCGGCTGATGGGCGACCAGCTGCGAGCGGGCGGGACGTTGCCGCGTCCGGGTGGCAGGCATGACGCGCGTTCGGCTCGCGTTGGCCTTGCTGATCGCTGGGATGTTGAGGCCCGCCGCAATCTTTATCCTCGCCGCCGCGCTGGGTGCCACCACACTTTTGTCGGACCGCAGCCGCGCGCAGTCTCCTGGATGGCATGTGGGAATGCACGGGACTGCAATGGCGGCTGATGGGGCGACCAGCGGGCTGGGCAGGGAAGTGCGTCACGTAATGAGTCCCGCGGCGAAGCCGTTCATACGCCCTCTCACCAGCGGGGGCGCTGTCGCCCTACTACTACCGAGAGTCGGTGGCGCGCGGTTTCCGATGCAAGGTGTGGGCTGGATGCCGCGAGTGGCGACGCTCGCCGTTTTGCCGACCGAGCGGACCAAAACGCCAAGCGCGGGATCGTGGTGACGATGTCGCGCGTCTTCATAACTCTCGCGACGGCTGCCGCCATGGCCGTTGCGCTCGCCGGCTGTGGGCGAACGGAAAGCTATCGCTACAAGTTGACGCTGGCGGTCAATACGCCGGAAGGCGTGAGGCGGGCGGCAAGTGTGGTCGAAGTGGTGTTTCGGGAAGTCTCGATTCCAGAGCGGGGCATCACGCAGAAGTTGCGCGGCGAGGCTCTGTATTTGGACCTCGGTCCGGGCAGGCGACCACTGATCGCTTTGCTGACGAGCTACCTTCACCCGAAACGTTCCGAGGATTACGGGAATCAGGTTGCATTTCAGAACTCGATACGCTGGACGCGTGACGCAGGGCCGGGCGACAAAATCCTCTCCGAGCTATACGGTCCACCTTCAGCGGCGACGTTGAGCGCTGATTTCATGCATAACGTAAGGCGCATTGCTCATCTGCGCGGACCGCATCGGATCACCCCAAAAGACCTACCCGACCTCGTGACTTTTGCGGACGCCAGCGATCCGAAGAGCGTGATCCTGGTCGATCCCGACGATCTGCAGGCGACGGTCGGCCCCAATATCACTTGGCATGAAATAACGCTTGAAATGACCAATGAGCCCATCACGACGGTCATCACGACAAAGCTGCCGTGGTTGCGGTCGCACTATCATGGGATGCTCGACGGCGCTCGCTACCAAGACAAAACGACGCTCGCCAATACGCTAAGCGCGGCTAACTTTGAGTCCGTTGATCTGATAGGGAGCCACTAGGATGGCGACAAATTGGACTGATCTGTTTTCCGCAATTCTGTCGCTCGATTCCTATAACCGGGGCTACAGTCCCGGCATGACCTTTATCGGGAATTCCAGTGCAACCGGAATCGCAATCGGTGACGCCACAATTCAACTGGCGGCCAATGATTTGGACAGCCAGGCGGCTAGTTTCTACGCTATCGCCTACAATTGGGAAGGCGAGACTATTATTTCCTATCGGGGGACGACGTTCCCGGGCACTCCAGACCTCGGAGACATGCTCAACGGTTGGACCTTGAGTTTGGGATTTTCGCAGGCCGCTCAAGCGCAAATGGCGCTTAATTTCTATGCAAAAGTGTCAATACAGACAAATGACCCTATTGAACTCACCGGGCATTCGCTTGGCGGCGGCCTCGCAGGCTTTGTAAGCGATCTCACTGGCATCCCGGCGGTGGTGTTCAATAACATTCCATTTGGCGCAGGCGTTGCGGCCGAAGTTTACTCCAGCCCGAACGGCTACCGGAATTTGCCGACCACGTCTGCGGCTGTACGGCAATTTACTACGTTCGGCGAGATAGCAACCGGTCTGCGCGTCGACTCTGGCCCCGCGTCTCTCGCCGGATTCCTTGGGCGGGGAATGGATCTCGGAACAGCCGCGACTTTGGTGGCCAAAGGCCTCATATTGGACAACACCACCACCTCACAGACGTTG
>CAVPGG010000337.1:0-46457 GCA_963703755.1 uncultured Pseudomonadota bacterium
CCTTGCTTTGATCAGCAATTGATCCCAGCGGATATGGCGGGCGTTGGCGCTGTTCGAGGGTGTCGTTAATATCGAAATCCGTTTCCTCGGTGGCGAGCGCCGGGTCGATAGGATAATTCGAGCCGGTAAATAGCCATCTTTAGTGCGTTTCAGGGTAACGTGCTTCAGGCCTAGCTCCTCAGGCTGGCGATCTCGCCGGTGTTGCGGTCGGCGATCAGCCAGTCGTTCGCATAGCCGCCGTTGTTGCCGTCCTTCATGATGTGGAAAACGTGCGCATGAAAAAATCATGGCCGGACTGTGGTCCGGCCATGACACGCTGATTCGCCTGAGTAGGGCTAACGCAACGCCTGCCGCTGCGGCGACGGCTGCTTCACGTCGACGATCTCGCGTGCGTGCTTGACGACGTGATCGGCGACGATCGCGTGACCTTCCGCGGTCGGATGGAACGCGCCGCTGTAGAGCGCCGCATAGGCGGGCTGCAGCAGATCGAAGAGCGAGATGCCCTCGCGATGCGTATTCGCCATCAGGAACGTGTCGTTCGGATTGCGAACGAGGCGCCAGTGATGGGCATACGGGATCGTGTAGGCGGGCGAGTACGGCTCCCACTCCTGCGAGGTGCGCGATACCCGCGGCATGCCCATCGCCATCTGGTCCTGGAACGCATGGGCCGGATCGCGCGCGCACAGTCCGCGCTTGTTGAACTCCGCCAGATGATCGGTGACGAGACGGAAGCCGGTGCCGGCGCCGGTCGCAAGGCCGGACGGGCAGCCCGGTTTCTTCGCATCGTCGATGCACTCGAGCCGGACCTGCAGATCGCGGGCGAAGGCCGTGACCTCGGCGACGCGTTCGCGGCTGTAGGCGAGCTTCGGATGCACGTCGAGGCCGAGCGTCGGCTGCGCGCCGCACGGTCCGCCAGTCTCGTCGAACTGGATCTGCTCGTAGGCGTTCTGCAGCACGCGCCCGGGCGGCACGCCGAAGCCGTCGGTGAGCGCTTTCTTGACGGCGGCGAAGCGCCGGTCGAGCACGCCCATATAGGTGCGCGAGACCTGCGGGCTATAGCGGATCTGCGAGCCGATCCAGCCGGCGATCGGCGCGAGATCGTCCGCGCTCTGGGTGACCGCGTACATCGCGAGCCCCGAGAAGCCGACGTCGTTGCCGCCGACCGAGAGCAGCACGAGGTCGATCGGCCGCTTGCGGTTCGCCGGCGGACACCAGCGCTTGGTGATGGTCTCGCTGCCGATCGAGGTGCTGCCCGACGAATAGGTCGGCAGCGTGTAGGATTCGCTCACCGTGCGCCCGGCCGAGCCGTTGCGGCAGATCAGGTTGCTCAGCTGGTCGAGCTGCGACACGACCTTGGCGCCATGCGGCTCGTTGAACTTCTCGCGCGCGTCCATCTCGGCAAACAGGCCGTGGACGATGTCGGCGCCCGAGCACGCGAAGCTCGCGAGCGTGACGGCCCGGTGCGGGTTCTCGAGCGCGAGCTCGAGGCTGACGCGGAACGGATAGCCGTATTGCGAGCGGTGGCAGTCGATCGATAGCCATTGCGCGCCGGCCTTGTCGAAGGCCTCCTCGAACTCGCGGCTGTTGGGTTTGTAGATCAGCGACTTCTGCTCGTCCTCCATGTAGCGCTTGGGCAGCGACTTCGGATCGAACGCATCGCCGGCCGACGCCACGCCGTAGGACGGGTTGGCGATCGAGCGCGACGCAACGTCGCGGGTGTCGGAGTTGGTCGGGTCGTAGACCATTTGCCGGTTGCCGCTGAACACCGCCGGCCGGTCCGGATTGCCCTCGCCCGACATGAAGCTGTCGCCCATCGCGACGATGAAGAGGTCCTGCACGCTCACGTCCGCATCGACGAGCTCGCGGCCACCCGGCAGCGTCACCTTGACGGCGGCACCCGAGGCGGCGCGGTCCTGCGAATACGGCAGGCGCTTGATGACGAACTTGGCCTTGCACGACTGCTTGCGCGTCTCGCCCGCGAGGCCGGCGCGATGCGGCGTCCAGGTCCAGGTGCAGTCGCCGTCCGGCAAGCCGGTCAGCACCTGCGGCGACAGCCACAGATCGACCGTGTGCGCGTCTGGCAGCACGTAGTCTTCCTTGGCGGTGCCCCACGAATACTGCCGGTCGCAGGTCGTCATGTAGTGGCGCGGCCGCGCGTTGCGGTCGTAGCAGGTGACGTTGACGGTCTGCGCGGCCCAGCCCAGGCGGCTGATCTCGTAACGCTTGTGCGCGGAGCCTGCGCAGGCGTTCGGGTTCGAGGAGTCCTTGCAGTCCGGATCGTTGAGGCGCCGCTCGGTCTTCCAGATGATGCGATCAGGCAGCGGCGCGTCCGCATGGCCGCGCGCGGCCTCGAACGCCCTTTCGTACATCTCGAAGGAGGCCGCCCGCTTGAAGAAGCGGAAGGGATTCTCGACTTTCCAGAGGATTTCGCCGGCTGACGAAGGAGTTGCACTCAGTCCAATAGAACAAATGGCGACGAGCAACGTCGCCGCGAGCGCTGCGTAACGCATTTGACCTCTCCCGCGCACCCCATCGGGGGGAATGATAGACTGTTCGTCGCTCGAAACGAGCGGAAAGTTCACGTTTCGTTAACTAAAAAGTTATGGCATTGAAATCGCATGGTTTTTCCTCAATGCTCGGTTGCCAACATCCAGCCACGGAGGGGCCATCATGGCCATGACTTTGCCGAAGATGACCGCCGGCGCCGTACTGGCGGCGCTCCTGCTCAGCGGGTGCGTCGAATCAACAGCCCCATTGCTGACCGGCGCACAGCCGATGTTCGGCCCGGACGTCAAAGTGCACATCTACGAGCTCGGCGAGAACCGCGCCTTCGGCCCCGACCTCGGTGTCTATCACTGGAACGGCAGCGAATATCGCGCGACCAACAATCCGAAGTTCGAGATCGCTGCGTTCACGGTGGCACCGCTCGCCGGCAACGACCTCGTCATCCAGAGCCGCAGCACGCGGCCCCAGGTCAAGAACCTCGAATACGAACTCGCGCGCAAGATCGCCGACAACACCTACGTGGTGATCGCCATCGACCGGGCGAACGCGGACGATGCGACGCGCCGCAAGTTCTGCGCCGCCAACGTCGCGGACTCGTGCCGGGTCACCACGCGTGATGCCGTCATCGCCTTCGCCCGCGCGACCGCCGCCAAGCCCGAGCTCAAGGGCTCGCTCGCGATCCTCGTCGGCGAGCGCGAGCCCTGACGCATGCGGGAGCGCGCCGCGCCGCCGGACATCGCCCGCCTCGCGCACGGCATCCGCGCCGGCGAGCGCGCCGTGCTGGCGCGCGCGATCACGCTCATCGAGTCGAAGCGCGGCGATCATCAGAAGGCGGCGCGCGCGCTCGTGCAGGAGCTGCTGCCGCTCACCGGCCGCGCCGTGCGCGTCGGCATCACGGGCGCGCCCGGCGTCGGCAAATCGACCACGGTCGACGCGCTCGGCACCTACCTCACGGGCAGCGGCCGCCGCGTCGCGGTGCTCGCGGTCGACCCCTCCTCGGCGCGCACCGGCGGCTCGATCCTCGCCGACAAGACCCGCATGGCGCGGCTCGCGGCTGACGACAACGCCTTCATCCGCCCCTCGCCGTCCGCCGGCACGCTCGGCGGCGTTGCGGCCAAGACGCGTGAGACCATGCTGCTGTGCGAGGCGGCGGGCTTCGACACCATCCTGGTCGAGACCGTCGGCATCGGCCAGTCGGAGACGGCGGTCGCCGACATGACCGACTTCTTCCTCGCCTTGATGCTGCCCGGCGCCGGCGATGAGATTCAGGGCCTCAAGAAAGGCCTGGTCGAGCTCGCCGAGATGATCGCGGTCAACAAGGCGGACGGCGACAACCTCGCGCGCGCCAAGGGCGCGGCGGCGGAATATCGCGCGGCCCTGCATATCCTGACGCCGCGTTCGCCGAGATGGGCGCCGCCGGTCGTCACCTATTCGGCGCTCACGGGTGACGGCATCGCCGATCTGTGGACGCATGTGCTCGCGCACCGCGACAAGCTGACGGCGACCGGCGAGCTCGCGGCGCGCCGGCGCGAGCAGCAGGTTAAATGGATGTGGAGCATGCTCGACGAGTTCTGGCGCACCCGCATCACGTCCGACGCGAAGCTCAGGGCCAAGCTGCCGCGCATCGAGGCCGCGGTCGCGGCCGGCGAGCTCTCGCCCGCAAGCGCGGTCGACGAGCTGGTCGCGGCCTTGGGAATGGCATGAAGAAGATCCTCGTCACCGGGTTCGGCCGCTTTCCGGGCGCGCCGTTCAATCCAACCACGCCGCTGGTCGCGCGCCTCGTCCGCGCCGGCCGCCTGCGCGGATTGGATTGCGTCGCGCATGTGTTCGCGACCCGCTACACCACGGTCGACCGCGAGCTGCCGGCGCTGATCGCGGCGCATCGTCCCAACGTCGTCCTGATGTTCGGGCTGGCCGGACGCCGCCAGCACGTGAGCATCGAGCTCTTCGCGCGCAACCGCATGTCGACCTGGTTTCCCGACGCCGGCGGCGCCGCCCCGCCGCGCGCCGCCATCGCGGCGGACGGACCGCCGCGCTGGCGCGGCCGCGCCGCGTTTTCCCGGCTGCTGGCTGCCGCGCGCGCGACCCGCGTGACGACGCGCCTGTCCCGCGATGCCGGCAAATACCTCTGCAACTACATCTATTGGCGCGCGCTCGAAGCCGCCGCACGGCCGGGCGGTCCGGGGCGGGTCGTGTTCATTCATGTTCCACCCGTGGCCAAGACCTCGCGTCCGCACCGGCGCGCGCGACGGAACCAATTCACGCCCGATGAGCTCTTCCGCGCCGGCCAGGCCATCCTGCTCGCCATCGGCCGGCATTAACCGAGAAGCGACGAAATCGGCGCAACGGGGCGCGCCGGGACTATCTTCGGCGCCGCTGGAGCGCCGCCATGACCATCAACCGCCGCACCCTTCTGGCCGGGCTCGCCGCGAGCGCGGCGCCCGCGCTGGCGCGCGCCGCATCGCCGATCTCGGCCTTCGGCATCGACGCCGCCCAACTCGGCGTGCGGGCCGGAAGTCCCGATGACCAGAGCCGTGCGCTGCAGCGCGCAATCGACCAGGCGGCTGGCGCGCGCGTGCCGCTCGCGCTCGCGCCCGGCCTCTACCGCGCCGGCGACCTGATGCTGCCGGCCGGCGCGCAGTTGCGCGGCGTGCGCGGCGCGACGCGCCTTGTCACGACCAGCGGACGGCCCCTGCTCACCGCCGCGCAGGCCGACCGCGTGACGATCGAGGGCCTCATGCTCGACGGCGCCGGCGCGCGGCTGCCCGAGCGCCTCGGCCTCGTCTCGCTCATGAACGGCCGCGACGTCCGGATCGTCGATTGCCAGATCAACGGCGCCGGCGGCCACGGCATCTACCTCGAAGGGATCGCGGGCGAGATCATCGGCTGCACGGTCGCAAACGCGTCTGATGTCGGCATCATCTCGTTCGACGCCCAGGGGCTCACGATCGCGCGCAACACGGTGCGGGCGATCGGCAACAACGGCATCCAGATTTTGCGCAACCTCGCCGGCGAGGACGGCACCATGGTGCTCGACAACCGCATCGCCGACATCCGCAACGTCTCGGGCGGCTCGGGCCAGTTCGGCAACGGCATCAACGCGTTTCGCGCCCACCACGTGATCGTAAGCCGCAACCGCATCGACCGCTGCGCCTTCTCGGCCGTGCGCGGCAACTCGGCGAGCGCCATCGAGATCGTCGGCAATTCCTGCAGCAATCTCGGCGAGGTCGCGCTTTATTCCGAGTTCAGCTTCGAGGGCGCGGTCATCGCCAACAACACGGTCGACGGCGCGCTGGTCGGCGTCTCGGTCGCCAACTTCAACGAAGGCGGCCGCATGGCCGTCGTGCAGGGCAATATCCTGCGCCGGCTGGCGCGCCATCGCGGACAGACCGACGCCGAGAACGGCATCGGCATCTATGTGGAGGCCGATACGGCCGTCACCGCCAACGTGGTCGAAAGCGCCGAGTTCGCCGGCGTGATGGCGGGCTGGGGCCCGTATCTGCGCGACGTGACGATCACCGGCAACATCGTGCGATCCTCCGCGATCGGCGTCGGCGTGTCGGTCGTCCCCGGCGCGGGCGGCGCCGTGATCGCCGACAACATGATCACCGGATCGCGCCGCGGCGCGATCCTCGGCATGGATCACCTCGACGTGGTGAGCGAGGACCTCGCCAAGGCGGGCGCCGCGCGCTACGCGCAGCTTGCGATCAACGGCAACCGGGTGAACTGAACTCGGGTTGGCTTCGTTTGGACAAAACGTCCGTTGGGTTCGTTCGGGCCGTTTGGGTTCGTTCGGGCGAAATCTCCGTTGGCCTTGTTCAGGTGAATTGTTGGGTTCGTTCGTGCAAAAATCTCTAAACAGGCTCGTCCGCACAAGATCGGCGCAATTGCACGCTTCTGCTCGTTTGATATCGCCAATGAAGTGACGGCACAAGAATATTCTCGCCTTCGTGCCCGTGGTTTGCACACCGCTGGCTCGCCGATATAGTGCGTAGTCAGGAATTTACGGGAAACGCCATGCAGGTCAGCGCGAGCACGGAGGCCGATGCCCTCCACGGCGGCGGCATCATCCGCGAGATCGCGGCGAGCGGCATCGAGTTCGTGGTCTCGGTGCCGGACATCACCACCAGCGAGGGCCTGCTGCGCCCGCTGGCGCAGGCCGCCAGGCCGCGGCTGATCCGCGTGTGCAAGGAGGACGAAGGCATCGGCATCTGCGCCGGCCTCGCCTATACGGGCAAGCGCTCGCTCCTGCTCATCCAGCAGACCGGCATGCTCGACTCGATCAACGCCATCCGCGGCGTCGCGGTCGAATACGCGCTACCGATCTGCATGATGGTCGGCCTCCTGGAGAAGGAGCTCGGCGTGCCGCCGCGGCAGTCGAAGCGCTACGGCATCCGCATCGTCGAGCCGATCCTCGACGCCATGGGCATCCCGTATCACGGGATCGAGACGGACGCGGATCTCGGCAAGATCAAGCCGGCGATCGACGACGCCTATGCGGGCTCGCACCCGACCGTGCTGCTGATCGGACGGAGGCCCGCATGATGAAGCGCGACGAATGCCTCAAGGCGCTGGCGCGGCACGTGACCGACGCCGACATCGTGCTGCCGGTCTACTCGACCGCCTTCGACTGGATCGACATCCGACCGCATCCGCTCAACTACCTCTCGCACGGCGCCATGGGCCTCGCGTCCTCGCACGCGCTCGGCCTTGCGCTCGGCCGGCCGGACAAGCGCGTCATCGTGCTCGACGGCGACGGCTCGCTCCTCATGAACATCGGCACGCTCGTCACCATCGCGGAGGCCGCGCCGGCGAACCTGTTTCACTTCGTATGCGAGAACGGCACCTACGAGGCGAACGGCGGCCATCCGATCCCGGGCCGCGGGACGGTCGATTTCGCCGGATTTGCGCGCTCGGCGGGGTGGAAATCGGTGCATGAGTTCTCCGACCTGAAGATCTTCGAGCAGCAGGCCGGCGCATTGCTGGCCGAGCGCGGGCCGGTGTTCGTCAATCTCAAGGTCGTGCCGAGCGGGCCGCAGGAGCGCGACTACAGCCGCATCCATGGGCCGCATGTGCGCAAGGCGTTCCGCGAGGCGCTGGGCGCGAGTTGACGCGCCGCGCCCGCGACGGGAGGAAGCGATGTTGCACTCATGGCGCGCCGCCGGCGCGCTCGCGGGCCTCGCATTGCTGGCGCAGCTCTGGGTGACGCCCGCGTGCGCGCAGGCATCGAGCTATCCGGCGCGCAAGATCACCTTCGTCGTCGGCTTCGCGCCCGGCGGCGGCATCGACACCTTCGCACGCGTGCTCGCGCAGGCGCTGGGCGACAAGCTCGGCTGGCAGATCGTGGTCGAGAACCGCGCCGGCGCGGCCTCGAACATCGCGGCACGGCTCGTCGCGGACGCGCCGGCGGACGGCTACACGCTGCTCATCACAGGCAACAGCTACGCGATCAACCAGACGCTCTACCGCAATCCCGGCTACGCCACGGCGGACATCGCGCCGGTCGCCATCGTCGCCCTCGACAGCCAGGCCTTCGCGGTCAATGCCGACAATCCGGCCCGCACGCTCGCGGAGTTCCTCGACGCCGGCAAGCGCAAGCCGTTCAACTTCGGCTATGGCGGCTCGTCGGCGCGGATCGCGGCCGAGTATCTCTTCCGCGTTCTCGCGAAAGCGAACGGCGTGGGCGTGCCGTTCCAGAGCGGCGCGCCCTCGCTCAGTGCGCTGCTCGGGCATCATACCGACATCAATGTCGGACCCGTCGCCGAAACGCATCCGATGATGCAGCAAGGCCTGGTGCGGGCGCTCGCCGTCACCGGGCCGCGCCGCGCCGACGCATTGCCGGACGTGCCGACCCTCGAGGAGCTGGGCTTCCGCGGCATCAACGTCAACGGCTTCATCGCGGTGCTCGCATCGGCGAAGACGCCGGTCGAGATCCGCGCCAAGCTGCATGCGGCGATCAGCCAGGCGGTTGCGGCTCCCGCCGTCGACCAGCGGCTGCGCGGTTTGGGCTACGAGCCCTACCGCGGCGCGTTGGCGGATGCGCCGGCCTTCCTCAAGACGCAGATCGATACCTGGGGCAGCCTGATCCGCGCGACCGGGATCACGATCGAGTAGCGGGTCAAAATAGTCGCGGGAGGCATAGCCTGGCCGTAGCGTCATTCCTCGCCGTCTTCCGCCGAGGATGGAAGGTGGCGGCCGAGCTCCATCGCATCGTGCAGGATGCGGGCGATTTCGATCGTTCCTTTATTCACCCGGTAGAGCAGAAAGTGACGTCCGCGACGGCCGTGTCGGGCAACATGGAGCGTGCGAAGGCCCTTCATGATCTCGTCGCGAGCCTTGGACCCGACGACATCAGGGCCCTCGGCAAGCTCGGCGATCGTTTGCAGCAGCGTGTCGCGATAGACTCGCACCTGCCCACGCCCGAATTTCTCGGCAGTCCATTTAAGGATATTGGCAAAGTCGAGCTCCGCGGCGGCGCCGAGCCGGACGCGCCATGTCGGCTCCGCCATGCGGGCATCCTATTCCGCGGTTCCGGCGATCACCTTGGCGGCGAGGTCGCTCAAGTAGCCTTGCAACTCGTCGATACTCGCAAACTCCTTGAACTGGCCGCGATCCAGCGCGTCGACCCCGGCGCGGGCCGCTGCGCGTAGCGCCTTCATCTTGGCTGCGTCCTCGGCTTCGCGGTGCTCCACCAGCCGCAATCCCTCGCGCAGCACCTCGCTCGCATTCTGGTAGCGGCCAGAACTCGACCAAGCTCTCGATTAGGTCTTCTTGCCGTTTCGTCAGCACGACATTTCTGGTCGGCATCATACCCTCGCGAATCCCAAGAAACGCTAATGGCATAATATGCCATCGCGCCGACAATTCAACCGGGGACTAGGCCTGGAGTTCCGAGGCCGGCGCGAGCCCGCCAACAACGGTGCCTCTCCAATTCTTCAGCGTCGGCCGCACGAATCGCGCGAGAAATGTCCGGTCCGCATCTCCCAGCGCCAATAACCGCTCGACCACCGCCGCCATCACGACCTCAGCGCAGCGCCCCTGCCCGTCGTCGCATTTGATCGCGACGCCGTAGCCGAGCTCGGGCAGCGCGCCGCAGTAGACGCCCTCGGCGCCGCCCTTGACGAAGACGCGCGCGCCGAAGTGTCCCATGATCTCGCTCGAGAAGCGGCCGGTGCCGGAGACGAACCACGGCTGGGCGGCGACCGCAACGCGCAGGCGCTGCGCCGCCGCGGCGCGTTTCTCCCCGAGCCCGTGGCCGGTGGCAAAGCGCGCGAAGGCAAGCGCGAGCTTGTCGAGCGGCAGCGCCCAGGTCGGGACCGAGCAGCCGTCGATGGCGCGGCGCTCGTCCGGGATCGCGGCGCCGGTCATGCTCTCGAGCACGGATTTGACCTCGCGCTGCACCGGATGATCGGGGCCGACATAGCCGCGCGTCTCGACGCCCATGGCGCAGGCGGCGCACAGGAAACCGGAATGCTTGCCGGAGCAGTTGTTGTGGATCGCCGACGCGGCGCCGCCGGAGCGCGCGAGCGCCAGCGCGGAGGCCTGATGCGAGGGCCAATGGGTGCCGCACTCGAGCGCGGACGCATCGAGTCCGGCGGCGCGCAGGGTGCGTTCGGCGGTGGCGATATGGGCGGGCTCGCCGCTGTGGGAGGCGCAGGCCAGCGCCAGCGCCTCATCGCCGAGGCCGTAGCGGTCGGCGCCGCCGGACTCCATCAGCACCAGCGCCTGCAGCGCCTTGACGGCGGAGCGTGGATAAATCGGCGTCGTGACGTCGCCGAGCGCCAGCACGGTCGCGCCGTCGGCGTCGACCACCGCGACGCTGCCGCGATGGCGGCTCTCGACCAGGTTGCCGCGCGTCACTTCGACCAGGATGGGATTGGACATGTTGCTCCTTCACCGAAACTCGCGTGTACGGCGTCTGCGCTCCTTATCCCCCTTAGGCGGAGAGGGGGGCGCGACCTCAGGGCTCACCTCACATACAATGGCCGCCACATTTCGCGCGGAATTCTTGCTTCACTTCGCACGCCATGGCCACCCGCCTCAAGACGCTTCGATTGATCATGCTCATCGTGTTCGCGCTGCCGATCGCGGCGCGGGCGGCGCTCTATGCGGTCGAGGCCCATCCGCGCAGCTGGCGCGACGCCAACTGGGCGAGCACTCACCTGCTGCCACCCGCCGCACGCGATGCGCCGGCGCGCGTCATAGTGTTCGCGGCGCGCGCGGGCGGCTGGAAGAGCATTTTTGCGGTCCACACCTGGATCGTGGTCAAGCCGGCGAACGCGACCGACTACACGCGCTACGACGTGATGGGCTTCGGCCAGCCGGTGCGGATCAACCTGCACGATCCGGACGCCTACTGGTTCGGCGACCGGCCGCAGCTCGTCGCCGACGTGCGCGGCGAGCGTGCGGCCGCGGCGATCCCGAAGATCGAGGCCGCGGTCAAAGCCTATCGCTACGCCAGCAATGGCTCCTACCGGGTCTGGCCGGGACCGAACAGCAACACCTTCACGGCAACGATCCTGCGTGCCGCACCCGAGCTCGCGGTCGCGATGCCGTCGGAAGCCGTGGGCCGGGATTTTCGCGGCGGCACGTTCGTCGGCCCGACCGGCAGCCACACCGGCGTCGAGTTCAGCATCTACGGCCTGCTCGGCGTCAAGCTCGGTTGGGTCGAGGGCATCGAGGTCGACTTCATGGGCCTCGTCGCCGGCCTCGACCTGCGGCACCCGGCACTGAAGATTCCCTGCTTCGGACGCCTCGGCGTCGACCCTGTGCCGGCTGCTATCGCGAAGGGATCATGAGCGTCGCCCTGTCGATCGTGATGCCGGTGCTCAACGAGGAGGCCGGCATCGCGGCGGCGCTGCGGGCGCTTGCGCCGATGCGCCGGCGCGGCGTCGAGACGATCGTGGTCGACGGCGGCAGCCGCGACCGCACGATCGAGCTGGCGCAACCGCTGTGCGACCGGCTGATCGCAGCGCCGCGCGGGCGCGCCGCGCAGATGAATGCGGGCGCCGGCCTCGCGAGCGGCAGCGTGCTGGCGTTCCTGCATGCGGATACGCAGCTTCCCGCGGATGCGGACCAGCTGATCGAGGACGGCCTCGCGCGGAGCGGCCGCGCCTGGGGCCGCTTCGACGTGCGCATCACGGGCGCGCATCCGCTGTTTCCGCTGATCGGCGCCATGATGAACCTGCGCTCGCGCGCGACCGGCATCGCGACCGGCGATCAGGCGATCTTCGTCGACAAGGCCGCGTTCGCGGCGGTCGGCGGCTTCCCCGACATCGCGCTGATGGAGGACATCGTGCTGTCGCGCCGGCTCAAGCGGCTGAGCGCCCCGCTCTGCCTGCACGCGCGGGCATTGACCTCCGGCCGGCGCTGGGAGAAACACGGCGTCGTGCGCACCATCCTCACCATGTGGCGGCTGCGGCTGGCGTTCTTCTTCGGCGCCGCGCCCGACAAGCTCGCGGCACGTTACGGCTATGCCCCTCGCAAATCCTGAGCCGGTCGCGGTCGCGATCCTCGCCAAGGCACCATTGCCGGGCTTCTCCAAGACGCGGCTTGCGTCCGTGCTCGGCGTCGAAGGGGCGGCCGCCTTGCAGGCGCGGCTGATCGAGCGCGCGGTCGAGACCGCACGCGCCGCCGACATCGGTCCGGTGACGCTGTGGGCCGCGCCCGACCAGGATCATCCGGCGTTCCAGACGCTCGCGGCCCTGTTCGGCGTCGCGCTGGCGCGCCAGCCCGAGGGCGACCTCGGCGACCGCATGCTGGCCGCGCTCGCGGCGGCGCACGGACCCGCCGTGGTGATCGGCACCGACTGCCCGGCCCTGCAGCCCGCGCACCTGCGCGCCTGCGCCGATGCGCTGCGGGCCGATATCGACGTGGTGGTGGTTCCGGTCGAGGACGGCGGCTATGGGCTGATCGGCATGCGCGTGCCGCAGCCGAGTTTCTTTACCGATATGGCGTGGAGCACCGCCGGCGTCATGGCCGAGACCCGCCGCCGGCTGGTGCGCCAGTCGCTTTCCTGGCGCGAGCCGGCGCGGCTGTGGGACGTCGACCGGCCGGCGGATGTCGAGCGCCTGCGCCGCGAGGGGCTGGCGAGCCTGATAGGGTGACCCCCTCCAAGCTTTGATTCCCATAGGGAATCCCGGCCGAATGCGCTAATGATACGGGCGTCTTGGGTGGGACGCCTGCATGTTCACGACGCCTCGGCTGATCCTGATCGCGCTCGGCGCTGCGCTCAATTGCTCGATCGGCACGATCGTCTACATGGTCAAGCTGCCGATCTACCTCGATTCGATCGGCACCATCCTGATCGTCCTGCTGCTCGCGCCCGACCGGATGGCCGCGTTCGTGTGCGCCTGGGCGGCCGGCTGGGTCGGCCTCGCGGTGAGCGGCCTGATCAACCCGTTCCTGCCCTGGTTCGCGATCACCGACGTGGCGATCGCGGCCGTCGCCGCGCTGCTCGTGGTGGGAGCCGCCGAGACGTTCCGCGGGCGCCCGCTGCGCAGCGGGCCGTTCCTGTTCCAGGTCGTGCTGTGCGGCGCGGCGATCGGGATCGTGTCGGCGATCGTGTCGGCGCCCGTCGTGGTCTACCTGTTCGGCGGCGTCACCGGCTCCGGATCGGCCTTCGTGGTCGCGCTCTTCCTCAAGGCGGGACAGCACCTGATGAGCGCCGCGATGCTGTCGGGCCTCGTCAACGATCCGATCGACAAGATCCTCCAGGTGCTGCTCGCCGCCCTGCTCTATCGCGCGACCCCGGCCGAGTTCATCGCCACGCTGCACGCGCCTGAGACCGGCAAGACCGCATGACGCCGAACGGCGCCTTCGCGGTCGGCTTCATCCTGATCGCCGTGAGCCTCATCGGTCCGGGGCCGCGCGGCATCGCGGTGCTGCTCGCGCTCGCGGCCGCCTTCGCGATCATCGAGGTGGGCGGCGCGAGCCTGACCGCGCTGCGGCGCGCCGCCGTCGTGGTGCTGCCGCTCGCCCTGTTCATGGGCGTCGTGTGGATCGGCATCGTCGGCGAAGCGCCGTACGAGATCGCCTCCACGACGGCCGGAACGCGCAGCGATGCGCTGCGTTACGTCGCGGGGCTCTCGGCCCGCCTCTTCTTCATCGTCGCCGTGGTTCAGCTCGTCTTCCTGCGCTTCGCCAACATGACGCCGCTGCAGCTGATCCGGGCGCTGGCGCTGCCGGGGCCGGTCAAGCGCATGCTGGCGCTCACGCTCTCGCTGATCGGGACGCTGCGCCACGCGATCGACCGCGCGCATGTGGCGCTGATCGCCTCCGGCACGCTCACCCGCGCGCCGTCGGGCCGCAACCTCGTGCATTCGTGGCGGCTGGTGCAGGGCGTGTGGCTCTCTGCCGTCACCATCATGGTCGGCCGCATGCGCGACAAGTGGCCGGTCGAGAACACGATGGCGCGCCTCGACGGGGCGCTGGACGATCCCGACCCGCGCCTGTTCGCGGGCGATGACCGCATCTGGCTGCCGCTCGCGCTCGGCGCCGCGGCCGTGATCGTGCTCGCCAAGCTCGCCGGGAAACCCTGAATGGCGCGCCGCGAGCTCATCTCCGGCCCCAACTTCTCGGGCCGCAGCGCCGCCCTGATGAAGCTGCTGCACGACCAGGTTTTTGCGCCGGAGAGCTTCTACATCGGCCCCTATTCGGAGGCCGCGCTCTCGGGCCTCACCAGCGCCATCGCGGACGAGATCAATCTCTACCGCGCCAAGCCCGCAACCCTCGGCCGGCCGCTCTTCCCGGCCTTCGACGTCGCCGCCTTCGGCCGGCGCGAGCCTCAGACGCTCTCGGGCGGCGAGCAGGTGCTGCTGGCGCTGCATTGCTTCTCGCTCAGCAGCTACGGCACGCTGGCGATCGACACCGCGCTCGAGCAGCTCGATGCGGCAAACCGTGACGCGGCGCTCGACTACTTCGATCCGCGCAAGGGCCTTGCCGCCAACGTGGCGCTGATTGACAACCGCCTGCCGCCGCCGCTGATCGGCTGGACGAGCCGGGAGCGTGCCGCCGACACGCACGACTTCGACTGCGATCCGCGCCGCCTGGTCGTCGATCTCGCACCGCGGCAGGCCCCCGCGATCGCGATCCGCGGGCTCACCTTCGCGTATCGTCACGGCCACACGATCTTCCGCGACGTCGACCTCGCGCTCGATGGCGGCACGGCCTATCGCCTGGCCGGACCGAACGGCGCCGGCAAGACGACCCTGCTCAAGCTGCTGGTCGGCGTGCTCGCGCCCAACGCCGGCGAGCTCCTGCTGGGCGGCGAGCGCTACCGGCCGTGGCGGCACGGCAATCGCGCGATCGCGCTGGCGACGCAGAACCCGGACCATCAGTGGAGCGGCGCGACGCTGGGCGACGATCTCGCCCGCCGCCGCGCCGCCTTCGCGCGCACGATCGACGGCAACCACCTCGCGCCCGCGCGCATGGAGAAGCTCGCCGCGGCGCTCGGCGTCCAATCGCTCGATGCACATCTCTACGAGCTGCCGCTCGCGGCGCGCAAGCGGCTGGGCTGGTTGTGGCCGTTGGCCGGCGCGCTACCGTGGGCGCTGCTCGACGAGCCCTCGCTCGGCCAGGATCTCGCCACCAGGGTGCAGCTCGCGGCCGCGATCGGCCATCTCACGGGGCTCGGCTACGGCGTGCTGTTCGTCACCCACGACGACGATTTCGCCGCCCGCATCCCGCACCGCGTGCTGGCGATCGGGCAGATGCAGGTCAAGGCGGCGTGAAGCGCCGGCGGCGCGCCGACGCCGCTTGATCCGATCGAAGAGCCGCCCGACCTCGTTGCGAGCACGGTATAGCTATGGTTTGGACGCGCCTGAATAATTTTCGCTGACATAAACCTTTAAGCGGACTAGTATCGACATACAGGCTGGTATCAGCTTGGTCTATTGCAGGTATTCGTGGAACGGCCGGTCTTCGGCCACCAAAGGGGTGGAAACTGACAACCGATAGGAGCAATGAAAATGCATACTCGTTGCACTGCAATCGCGACATGCTGCCTCGCTCTGCTCGTTGCCAACGTCGCGGCCGCGCAGAACGTCAAACAGGAGATCAAGCTGACACGTCAGGCGAAATCCGGGGTCGATTCGTCGCTTGCTAACGCCGGATGGTGGAATAAGGATTGCAAATCCCTGTCAGGCACCGTCACGTTCATAACGCAGCCGAAAAACGGCAAGGCCTGGGCGATCGAGGCTACCTATCCGATCCCGCCAAGCACGCCCGTGTCCGGCAATACCCGCTCATGCGCCGGCAACATGGTGACCGGCCACAAGATCATGTATCACTCCAATGCCGGCTTCCACGGCACCGACACCGTGGTCTACAAGTCCATTGGCCCAGCCAGGACGGTTCACACGACGGTCACCATTTCGGTGCCGTGATCACGTCCCCTGCATCGCCATTCCGGGCCACATCTTGGCGGCCGTGCGCGCATACTGCAGCGGCCGCGTGACCTCGGCGCCGAGCACGCGGGCCGCGTGCCAGGCCCAGTGCGGATCGTCGAGCACGGCGCGCGCGAGCGCCACCATGTCGGCCTTGCCCTCGGCCACCACCGCCTCGGCCTGCTTCGGCGTCACGATCAGGCCGACCGTGCGGGTCGCGATGCCGGTCGCGCGGCGCACGTCGGCGGCGATGTCGACGTTGTAGCCGGGCGTCACCGGCGTGCGCGCGTCGGAGGTGGCGCCGCCGGACGAGATGTCGACATAGTCGAGGCCTGCCTCCTTGAGCATGCGGGCGATCACGACCGCATCGGCCGGCGTGAGCCCGCCCTCGAGCCAGTCGCTGCCGGTGATGCGCGCGCCGAGCGGCACGCCCTTCGGCACAACGGCGCGCACGGCGCGCGTGACCTCGAGCGGGAAGCGCATGCGGTTCTCCAATGGGCCGCCATACTGGTCGTTGCGCTTGTTGGAGAACGGCGACATGAAGCTGTGCATGAGATAGCCGTGCGCCATGTGCAGCTCGATCGCGTCGAAGCCGATGCGCAGCGAGCGCTGCGCCGCCGTGACGAAGGCCTCGCGGATGCGCGCCAGATCCTCCTCGGTCGCGGCGCGCGGCGTGTGCCAACCCGGGCCGAACGGAATGGCGGACGGGCCGACCGTGTCCCACGGGTCGGCGCCGGACGGCAGCGCCGCGCCGCCCTCCCACGGACGCTGCGAGGAGGCCTTGCGGCCCGCATGGGCGAGCTGGATGCCGAACTTGGCGGTGCCGACACGATGACAGTGCGCGATGACGCGGGTGAGCGCCGACTTGCAGTGATCCGAATAGATGCCCATGCAGCCATGCGTGATGCGGCCGTGCCGCTCCACATGGGTCGCCTCGATGATGACGAGGCCGACGCCGGAATTCGCCAGCATGCCGAGATGGGAGACGTGCCAGTCGCTGGCCACGCCGTCGTCGGAACTGTACTGGCACATCGGCGCGACCACGATGCGGTTGTCGAGCGCGAGATCGGCAAGCCGGATCGGCGAGAACAAGGCAGAGCTCATGGCGTCTCTTTTCGGTCAGACGGTGCGGGAAAGTCGGGTGGGCCACCCGGCGACGGGATCATAGGGAACGCGGCTGCCGGTGCGCAAGCGACAGTGCGGAACTCAGCCCAGCCGCATGATGGCAAGCGCCAGCGCCTGCGCGCGCGGCACGATCGAGTCGACCTCGAGATATTCGTCGGGCGAGTGGGCGCGGCCGCCGATCGGGCCGACGCCGCAAATGGTCGGCGCGCCGACGCTCGCCGCGAAGCCGGAGTCGGCGCAGCCGCCGGCGAACTCCTCGCGCACCGTGTGGCCGAGGTCGTGCGTGCAGCCGGCATAGAGCGCGTACAGCCGCTTCGACTCGTCGCTCGCCACCAGCGGCTTGAACTCGCCGAGAATCTCGAGGGTCGCGCGCGTGCCGGCGAGATGACTGTGCGCAACGATGCCCTCAATCCTCGCGAGCGTCGCGTTGCGGTCGGCCGCCTCGATGTAGCGCAGGTCGACGCCCGCGGTCGCGCTCGGCGCCACCATGTTGATCACCACGCCGCCCGCGACGGTGCCGACATTGAGGCTGACCCCGCGCTCGCGGTCGGTGAGCGCGTGCAGCTCGATGATCTTGCGCGCGATCTCCTCGATCGCGCTGATGCCGTCGGCGAGGTTGTTGCCGGCATGCGCGGCCTTGCCGGTCACGTCGATGCGCATGAAGGCGCCGCCCTTGCGGCCGGTGACGACACCGCCGTTCGGGCGGCCCGGCTCGGCGTTGAACACCGCGCGGGCGCGCCGCGCCTCCTGCTCGATCAGCGCGCGCGAGGACGGCGAGCCGATCTCCTCGTCGGCGGTGAACAGCGCGACCAGCGGACCGGGCGCGCCGAACTGCTTGAAGGCGGCCAGCACGATCGCGTTCATGGCGAGACCGGCCTTCATGTCGCAGCACCCCGGCCCCGAGCCGCGGCCGTCGGCCACCCGGAACGGGCGCCTGGCCGCCTCGCCTTGCTGGTACACGGTGTCGCGATGGCCCATGAGCAGGATGGTGGAGTTCGCGCCGCCCTCCCCGAGGGTCGCGCGGATGCCGTCGCCGTACTTGTCGTTGGGGATCGTGTCGGTCGCGATGCCGCGGGCGGCGAGGAACGCGCGGATGCGCTCGCCGGCCGCGTCCACGCCGGCCTTGTCGAAGCTGCCGCTGTCGGTGTTCACCAGCGCTTCGATCAGGCCGAGGATCGCGGCGCGCTCGCCCGCGATCCACTCCAGGACCTTGCGCTCCGCCGCACTCAACGCCGCCATGATGTCCTCCGCGCGCCAAACATACGGAGAGTCATAGCCGTGCGCAGGCCGCGCCGCGACAGCAATTTCACAGTGATCGCAGGTTGTTATTCCGCCGCGATCGCGTGCGGGGCGTCGGGGCGGCCGCCGAGCCGCTCCCAGGTCTCGACCATGCGGATCGCCTCGCGCATGCGCACGAGCAGCTGCTCCTCGGTGTAGTAGTGCTTCCAGCGGCCCGTATCGAAGAGCTCGATGAAATGCGCACGCCTCCGCTCGGCAAGCTCACGGCCTTTGCGCGTGAGCTCCACCGGCATGGAGCGAGGTATCTGCTCGGACATCGCCAAGCGCCGTCGTGGGAGCTGGTTTCATCGTGGCGCGCGTACGAAACGCAAGCAACACGCGACTACTCCAACGGATGCGCGCGAAGTGTGGATAACGTGGATAAGTGATTCGCCGCGGCGCGTGAAGCGCCGCCGCTAGTGTCCCGATTCCGAAGTTCGCAAGCACCCGCAGCGACCTCCGTGCGAACTTCGGAATCGATAAGGACACTAGCAAGACTATGATTCTAGTGCCGCTTTTGAACCCGAAGTTCGCAACCGCAGTTGCCGCTTGGTGTGTGCGAACTTCGGGTTCGCGGCACTAGGTCAGTCAAGGTCGAGGGGTCAGGCTTTCACGGCGAGGATCGCCTCGATCTCGACCGATATCTGGTTCGGCAGCGACCCCATGCCGACGGCCGAGCGGGCGTGGCGGCCGGCCTCGCCAAAGACCTCGACGAGCAGGTCGGAACAGCCGTTGATGACCTTGGGCTGGTCCGTGAACTCGGGCACCGCGTTGACCATGCCGAGCAGCTTGACCACCGCCTCGACGCGGTCGAGCGAGCCGAGCGCCTGGCGGGTCGCGGCGAGAAGCTGCAGGCCGATGATGCGCGCGCGCCGATAGGCTTCCTCGACCGTGACCTCGGCGCCGACCTTGCCGGTCAGCGCATGGCCCTTGTCGTCGCGCGGGCCCTGGCCGGACAGGAACAGGAGGTTGCCGACGAGACGGAACGGCACATAGTTCGCGACCGGCGACGGCACGTTCGGCAGCACCAGTCCGAGTTCCTTCAGGCGGGCTTCGGCGCTCATGGTTCTTTACTCCATTTGCGTCGTCATGGCCGGGCTTGTCCCGGCCATCCACGTCTTGCTTTGCGGCCAAGACGTGGATGCCCGCATTCGCGGGCATGACGGATCATAACTTGATGCGCAGCAGGTGGGCGATCTCGCCGACGATGCCGCGGCGGAAGAGCAGGACGCACACCACGAAGATGATGCCCTGGATCACGGTGACCCATTCGCCGAAGCCGGCAAGATAGTTCTCCATGCCGATGATGATGAAGGCGCCGACGCCGGGCCCGAACACGGTGCCGAGGCCGCCGACCAGCGTCATCAGCACCACCTCGCCCGACATGGACCAGTGCACGTCGGTGAGCGAGGCGAGCTGGAAGACGATCGCCTTAGTCGACCCCGCGAGTCCCGCAAGCGTTGCCGAGAGCACGAAGGCGAGCAGCTTGTAGCGGTCGGTTTTGTAGCCGAGCGAGACCGCACGCGGCTCGTTCTCGCGGATCGCCTTGAGCACCTCGCCGAAGGGCGAGTGGATGATGCGGTAGATGAGCAGGAAGCCGGCGACGAAGACGACGGCGACGACGGCGTACATCGCGAGATCGCTGCTGAGGTCGATCACGCCGAACAGGTGCCCGCGCGGCACCGCCTGGATGCCGTCCTCGCCGCCGGTGAACTTCGCCTCGAGCGAGAAGAAATAAAGCATCTGCGCGAGCGCAAGCGTGATCATCGAGAAGTAGATGCCCTGGCGGCGGATCGAGAGCCACCCGGCCAGCAGGCCGAGCACGGCCGCGACGGCGGTGCCGAACAGGATGGCGAACTCGGGCGTGAGCGGCGGCAGCGGGATCGCGATCCAGTGCCATCCGCCGACCGGAAAGGGGAGCTCGATCACCCCGACCTTGGCCATGTGCGCGGCGACGTATGAGGCCCAGCCGAAGTAGAGCGCGTGGCCGAACGACAGGAGCCCGCCATAGCCGACCAGCAGGTTGAACGCGCAGGCAAACAGCGCGAAGCACAGCGCCTTCATGAGGAAGACCGGATAGACGAAGAACGGCGCGATCGCGAGCGCGACGACCATGGCGACGAAGACGATCGCCTGGCTCTTGAAGTCGGAGGCCTGCGCGACCGGCGCCAGCGGATCGACGACGCGCTGCATCAGGCCCTCCGTCCGAACAGGCCGGCCGGGCGGATCAGGAGGACGATCCCCATGATGACGAAGATCACGGTGCTCGATGCCTCCGGCCAGAAGACCTTGGTGAGCCCCTCGATGATGCCGAGCGCGAAGCCGGTCACCACCGCGCCCATGATCGAGCCCATGCCGCCGATCACCACGACGGCGAACACGACGATGATCAGGTCGCTGCCCATCTGCGGGCTCACATTGTAGATCGGCGCCGCCAACACGCCGGCCAGCCCGGAAAGCGCGACGCCGAAGCCGTAGGTGAGCGTGATCATGCGCGGCACGTTGATGCCGAAGGCGCGCACCAGCGTCGGGTTCTCGGTCGCGGCGCGCAGGTAGGCGCCGAGCTTGGTGCGCTCGATCACGAACCAGGTCGCGAAGCAGACGACGACCGAGACCGCTATCACCCAGGCGCGGTAGTTCGGCAGGAACATGAAACCGAGGTTCTGCCCGCCCTTGAGCAGGTCGGGGACGCCATAGGGCTGGCCGGCGGAGCCGTACTGGTGACGGAAAATGCCTTCGGTGATGAGCGCGAGGCCGAAGGTGAGCAGGAGCCCGTAGATGTGGTCGGTCGGCTCGCTCGCGCCGTCGCTCAGCCGCAGCGCGAAGACGATCTCGACCAGCACGGCGCTCACGAGCGTGGCGATGACGAGGCTCACGATGGGATCGAGGGAGAGCGAGAGAATGATCGACAGGGCGGCGACCGACGCGAGGAACACGACGATGCGCAGCTTGCTCACGCGATAGAGCTGCGAGATCAGGTTGCGCTCGATGATGATGCCGGTGAGGCCGACGATGACCGGCGCGATCGCGAGCGCCAGGAAGTAGTTCAGGTTGAAATATTGCAGCAGCAGGAACGCCATGAAGGCGCCCATCATGTACTGGGCGCCGTGGGAGAAATTGACGATGTTGAGCATGCCGAAGATAACCGCGAGGCCGAGGCTCAAGAGCGCGTAGAACGAGCCGTTGATCAGGCCGATCAGCAGCTGCCCGAACAGCGCGGTCGATGGAATGCCGAAGATTTCGAACATCACCGCCTCTCGCGCTCACCCGTCGCCGCAGCGGCGGGTGAGCGGAATTCAGGGGCGTTTCCGGGCGCGCGGAGCGCCCGGAAACCTCGTCAGGCGACGCCTCTCAACCGCCAACCAGCGGGCAGTGGTCGTCCTTGAGCGGACGGAACGCCTGGTCGGCCGGAATGGTGGCACGCAGCTTGTAGAAGTCGCCCGGGTATTTCGACTCCGCCGGCGTCTTCACCTCGAACAGATAGGCCGGGTGGATCTTGCGGCCGTCAATGCGAATCGTGCCCTTGCCGAACAGGATGTCGTCGGTCGGCATCTCCTTCATCTTGGCGACCACCGCCCTGCCGTCGGCGGCGGACTTGAGCGCCGCGACCGCCTTGAGATAGTGCAGGACGCCCGCGTACACGCCCGCCTGCACCATGGTCGGGAACTTGCCCGGGCGATCCTTCTGCCAGCGCTTGGTCCAGGCGCGGTTGGCGTCGTTCATGTCCCAGTACCAGGTCTCGGTCAGCGTCAGGCCCTGCGCGGTCGGCAGGCCGAGCGCAGCAACGTCGCTGACGAACACCAGGAGGCCGGCGAACTTCTGCCCGCCCTTGACGATGCCGAATTCGGCGCCCTGCTTGATCGAGTTGATGGTGTCGCCGCCCGCGTTGGCGAGGCCGATGATCTTCGCCTTCGAGGCCTGCGCCTGCAGCAGGAAGGAGGAGAAGTCGCTGGTGTTGAGCGGATGGGCGACATGGCCGACCACCCTGCCGCCCGCCGCCGTAACCGCGTTGGCGGTGTCGCGCTCGAGCGCATGGCCGAACGCGTAGTCGGACGTGAGGAAGAACCAGGTGTCGCCACCGGTCTTGACCAGCGCCCTACCGGTGCCGTTGGCGAGCATCCAGGTGTCGTACGTCCAGTGCACCGTGTTGGCGTTGCACTTCGGCCCGGTGAGGTCCGAGATCGCGGCGCCGGAGACGATGAACACCTTGTTCTTCTCCCTTGCGATGTTGCTGACCGCCAGCGCGACGCCCGAATTCGGCACGTCGATGATCATGTCGACCTTGTCGACGTTCAACCATTGGCTGGCGACGCTGGAGCCGACATCGGCCTTGTTCTGATGGTCGGCGTTCACCAGCTCGACCTTGATGTCCTTGTTCGTCGCCAGGAAATCGGCGATCGCCATCTTGGCGGCGGCGACCGACCCCGGCCCGCCGATGTCGGCGTAGAGGCTCGACATGTCGCTCAACACGCCGATCTTCACAGTGACCTGCTGGGCCTGCGCGCTCGCGCATGCCAGCGCGGCACTCACTGCCGCGATACTCAAAAGACGTCTCATCGGCTTCCTCCTTCTCCCTAGGTTTGCGCCGTGCGTCGTCGCACGTTCACAGTCAGAAACCCCGGTCACACCCCGAGATACTCGTGCAGCTTCTCGACATTGGCGTCGAGATCCGAATTGACGAAGCCGTCGACCACGCGACCGTGCTCCATGACGTAATAGCGATCCGCCACCGTCTGGGCGAAGCGGAAATTCTGCTCGACCAGCAGGATGGTGAATCCCTCCTGCTTGAGCGCGCGGATGGTCGCGCCGATCTGCTGGATGATGACGGGCGCGAGGCCCTCGGTCGGCTCGTCGAGCAGGAGCAGCCGCGCGCCGGTGCGCAGGATGCGGCCGATCGCCAGCATCTGCTGCTCGCCGCCCGAGAGCTTGGTGCCCTGGCTCGAGCCGAGGCGCTCCTTGAGGTTGGGAAACAGCGCATAGATGCGGTCGAGGGAAAGGCCGCCCGGCCGCACGACCGGCGGCAGCATGATGTTCTCCTCGACGTCGAGCGAGGCGAAGATGCCGCGCTCCTCCGGGCAGAACGCGATGCCGGCGCGCGCGATGTCGTTCGAGGCGCGCGCGATGATCTCGCGTCCCTCGAAGCGGACCGAGCCGGAGCGGCGCGACACGATGCCCATGATCGACTTGAGCGTGGTCGTCTTGCCGGCGCCGTTGCGGCCGAGCAGCGTCACGACCTCGCCGGCGCGCACCTCGAAGGTCACGCCGTGCAGCACGTGCGACTCGCCGTACCACGCCTGCAGGTTCGCGACCGCGAGCAGCGCGCCCTCACCCATGGCCCACTCCGAGATAGGCTTCGCGCACCTCCGGGTTCGCCGACACGGTGGCGTAGTCGCCTTCCGCCAGCACGCGGCCGCGCGTGAGCACGGTGATGCGGTCGCACAGATCGGCGACGACGCTGAGATTGTGCTCGACCATCAAGACCGTGCGGTTGGCGGCGACCGACTTGATCAAGGCCGCGATGCGGCCGATGTCCTCGTGGCCCATGCCGGCGGTCGGCTCGTCGAGCAGCAGCATCTCGGGATCGAGCGCGAGCGTGGTGGCGATCTCGAGCGCGCGCTTCCTGCCATAGGGCAGCTCCACCGCGGTCAGGTGCGCCGACTGGGCGAGCCCGACATCGGTGATCAGCTCCATGGCGCGCGGATTATATTCGTCGAGCACGCTTTTCGAGTGCCAGAAATCGAACGAGGCGCCGCGCCGGCGCTGCAGCGCGATGCGCACGTTCTCGAGCACCGTCAGGTGGGGAAACACGGCCGAGATCTGGAACGAGCGCACGAGGCCGAGGCGCGCGACGTCGGCGGGCGCGAGCGACGTGATGTCGTGGCCGTTGTAGACGATGCGGCCACGCGTCGGCTGCAGGAACTTGGTAAGCAGGTTGAAGCAGGTGGTCTTGCCGGCGCCGTTCGGCCCGATGAGCGCATGAATGGTGCCACGCGCGACACGCAACGCGACGCCGTTCACGGCCGTGAATCCGGCGAACTCCTTGGTCAGATCCTCGGTCGCGAGGATCGCGTCAGCACCCACCGACAATGACGCCCCCTCACCCCGTCATTATTGGTCATCACGGGGTTGCGGCGGGCCCCCAGGAGAGCCTCGACCGTACCGGACGGGTAGCATCGCGGCATGGCGCTCACAATACGACATAAGTGAGCATGATCTTTTCCGAAAACCGGGAGTCACCCCGTGTCAGGTCCGGGGAAGGCCTTTTCGGGGGTCATGCTTTGGACGCGGCTCCGCGTGGGTTTGTCGCGGCGGCTCTGGGGACGGAAAGGGGGGCCTGAAAAGGGGCCCGCCCGGCGGTGGGGGGAACCGGCCGGGCGGGGGGTCGGATCGACGCGGGGGGTGGAAGGGGGGGCGCGCGCGCCGATCTGATCTAGAACGTCAGCTTGGCTAGGGGGGTAGCTCGTCGCCGACACACATTGGTCGTGAGGCCCCGGCAAAAGGTTCACGCCGGTTCAAGGAATTTTCGATTTTTTCGCGAAGAAAGATAAATCTTTCTGAATCAAATACTTAACGTCAACCCGCGGGTCGCGGGCGGTTGAGCGTCAATAATTCGGATCAGTGCGACGGCAGCTGCAGCGCGGCGTCGGTCGCCTTGGTGACGCTGTTCACGGCCTGGAAGGCGTCCATCAAACCGGCGCCGAACATGTCGTCGCGCCCCTTGGGACCAAGATCGCGGGCGGTGGCGAGCAGCACCTTCTCGACCTGCTGCGGCGTGAGGTGCCGGTTGCGCTGGATGATCAGCGCCGCGACGCCGCTCACGAAGGCGGCCGAGAACGAGGTGCCGGTTTCCATCTTGTAGGTGTTGCCCGGGTTGGCGACCATGATGTCGACCCCCGGCGCCGCGATGGCCACCTGCCGCCCGCGGTTGGCGTTGGCGTAGAGGCGATCGTCGATATCGGTCGCGGTCACGCCGATCACGTGCGGATCGGCCGCCGGCCACAGCGGCGGAGACTTCGGCCCCGCATTGCCGGTCGCCGCGACCAGGACGACGCCGCGCTGCTGCGCGGCCGCGAGCGCGCGCTCGAGCGCCGGATCGGACGGGCCCGCAAAGCTCATGTTGACGACCTGGGCCTGCTCGCCGATCGCCCAGTCGAGCGACGCGATGATGCTGATGGTCGAGCCCTGGGTCGTGCTGAAGGCGCGCGCCGCGAGAATGCGCACGGCCGGCGCGGCGCCGCTGAGCCGGCCGTGGCCGACGATGATCCCGGCGATGCCGGTGCCGTGGCTGTGCGGCCCTTCGCTCGAACTGAGCGCGTCGAAGGTCTTCTCGATCGAGCCGGCGAGCGCCGGATGTTTCACGTCGATGCCGGAATCGATGATCGCGACGCGCACATTGTCGCCCCTCGCGAGAGCGTGCGCCTCGTCGAGATGGAGCTTGGCGAGGGCATATTGCGCCACGTCCGGCGTTTCCGGCGTGGCGGATGCGCTCGCCGCCGCCTGCACGAGGTCGAACAGGTAGTTCGGCTGCGCGGTGCGCACGAGGCCGCCGGGCGCCGCGTTGAGGGCGCGGATCTTCGTCGTCACCGCGCCGCCGTCGGTGATGCGCAGGAGATAGAACGTGGTGTTGATGAGCGCGATGCGCCGCGTCTCGATCCGCACCAGATGCAGGCGATCGAACAGCGCGGTGAGCCGCTGGTCCGACGCGCCGGCGACGACCTCGACGAGGAGATGATCGCGCACGTAGCGCCGCTCGCCGGCCGGCGGCACGCCGGCGTCGTTGCTGCGCCGCGTCTGCCGGGTGTTGCGGGTCGCGCCCGTATTGCTCCCCCCGCCGTTGTTGCCGCCGGCGTTGTTGCCGCCTTGGGTGCTCGCCCCGCCGTTGCCCGGGGTGGCGTGGTAGGAGGGATCGAAGCGCGGCCCGACCGTCGTGACGCTCGGCGCGCGCGGGCCGATCGTCGTCGGCAGCCGCGGCCCGACGTTGTTGGTCAGGTTGATGGGATAGGCCGCCTCGGTCAGCAGCAGGAGCGGGACGACGGCCGCGAGCAGGCCGATGCGCCGCGCGATCGCGGCCACACCGGAGCGCCGCCCCATGCGGGCGGGACGCCCGGACTCATCGCGCACCGGTTTGTGGCGCATCGGCTTGTCGCGCATCACCTTGTCTCCGATCATGCCGAGCGATTGTCGCCACCTTGATGACGGTTTCAAGGCACCACACAGTTGGCGTGTCGGGCACAAGATTTGGCGCATGTTCTTGTCGGCGAACCGGCGCCCATGCCCGATCAGGTCGGGGGCAGGCCTTCGCCGGAACATGTCCTCAATCGCCGGCCGAATAGGCCGAGATGACCAGATTGCGGTTCTGCTCCGTGTCCGCGACGAGGCGCGCGATATCGTCCTGCGACCGGCTGTGATTGGCGAAGCGGACCCGATAAGTGCCCATGCCTTGCGGCCCGTCCACGATCTTCGCCCCATGGGCGGTCATGAATTGGTCGACCGCCGCAAGCGGCGCCTGGGGCGCAAAGGTCACCAGCAGATCGAACGTCGGTCGCCGCCCGGGGCGGAGCCGACGCGGAATGGCTCGTGGCGATACGGAAGAGCTTGCTCTCGTTGAGCACCACGTCGCCGATGACGCTTGCCTGCAGCACCACCAGCGCGAGCGCGGCGACGCAGGCGAGTCCGAGCGCGCGCGGGTTGAGCGCCGCGAAGGTTTCGGCCACGCGGGTGCGCAGCGCGAGCGCGAAGCCCGGCTTGCGCCGCGTCACGCCCTCGGCGTCGATTGCGGCAAACAGCTTCTGCATGGCGCGCGCCGACGGTACGCCCAGGCTCTCATTGAGGTGGATGGTCTCGGCGAGCTCCTCGCGCACCCGCTCGAAGCGCCGCGCGAGTTCAGGGTCGCCCGCGAGCGCACGGCCGACGCGGCCGGCATTGGCGCGGGTCAGCGTCCCGGCCGCGTGCCAGGGGAGCAGGCCCTCGATCTCGTCGCGCTCTTGCGCCCGTTGGGTCATCGCACTCATGGTCGATCTCTCGAACGCCGCCGCGCGATTGCGGCGACGTCGATTAGTCTCGGGCCGTCGTGGTCGGGTTCACGTCCGCCGTCACTTTCCACACTTATTTGGGCTCGGAAGCCTCGAACTCCGAGCTTACGACGGTGCGGTTCTGCTGCATTTCCTTGATAAGGCGCTGGGTCTCATCCTTGGGCGTGCCGCTCGCCGCGAAGCGCACTAGGTAGGTGCCGGGGCCCTTCGGACCCTCGACGATGGAACCCTGATGGGCGCGCAGGAACTTGGTCACTTCCTCGGCGGTCGCCGAAGGCACGAAGTTCACATAGAGGTCGACGCTCTTGACCTGCACCTCGGGCGCCGAGGCGATGTTGTAGCCGCCGCCGCTCTTGAGCACGATGTTACCGATCACGCCGGCCTGCAGCAGGATCACCAGGGCAGCCGCGATGCCCGCATAGGCGAGCGAGCGCGACGAGAAGCCCGCGAAGAACTCCGATACCCGGGTCCGCAGGTCGAACGCGAGGCCGGGCCTGCGCTTGATCGCCCCTTCGGCATCGATCGCGGCGAACAGCTTGTCCATCGCCCGCGCCGAGGGGGCGCCCAGGCTCTCGTTGAGGTGGATCGTCTCGGAAAGCTCCTCGCGCACCATGTCGAACCGGCGGGCGAGCTCCTGATCGCTCGCGAGCGCACGCTCGACGCGCTCGGCGTCGCGGCGGCTCAGCGTGCCGGCGGCATGCCACGGCAGGAGACTCTCGATCTCCTCGCGGTCGCTCGCCTTTTCGCTCGTCTGGTTCATGGCCAACCTCTTTCAACTCCAGCTGCCTGCAGCAGCTCAGCCAATTTCTTGCGCGCGTAGAACATCCGGGTCTTCACGGTGTTCTCGGGGATACCGACGATCTCGGCCACCTCCTCCACGGATTTCTCGTGGTAGTAGACCAGATCGATGATTTCCCTGTGTTCCGGCGAGAGCTTCTCCAGGCACCGCCGCAACACCGCACTCTTGTCCTTCTTCTCCAGCGCGACCTCGGGATTGTCCGACGTATCCTCGATGGTCTCCGCCGTCTCCTCGTCCAGTTCCTCGTCCGGCCTCTTCCGCAGCGCCGACAATGCCTTGAACCGGGCGATCGCCAGCATCCAGGTCGATACCGCACTACGTCCCTCGAACTTCTCAGCCTGGCGCCACACGTCCAGGAACACATCGCTGATCAGATCTTCGGCAACCGTAGGATTCCCCACCAGACGCAACACGAACCGGTACACCCGGACATGATGCCGCGCGAACAGCACCTGCATCGCGAGCCGATCGCCTTTTGCGATCCTGCCGATCAGGACTTCGTCCGAGGTCGCCTGGTTCGCGCTCAACGGTTCGGCTCACTGGGTTAGTCGCAGGGGTCTGGATTGAGGTTCAAACACGAGGACAAGAGTTTTTCGGAGGATTTTTACCCTACCAAAATACCGCGCCAGTGCACTCCTCTGGCCTACGCCGCACTAGCGGGTTATGGCTCGTTGGCCCGAGCCATACGCCCGATTAGCGCATGTCCTTTTCGGCGAACCGGGATCCACTTCGCCGGGACATGCGCGAGCCGTAAAATGCCCTTGAAACCCTTTGTTCTGCAAGCATTTCCACGCCGGCGCCGCGCCGCCGCGGCAATCTACCATGTAACTGCATCAATCGGCTCATAGAATCCGGCTATCCTGACATGTCCGCCCCCATCGCTCGCAGCGTTCGCGACCGGAACGATTCGCCTCATTTCGACTATCCGGCAGCGCCGGGAACCGGCGCGGCTGGCCACAAGGCCGCCCGCGAGCCAAAGCTGGCGGACGGCCTTACCGACGCTGGCGCGGCCCAAGGAGGCCGGCGCGCACTTGACCGTATGTCGGCCCTGCGGCCGGCGCGGTTCGAGCGCGGCGCCGGCATGGTAACCAATGCGGCAAACGGACGCCGGACGGCCGGCGCCGGCCGGAAGCTGCATCCGCAATCGTCTTCCGATTGGCTTGAAGGACAGGACCATGGGTGAATACGGGGTTGGGCAGTCGGTGCCGCGCGAGGAGGATCCCTACCTCCTGCGCGGCGCCGGCCGCTATGTCGACGACGTGACGCAGGTCGGGCTCCTGCGCGGCCACGTGCTGCGCTCACCGCACGCGCATGCGCGCATCCGCGCGATCGACGTGACGGCGGCGCGCGCGATGGCGGGCGTCGTGCTCGTGCTCGCCGGCAACGATCCGGCTGTGACGGCGCTCGGCACGCAGAAGCCCAACATGCCGCGCAAGCGGCATGGCGGCGGACCGGCCTTCGCCTGCTCGCAGTTCGCGCTCGCGCGCGACACCGTGCGCCACATCGGCGAGCCGGTCGCCTTCGTGGTGGCCGAGACGGTCAACCAGGCGAAGGACGCCGCCGAGGCGATCACGGTCGATTACGAGATGCTGCCGGCGGCGGCGACGCTCGAGGAGGCGACCAGGCCCGGCGCGCATGCGGTCTACGACAAATGCCCCGACAACATCGCATTCATCCACGAGGCCGGCAACAAGGCCGCCGCCGACGCCGCGATCGCCAAGGCGGCGCACGTGATCAAGCATCGCATGCGCATCAACCGGCTCACCACCAACGCGATGGAGCCGCGCGGCGCGCTCGCCGAATACGACGCGCGCGATCAGCGCCTCACGCTGCGCGTGACGGCGCAAGGGCCGCATCAATTCCGCCGTTTCCTCGCGGCCGACGTGTTCCGGGTGCCGGAGACGCAGATCCGGGTGATCGCCGACAATGTCGGCGGCGGCTTCGGCATGAAGGGCGGGCTCTATCCCGAGTACATATTGTGCTGCCTCGCCGCGAAGCTCACCGGCGCGCCGGTGAAATGGGTGGGCGAGCGCAGCGAAAGCCTGCTCTCCGACGAGCACTGCCGCGACAACATCACCGAGGCCGAGCTCGGGCTCGACGCGCACGGCAAGTTCGTCGGCTTCCGCGCACGCACGCTCGCGAACATCGGCGCCTACTATCATGCCGACCGCAGCGCCGGTCCGCCCACCAACAATGTCGGCGTGCTCGCCGGCACCTACGTGATCCCGGCCGCCCATGTCGAGGTCAACGGCGTGCTGACCAACACGATGCTCACCGGCCCCTACCGCGGCGCCGGCCGGCCGGAAGCGGCCTACGTGCTGGAGACGCTGGTCGACCTCGCGGCGCGCGAATTGAAGATCGACCCGGCGGAGCTGCGCCGGCGCAACATGATCCCGGCCGCCGCCATGCCGTACAAGACGGCGCTGGTCTACACCTATGACTGCGGCGATTTCGGCAAGAACCTCGAGGACTGTCTCGCGCTCGCCGACCATGCGGGCTTCGCCAAGCGCCGCGCCGAGTTGGAAAAACGCGGCAAGCTGCGCGGGCTCGGCATCGCCAGCACCGTGGAAGCGTCGAATGCGGGGCTGATCGAGCACGCCGAGATCAGATTTGATCCGACCGGCACGCTGACGGTCTTCGTCGGCACGCACGATCACGGCCAGGGACACCAGACGACGTTCCGCCAGATCATCGCGGAAAAGTTCGGGGTCGACCCGGCGCGCATCGCATTCCGGTTCGGCGACACCGACCAGATCATGATCGGCACCGGCACCTTCGGCTCGCGCTCGACCGCCTGCGCCGGCACCGCCATGCTGATGGCGGCCGACAAGATCATCGCCAAGGGCACGAAGATCGCGGCGCACTTGCTGGAGGCGGGCGAGCACGACATCGAATTCCGCAACGGCAAGTTCGCGGTCACGGGCACCGACAAGGCGGTCGATCTCGCCAGCGTCGCGCGCGACGCCTTCGTGCCGGCGAAGCTGCCGAAAGGCTTGGAGCCCGGCCTCTACGAGACCGGCACCTTCGACGGCGGCCAGCGCACTTATCCCAATGGGTGTCACATCAGCGAGGTCGAGATCGACGAAGAGAGCGGCGAGGTCGCGCTCGTGCGCTACACCGCGGTCGACAACGTCGGCCATATGATCAATCCGATGCTGGTCGAGGGGCAGTTGCATGGCGGCGTCGCCATGGGCGTCGGCCAGGCGCTGCTCGAGAACATGGTCTATGACGGCTCCGGCCAGTTGGTGTCGGGCTCGTTCATGGACTACGCGATGCCGCGCGCGAACGACTTCTGCGATTTCAAGCTCGGCGAGAACGAAGTGCCGACCAAGACGAACCCGCTCGGCGTCAAGGGCGCGGGCAAGTCCGGCACTGTCGGCGCGCTGGCTTCGCTGATGAATGCGATCAACCACGCGATGGCGGAGATCGGCGGCGAGTACATCCAGATGCCGGCAACGTCCGAGAAGGTGTGGAAAGCGATCGAGAAGGCGCGAAACGGGAGATCGTAGGATGGGTTGAGGCCGAAGGCCAATCCCGTCATCTGCGGCGCGGAACGTGATGGGTTTCGCTTCGCTCAACCCATCCTACGCGCTATACCTGAGGAAACTGGAGTTCCTGCCATGCCCCGCCACAAGACCTACCTGCCGCACGGCGTGATCCCGGCCGTCCTGCTGCCGTTCCACGACGATCTCTCGATCGACGAGAAGAATTTTCGCAGCCATCTGCGCGACATCGCGGCCGTGCCGGGCCTCTCGGCAATCACCATCAATGCGCATTCGACCGAGGTCGCGTCGTGCACCTTCGACGAGCAGCGCCGCGTGCTCGCGATCGCGCAGGACGAGATCGGCGACAAGTTGCCGATCGTCAACGGCGTGTGGGCGGACGGCAGCCTCGAGGCGGCGCGCATCGCCCGCATGGCGAGCGAGGGCGGCGCCTCCGCGCTGCTGGTCTTCCCGCCGGCGCCGTTCACCATGGGCCAGTCGCCCGAGATGGCGCTCGCGCACTTCCGGCGCATCGCCGACGCAAGCGACCTGCCGATCATCGTCTTCCAGTATCCGCTCGCGACCGGCCAGGGCTACCCGCGCGAGACCCTCCTCAAGATGTGCGAGCAGGTGCCGACCATCCGCGCCATCAAGGACTGGGCCGGCAACGTGCCGCAGCACGAGATGCATATCCGGCTGCTGCAGAGCCTGCCGCGGCGCGTCAACGTGCTTACGACGCACAGCGCCTGGCTGCTCTCCTCGCTGGTGCTCGGCTGCAACGGCCTGCTCTCCGGCAGCGGCAGCGTGATCGCCGACCTGCAGTCGGAGCTCTTCCGTGCCGTGCAGGCAAATGATCTCGCCGCCGCGCGTGCGCTCAACGACCGCATCTATCCGCTGGCGAAGGTCTTCTATGCCGACCCGTGGGCCGACATGCACAACCGCATGAAAGAGGCGCTGGTGCTGCTCGGCCGCCTGCCGCGCGCCGTGGTGCGCCCGCCGCTGGTCAAGCTCGGCCGCGCCGAGATCGAGCGCATCCGCGCCGCGCTGGCCGATGCGGGCATGCTCGACGCGAAGGCCGGACGCGACGCGGCCTGACGCATCCTGCGAGACGTGGGCAGCCGAGCCTTCGCCCGGCCATCACGCTTCCGCTATTGGACGTGAATGATCCGCGCGTTCGGCGCCGGACGGTAGAGATAGGCGTCGTACGGCGCGACACCGTAGGGACGATACGGCTGGCGGCCATACGAGTGGCGCACATAAGGGAACGCGTAGCCGCCTTCCGAATAGGTCGGCTGCGCCGGCACCTCGATCTCGTGATAGGTGTAGATGCCGGGGCCTTCGATCATCGGGCCCTGGTCGATGATGTACACTGGCGCGCGCTGGTCGGACGGATCGAGCAGATGGCCGGGTGGCGGCGCGGGATATGGCACCGGCGCGGCGCCGTAGATGATCGTCACATTCTCACAGCAGGAACCCGCTACCGCGGGCATGGCGACTAGCGCAGACACGGCGGCCGCGGCGGCCGCCAGACGCAGAAGGCGCATGGTACTCCCCGATACTCGCCTCCTCGATTAGCCGCAGCGCGACCCTGCCACGGATCGGGTGGCGCGCCAATCCCAATCGGCCGTCAAGGTTAGGGTGTGTGCGGCGGAACCGGCCGCGGCGGCGGCAACGGCGGCGCCGGACGAGCGTGCGGCCGCGCCATGCGCGGGGCCACCACGATCGGCGGCGGGTAGACCGGCACGGGCTCGGTTGCGGGCGACGGCGCCAATTCAATTCCCCACGCGCGGAAGAACGGCTGCGCCGGCGGCGGCAGCCGACGGTTCGGCGGCGGATTGACCTCGAGGCGGCCGTACGGGGGCCGATGGCCGGTCGCCGGAAAATAGTGGCCGGCGGTGCCGAAATAGTTGGGCGGCCAGTACGGCATGATCACGGTGGGCACGACCACGCCGGGACGGTTGAGGCCCCACTCGCCTTCCAGCACGGCGCCCGACACATCGACGCCGTTGATCATCACCGGCACGCCGGGACGGCCCGGCACGACGATCACGGGCTCGTTGTCGGCGGCCGCCGGCAGCGGCACGATGAGCGCGGCGGCCGTCAGGCCGGAGACAAGTGCAAGCTGGATTTTGCGGTGCACGCGCATGGCCGCCTCCGAACGCCATCGAAACCGTGATCTGGCCGCCGATCATAAGACTCGCATGGTAACGGCGCGTGCATCGCGGGAGCGAAATTGCGCAACACGATTAATCGCACCATACGTCGACGCTTATTGCGCTGCACTTTGACGGGGCGACACCGCAACCCGGAGGACTCTTGTGCAGCGCGGAATTGCCGATCACGCGAGCGGCACCCAGTCCCCCGCAACGCCATTACGACTTTAGACCTAAGACCACTTGCGCACAGATCGGGGCGCTTCGGCACTTTACGCGTGGCTTGCCGGCCATCTACGATGTTTGCGTCGGATCGTCGCAAGGGGCCGGGCGCGATTTCCGTCCTTCCCTCAAGAACGATCAACAATCAAACATGGGGGAGACGGCCATGGCAGAACGCATTCCGGCAAACTTCCGACGTGTCATCACGGCCGCCGCCGGCGGCAACGTCATCGAGTGGTACGACTTCTACATCTTCGGCAGCCTGGCCGCGATCTTGTCGGTCAAGTTCTTCGACAAGACTCATCCGGTCGCGGCGCTGCTCAGCACCATCGCGCTGTTCACCGCCGGCTTCCTGGTGCGCCCGCTCGGCGCTTTCCTGTTCGGCTGGCTCGGCGACCGCGTCGGCCGCAAGTACACCTTTCTCATGACGCTGACCGGCATGGCGCTCGGCACCGGCGCGATCGGATTGATCCCGACCATCGACCAGATCGGCGTCGCCGCCGCGTTCATCCTGTTCGGCCTGCGCATGATGCAGGGCCTCTGCCTCGGCGGCCAATACGGCGGCGCCATCACCTATGTGGCCGAGCATGTGTCCGACGCGAACCGGGGCTACTACACCGGCTGGCTGCAGACCTCGCCGACGCTCGGCATCGTACTCTCGCTCGCGGTGATCATCGTCACGCGCACCTATTTCGGCGAAGCCGTCTTCAACGCCTGGGCATGGCGCATCCCGTTCCTCGTCTCCTTCCTGCTGGTGATCATCGCCTTCTACATCCGCTCGACCTTCGAGGAGTCGCCGATCTACGCCGAGATCAAGGCGAAGGGGCAGATCAGCAAGAACCCCTGGAGCGAAGCCTTCGGCAACTGGGCCAACATCAAGTACGTGGTGATCGCCAGCATCGTGGTGCTCGGCCAGGGCGTGGTCTGGTACAGCGGCCAGTTCTGGGCGCTCTACTTCCTCGGCACGGTGGCGAAGCTTGACACGCTCACCACCGCCTACATCGTCGGCGCCGGGCTGATCATCGGCACGCCGTCGCTTGATCTTCTTCGGCTGGCTGTCCGACAAGATCGGCCGCAAGCCGGTGATCCTCGGCGGCATGCTGATCGCCGCGGTCACTTACTATCCGCTCTATTCCTGGCTCGGAACGGTCACGCAGCCGGGTAACGTCAACTATCCGATCGCGATCCTCATCGTCGCGATCATCGTCTGCTACGTCGGGATGGTGTACGGGCCGATCGGCGCGTTCCTCGCCGAATACTTCCCCGCCCGGATCCGCTACACGTCGGTGTCGGTGCCGTATCACATCGGCAACGGCTGGGGCGGCGGATTGGTGCCGTTCATCACTACGGCGGCCTGGGCCGGCCACGGGCAGTCTCGGCTATGCGCTGATCTACCCGATCGCGGTTCCGGCGGTGTGCTTCGTGCTCGGCCTGTTCCTGATGCCGGAGACGAACCACATCAAGATCTGGAAGAGAAGCCGCAGGCGGCATGATCGGCCCGGCGCTCAAGCTCTTGGGAAGCCCCGCATCCGAACTCGGGCTTGCCCGAGTTCGGCACTATTTAAGCGCAAGTCGGGCCTGCAGGCCCGACTTGCGTCGGGGCTTCTTCTTTGCGGCGCCCACATAGGCGTACGAGTTGCGCACTGGCGCGGCCGCGCCGCCTCCCAGCGATGTCGCCCGCAACGGTCCGCCTTGTCGCACCGCTATCCGGCTGCTAGCTCTGCGGCCGGGCCGGCTTAGCTCAGCTGGTAGAGCACGTGATTTGTAATCACGGGGTCAGGGGTTCGAATCCCTTAGCCGGCACCAATTTCACTTTTCCGGCCGGACGCCCCCGCGCTAAATCCAAGTATTCGAAAGCGTGGTCGATGCAGACCGCAACCGAATGCTTTCGGCGGCCCATGGGCCCGGCCGAACCATTCGCACCAGCTCGGCGTTGTGGGACAAGGGCGATCGCTTACGGGAGGCGATCATGCACACCTTCCCCGCATTGGTTATTGCGGTCGCGGGGGCCGTGGCGTGCACGGGCGCGATGGCGCAGGATCGCAATGACATGCGCGCGCCGCCCGCCCTCGGCTCGCGCGCCACCGTGTGAGCTGCGCCCAGCGTACCGGCCATGCAGGCGCCGATCGGCCATCGGCAGCCCCGCACAGACAGCGCGCCGCGCAGCGAGACGAACGGGCCTGCGGTCTCGCCGTACGACCAGGAGATCGACCGCAGTCTCGACATTTGCCGGGGATGGTAGCGCGCGGGCCTGGCTTGACGCCGGGATGTGCACGGTCTTCGCTCACATCCCGTCATGACAAGCCCTCCACCTCGCATCGTCGTCATCGGCCAGGGCGCCGCCGGCTTGGCCGCGGCGGTCACGGCCGCGGAAGCAAGCCGTGCGCGGCACGCGCCGATCAGGATCACGCTGATCGACCGGGCGCGCGAAGCGGAGGCCGGCGGCAACACGCGCTGGTCGCCGTCCAACATGCGGATGGCGGCGCCCGACCGCGTCGAGCCGGGCTTCGTGCAGGACATGCTCGCGGCGACCGAGCACAAGGGCGACGAGATCTATTTCAACAGGCTCGCCGCGGAGGCGCCCGCCACGGTCGCATGGATCGCGTCGCACGGAATTGCATTCGACCAGCCGCCCTACTACCTCGCAAAAGGTCCGCCGCGCATTCATCCGATGGGCGGCGGGACGGCCATCATCGCCGCCCTGACGCAGGCCGCCCGCGCGGCCGGCGTCGAGACACTCTACGCCCGCCGCGCCGAAGCGCTCGTCGCCGATGGCGGCCGAATGACCGGTGTGGTCGTGTCGACGGACGGCGGTCGCGCGCCGTCGCCGGCCGACGCGGTCGTGCTCGCGTGCGGCGGCTTCCAGGGCGATCCGGCGATGATGCGCGAGCATTTCGGGCCGGGCGCCGCGACGATGCGGCTCATCTCGCCCGGCACCCGGTTCAACAGCGGTGACGGCATCCGCATGGCGTTGGCGTTGGGCGCCGACCGCGCCGGCGATTGGAATGGCATGCACGCCGAGCCGCTCGACGCGCGCGATCCCAAATCCGCGCCGGTCGTGCTGGTCTATCCGTACGGCATCGTGGTCGATCGCGCCGGCCGGCGCTTCTTCGACGAAGGCGCCGGCCTCGTGCACGAGACCTGGGAGTGGTTCGCGCGCGCGATCCACTTCAAGACGGCGGGCGCGACCGCCTACGCGATCCTCGACGGCCGCCTGTTCGAGATCGCGGACTACGGGCGCGCCATCCGCTCCGACGTGCCGCCGGTGCGCGCCGACGACATCGCCGGGCTGGCGCGGCAGATCGGCATCGATGCGGCGACGCTGGCGCAGACGATCGCCGGCTACAACGCGGCCTGCACGGGCGATCCGGCGCGATTCGATGCCGCGCGCTGCGACGGCCTCGCCGCCGCGGCGGGGCTTGCACCGCCGAAATCGAACTGGGCGCGCGCCATCAGCAAGCCGCCCTTCCTCGCCTATCCGCTGGTCGGCGCGGTCGCCTACACGTTCGGCGGGCTCGCGACCGACGAGCGCGCGCGCGTGCTGCGCGGCGGCGAGCCGATCCCGGGCCTCTACGCGGCGGGCGAGATCACCGGCCATTTCCATGTGACGGCGCCCAACTCGGTCTCGGTGCTGCGCGCCCTGGTGTTCGGCCGCATCGCCGGGCACGAAGCGGTTGTCCGGTGCCTGGCCGCATAGGCCGGTCGGCGGAACAAAAGCCGCGCCGTCGCCTTACGACATAGGCCGGCGATCGTCTCCCGACAGACGTCCCGGCGCGGAGGAAGCCCGATGGCGAAGAGCAGCGGAAGACGCAAATACTCGCGTGGCGCGCAACGTGAGGTCGAGAGCGAGATGCGCCGCTACAAGCGCGGAACGGCGCGCAGCGGCCGCCGCGGCAAGGCCGGCAAGGTGAAAAGCCGCAAGCAGGCGATTGCGATCGGCCTGTCGAAAGCCCGGCGGAAGGGAAAGAAGGTGCCGGCGCGCCGCCGCGGCTGAACGGGCCGCGGCCGGCCGGGCGAGGCAGGTATGTCCGGCAACCACAACGCACCGCGGTGCAATATATCCGCGGCACGTTCCGCCGGCGCCGCGCTACCGCGGCGCCGCCTTGATGGCGAAGGATTCCGACGCCTTGGCGTACCAGGCGGCCGCCTTGAGCGAGACCGTGCGGTGCGCGAGCTTACGGCGCGCGGATTTCCTGGTTCTGCTCTGGCGGCTAACGGTCTTGGTCTTGCTCACGCTCGCTCCCCTTGCGGTTTTCCCGTGCTTTTCCACGTCCCGGGTTATCCCACACCCCCCAATTTCCCACGGGTAATGGGTGCTTGTGAAGGGCCCGCGCGCAGGGCTGGTCAACGCAATCTGAAGGGCAGACAGAACGTTTTAGACTATCTGACGTTGTCAGCCCGGAGCCCTAAAGCTACAGCGCGAACCGCGTACTCAGCCGTCCAGCTCAGCGGACACCCCATCCCACGTCCCGTCCGCAACTGGATAACGGTGCACCGCGAATGCCCGAACGTTTGTCGCAACACCCACGAGCAGGCGCACCGCCACCAATGCATTCGCCAAAAATCCCTGAACCGTTCGCCACATTGCGCGTTAGCAAGGCACGAAACAAATATCCAGGAGGATGACGATGCTCTCGAAGTTTCTCGCCGCGGCCGTGCTCGGCTCGGCATTGATCGTGGCGCCGGCGCTCGCGCAGGCACCCAAGAGCGCCGCGACCGGCGCGCAAAGCGCCTCGGCCGCTGGCCTGTGGCAAGGCTCGAAGCTGATCGGATTGAACGTCTACAATGAGCAGAACGAGAAGATCGGCTCGATCGTTCAGCTCATGGTCAACAAACAAGGAAACATCGACTCCGTCGTGATCGGCGTCGGCGGCTTCCTCGGCATGGGCGAGCGCGATGTGGCGGTGAAGTTCTCCGATCTCAAGTGGAGCAACGAGCCGGTGCGCAGCACCTCGTCGTCGAACACCATGCGGCCGGCGACCACCGGCGCTGGGACGACGGCGGCGCGGAGCGGCCCGACCACCTATCCGGATCACGCCGTGCTCGGCGCGACCAAGGACCAGCTCAAGGCCATGCCGCAGTTCGACTACAACAAGTAAGCGCGGTCCTTAAGGCGCGACAAGAGCCCGGCTCCGGCCGGGCTCTTGCTTTATCCGATTTTCGAGTTTCGATCCGCAATTCGGCGGCGAACATCCGATCGCACCGCAAAAAAGTGTTTTGATTGTTTAAGTCCCAATCGCAAAAACAAAGGGAATCAGAACCACAGAAATTGCGCGGCCGTGCAGTGAAACGCTACACAGCCGCACAAAGCTTCCTGCGCGCTCAATGGTGCCAGAAAAGCGCCAGCAGAATGATAATGGGCAAAGGCACGCCCAGAAGCCAAAGCAAGATACCGCGTCCAAATCCCATGGTCCGCTCCTAGTTATTTTCGTTAAACGCCCACTTCAACGTCGCAAGCGGAACCGGGTTCCGCGGCATCACGCGACGAATGATTCTCGTTGCGGCGCGAAGCGTGAGGCTCGGTTCGATCGCCGGAACCATTGGCCATTTGTGTGATTAGTTCCGTGAACCGCCGGCACGAGCCGTGCGGCAAATCATGCGCAGCCGAGGACGCACACCATGACAGACTTGCGAGCAGCCGATGTTTCCATTGTGGCGGCGGAGACGGATTTCATCGAGCCAGTCGCCGTGCCGGACACGGCGATATCGTGGGGCGCGGTCGCGGCCGGCGGCTTCGCGAATGCGGCGCTGACGCTGCTGCTGATGGCGTTCGGCGCCGGCATGGGATTTTCCGCCGTGTCGCCGTGGGCGAACTCCGGCGTGTCGACGACGGCCTTCAGCATCGGTACCGGGGTCTATTTCATCGTCATCGCGATGCTCGCGTCGACTATCGGCGGTTATCTCGCGGGCCGCCTGCGCACGCGCTGGACCGCCGTGCACAGCGACGAGGTCTATTTTCGCGACACCGCGCACGGCTTCATGTCCTGGGCCTGCGCCGTCGTGGTCAGCGCCGCCGTGCTCGGCGCCGCCGGGAGCGCGATCGTCTCCGGCGTGGGCGCGGGCCTTGCACAGCGAAACGCCGCCGAGGGCGGCCCGGCCGCGATCTATGTGGACAAGCTTTTCCGCCCGGCGCCGAACGTCGCGAATGCGCCGACGGCCGCCACACCGGCTGCCCCCGCCCCGGCCGCAAACCAGGCCGCGGCCTCGCCGGGCGACCGCGCCGAGGTCGCGCGTCTTCTCCTGCGCGGCTTCCGCGAGCGCAGCGACGTGGCGGCGGCCGATCGCAGCTATCTGGCGCAGACCGTCGCGGCACACACCGGCCTCTTGCAGGCCGACGCCGACAAGCGGGTGAGCGAGGTGCTCACCCAGGCGAAATCCGACCTCGACAAGGCACGCAGCGCCGCCGCCAAGCTCACGCTCTGGTTCACGGCCGCGCTGCTCGCCGGCGCGCTGTCCGCCAGCCTCGCGGCGATCGAGGGCGGCCAGCTGCGCGACCGCAAGGCGTTCTGACCGCGATTTACCGACACAACCGAAGCAAAAGGACAAGACGATGGGCCCGATCCTGCTATGGCTTCTGGGAATTCCGATCCCGATCATCATACTATTGATGCTGTTCATGCATTAGCGGCACTCCCGCCCAGAAGGCCGAAACCGGCCGTGGCACCGCTTGCGCGTTGCCGCGGCCGATTGAATTTTGCGGGTTCGTTTGATGTAGCATTGCGAGGACGGTGGCAGGCCATCGGCGCCTGCCCGATCGGAGTGCGACATGAGCGCGACGCAGACGACGGGTCCGGTGCTTTGGCGAGTGGACGAGCGCGGGGTGGCGCGCGTCGCGCTCAACCGGCCGGAGGTGAACAACGCCTATGACGGCGCGCTGATCGAGGGCCTGCTCGCCGCCATGGATGCGCTCGGACAAGTCGAGCGGCTGCGCGCCGTGGTCATCACCGGCAACGGCCGGCACTTCCAGGCCGGCGCCGACCTCGGCTGGATCGACGCCGTGCGGACATCCTCGCGCGAAGAGAACATCCGCGTCTCGCGCGCGACCGCAACCGCGATCCGCCGGCTCAACGGCTTGCCGGTGCCGACCGTCGCGCTGGTGCAGGGCGGCTGCTTCGGCGGCGGCACCGGGCTGGTCGCGGCCTGCGACGTGGTGATCGCGGCCGACAATGCGACCTTCTCGATCGCCGAGGTGCGCTGGGGGCTCACGGCCGCGATCATCATTCCGCAACTCAACGACGCGATCGGCGTGCGCCAGGTGCGGCGCTACGCGCTTACGGGCGAGCGGTTCGGTGCGGCGGAAGCACGCCGCATCGGCCTCGTGCATGAGGTCGTCCCGGCCGCCGATCTTCCGGCGGCCGGGACCCGCGTGGTCGAGCACCTGCTCGCCAACGGGCCGAACGCCATCCGGCAGACCAAGGCGCAGGCGCTCGGCTTTGCGTGGGGCGACGTGGACGACGCCACATTTTCAGCGCTCGTCGAGGCGCATGCGGACAAGCGGCGAAGCGCGGAGGCGGCGGAGGGGTTGGCGTCGTTTGCGCAGAAGCGCGCGGCAAGGTGGTGAGCTGCCACACCCGTCATTGCGAGCGCAGCGAAGCAATCTCGTCCCGCGGACGCATGCGCTTGCGGATCGAGATTGCTTCGTCGGGCTTCGCCCTCCTAGGAAGAAACTAACGTTGGTGGGCGGGGCATCAAGCAGCCTGGACGATTGGTTGAAGTTGGACGGTGAAGCCGAGCTTGGCGAGTTGGGCAACCAGACGCTTGGCTTTGAGTTCGGGCGGGCGAGAATCGAAGTGGGCAGCGCCGAGGTCGCGGTGTTCGACGCCGTACTTGAGCATATGATAGATCGCGGTGAGCAGAGAAGCGGCGACGGCGCAGATCGCTTTCTGCGGTCCGCGCCGGCTTTGCAGACGGAAGAACTGGGCTCTGTAGTAGCTGTCTTTTTTACGTTTAGCCGCCCAGGCGCATTGGATGAGCATCGTCTTGAGCCAGGGCGCGCCCTTGCGTAGGCGCGAGGATTTGCGCTTGCCGGCACTCTCGTTGTGGCCCGGACACATGCCAGCCCAACCGAGAAGGTGGCCGGCGGTCGGGAACCGGCTCATATCGTGTCCGATCTCGGAGAGAATGGCCGGTGCCGCTACCGTGCTTACGCCCGGGGCCGTCATGAGGAGGTCGATCAGGTCGCGAAAGGGCGCCTGACCGGTCCCGATCTGCACCTCTATCCGATCGATGCGCTGACCGATCTCGCGATCGATGTTGCGGATCGCCGCGTCCAGGCCGTCCCATTGTCGCAGGTGGAGCTCGAGCAGGAAGCGGTGATGGTCCGTCAGCCGGCCATGCAGCGCGTCATAGAGCTCCTTCGGGGTCGCCTTGATCTGCTTGCTGGCCAGTTCGGCCAGCTTGGCCGGTTGACGCACGCCGGCGATCATCGCCTCGATGATGCGGCGCCCGCTCGCCCCCATGGGATCGCTGAGCACCGAATCGAGCCTAATGTTTGCCTCCGCCAGCGTCTTCTGAATACGCTGCGCATGCCGCGTCTGCTCACGCACCAGCTGCTTGCGGGTGCGTGTCAGCGAGCGCAGCTCCTGCGTCTCCTCAGGCGGGACGAAGCTTGCCTTGATCAAGCCGCAGGCCAGCAGATCGGCGATCCACATCGCGTCGTTCATGTCGGTCTTGCGGCCCGGGACATTCTTGATGTGGGCCGCATTGGCCACGACCAACTCGAAGTCGCCTTGGCCCAGGATCTTCCACACCGGCATCCAGTAGACGCCGGTCGCCTCCATTGCGACGTGCGTGCACCGGTTCTCCTCCAGCCACGCCGCCAGAGCCGTCAGCCCCTCCGTCGTCGTCGCGAACGTCCGACATTCCCGCTGCGTCTGGCCACCAGTCGCGATGCGCACACAGGCCACCACCGTGTCTTTGTGCACATCAAGACCCGCCACCCGCTCGTACAAGATATCCATCGTCTTCTCCTCCATCGCAGCGCCGCCGGCGTGGGGGCCTGTTACGGTGAGAATCCTAGGAAGCGTGCTCCAGGGCGTCGCCGCCCTTTGGCGCCAGTGAGCGTCATCCAGGCACCCCGGGTCCAACTCGCAACCGGGCTCGTGCGCACCAGGGAGATATCGACCTCTTTGCCAGCAGCGCCGCCAAATTACCGCGCCGCTCAACCCGTTTCATCCACCAGCGTCGACCTGTTAAGGCCGGTGCCTAACTCGCAATGACAGCCTACTTCATCGGCAGCGCTCCAAACCGCGGCGGCGGAATCCGTCGATGTGACGCCGCTTCGTACGACGAGGCGATCCGCAGCAGCACGTCCTCCCTCCCCGGCTCGGCGCGAAACACCAGCGAGAACGGCAGGCCGGGCTCCGGAATCGTCGTCGGCGTGGTCGACGGCTTCGACACGTAGCGCGTGCCGTCCGGGCTGAGCGCGAAGACCGGATCGTACACGGTCGTGACGTAGCCGGCCGGGATCAGCACCTCGGTGAGGCCCGCGTTCGGGCCGCTGAGCGACTCCGGCGCGAGGTTGCTCGGGACGTCGTACTGGTGCGGCCAGCCGATCAGGCCGGGCGGCCATGGCGTGTGCAGGCGCACCAGCGCGTCGAGCTTGTTCTCCAACAGCACCATCATGTCGACGCGGCGCAAGAGCTCGCGCAGCATGATGCGCTCGTTCACGCCCTGACGGCCGGCGAGCGGGTTGCGTGGATCAGCCACCTCCTCCCAGTTCCTGAAGGCGGCGCGCTGGTCGTCGCCCCAGAATTTCGAGCGCGCATTGAGGGCGGCGAAATCGGTGAGCGTCTCGGTGAAGCCGAGCGCCTTCCAATCGGCGGCGCGGCGCGTGAGATACTGCGGAATGTGGAAACGGAACGCCATCGCGAGCTCCTGCTGCTGCACGGTGGCGAGGTCGAGGTTGAGTGGCGGCGCGACGCGGCCCTCGGCCATCTCGACGCAGTAGTCGATCGGCGTCATGCGGCCGGTGCCGAAGATCTTTCCGGGCGCGAACTCGGTCGGCACGATCGCGGCGGCGAACTCCTTGAACAGCGGCGTGCCATCGCAACCCAACCGAAAGAGAAGGTCCGGCATGAACACCGGCACCAGCCGCGCGAGCGCGCCGCGGAAGTCGGTCTTCATCGCCGCGCAGTCGGGATCGCGCCGCCACAACGGATCGGAGGATTCGACCAGGGTCGCGCCGAGATGGCCGCCGAGCATGGTCTTGATCTCGCGCGCCGCCGCCGTGACGATCGGCTCCTCGGTCTTCGCGCCCGGCGGGATCAGCATCGACTCGCGGATGACGCCGAGCCGCATGCTCTCGAGCGCGCCCACCGCGCCGGAGGCGCGCGCGTGGCTGGCGTATGGCGTCGCAAGCACCGACGAACGCGGCACCGTCGTGAACGGATCGCGCGGGTCGTAGTAGCCTTCGACTGGATCCTTCAGCGCGTCGAGGATCTTCGCGCAGTCCTCGATCCGGCGCGCGTGGATGCCGCTGCGGTCGCAATAGATGTCGGCGCCGATCGCGCCGCCGTCGAAGCCGAGCATGGCTTTGTGCGGCAAGAGCAGCGCGATCGCGTTGTGGTTCGACGGCCCGCGGCAGGACGCGCGCGTCTCCTCGCCGAGGCTCGCCATCACGAGGTTGGCCGAGACCGAGACGCCCGAGCCGGAGCTCGAGCCGAGCGAGGCGGCGCGCCGCGTGTCATATGGATTGGCCGGATTGCCCGCCCAGGTGCTGCGCTGATACCCGAGCGTCGAGGCGAGCACTTTGGCGGGCTTGTGCCGCCCGCCCGGATCGCCGGCGCGGCCGTTGTACTCCGTGTTGACCGCCTTGGCGAAGATGATCGCGCCCTTGCGGCGCAGCTGCTCGACCAGCACATGGTCGCGCGCCGGGAAATCGATGTCGTAGCGCGCGTCGCCGCCGCCGGTCGAGCGCATGTCCTTGGTGTCGAACGGATCCTTGAACGAGAAGACGACGCCATACATCGGCATTTTTTTGAGATCGGGATTGCGGCCGTAAGCCGCGTCGAGCTCGGCGGCGCGCTCGAGCGCGTCGGGGAAGTGGCGGAAATGCTCGCACGCCGGCGGCGCGCCCGGCGGCAGCGCGCCGAGCGAGGGATGCCGATCATAGTCGCCGCGGCACGTGACCGAGCGCTCGCCGCGGATGTTGAGCGTGCCGAGCGCGTTGAGCTGCGTGCCGTCCGCGATGCCAACGATCATGCCGAACTGCTGCGCGACGCCGGGATCGGATGCCGTCGGCTCCATCCGCCCGTACTCCAGCGGCGTGCCCTTGTGCCTGTCGATGTCCGGAATGAAGGTCGATGCTTTGACGGTCTCGGTCGGAAAGCGCAGCGGCGCGCCGCCGCGCACCGCGCCGGTTGCCGGCGCGACTGGCGCGCCGTCCTGCGTCACCAGCAGGCTCGCGACGCCGTTGAACGCGCGCACGCGCGCCAGGTAGTGCTCGACCACCGACACGCAGGTCGCGCGCCCGTCCCGGATGGCGGCGTGCAGGTCGTCGATCGTCGCCTCTTCGAGGCGGAAGACGTCCTGCTTGGCGGCTGGCATATCCATGCGGTTCACCGGCACGTATTGGCAGCCGAGAGATACTGCACGAGATCGAGGTTGGAAATCCCGTCGTCGCGGAGGTCACGGTCGGGTTTGGAAAGGACGATGAACCTGATCTACTTCGTCGCCGCGCTGCTGGTGCATCCAGGCGCGACGCTGCTCGCGCCCGGGCTCGCGGTCGCGCAGGAGCGCGGCTTCACGGGGCGCGACCTTCTCGTCGCGTTCGTTGCCGGAGCGGAAGTGATGATCCGCATCGGCCGCGTCACCCGGCACACCAACGAGCAGCGCGGCTTTCACGCGCCCGGCACCACCGGGCCGTTCGGCGGCGCGATCGCGGTCGGCAAGCTGTATGGGTTCGATGCCGCGAAGATGACCAATGCGCTCGGCATCGCGGGCTCGCTCGCCTGCGGGCTGATGGAGTTCGCGCGCTCAGGGACGGGCGCCATGGTCAAGCGGCTGCATCTCGGCCGCGCGGCGGAGAGCGGCGTGCTCGCGGCGGGCCTTGCGGCGGACGGCTTCACGGGGCCCGTGAGCGTCATCGAGGGCGAGCACGGCTTCCTGCGCGTGTTCTGCGGCGACGCGGACGAGCGCGAATTGCTGCGCGGGCTCGGCGAGAGCTGGTCGACGCGCACCATCCTGATGAAGCGCTTCGCCTGCCACATCTCGGCGCACACGTCCGTGCAGGCGATCCTCGATCTGCGCGCCGAGCACAAGTTCGCCGGCGCCAACGTCGCCGCGGTCCGCATCGCTGGCAACGAGAAGATGGCGACGGTCAACAACATCCCGCGTCCAAAGACGTGATGATGTGCCAGTACTCGATCCCGTTCAGCGTCGCGCTCGCGCATTTCCGCGACCCGCGCGATCCGCGCAGCTACGACGAGAGCGCGTTCAACGATGCGGCGATCCATTCGTTGTGCGAGCGCGTGACC
>CAVPGG010000338.1:0-15656 GCA_963703755.1 uncultured Pseudomonadota bacterium
GGTCCTTCTGGTAGGCGAGCGGCAGGCCCTTCATCACGATCAGCAGCGTATCGAGCGCGCCGATCAGCTTGCCGGCCTTGGCGCGCACGAGCTCGGCCGCGTCCGGGTTGCGCTTCTGCGGCATGATCGAGGAGCCGGTGGTGAACTTGTCGGAAAGCCGCAGGAAGCCAACCAGCGTCGAGGTCCAGATCACGATCTCCTCGGCGAAGCGCGACAGGTGCACCGCGGTGATGGCGGCGGCGGACAGCGCCTCGAGCGCGAAGTCGCGATCGGAGACCGCATCGAGCGAGTTCGCGGCCGGCCGGTCGAAGCCGAGCTTCTTCGCCGTCATGGCGCGATCGAGCCGGAAGGACGTGCCGGCGAGCGCCGCGGCGCCAAGCGGCGATTCGTTCAGGCGCTTCCTCGCATCGGCGAAACGGCTGCGGTCGCGCGCCGCCATCTCGACATAGGCGAGCAGGTGATGCCCGAAGGTCACGGGCTGTGCGGTTTGCAAATGGGTAAAGCCCGGCATCACGGTCGCGGCATGCGCGAGCGCCTTTTCGGCGAGCGCGCGCTGGTAGTGGGCCAGCATGGCATCGAGCGCGTCGAGCGCGTCGCGCACCCACAGCTTGAAGTCGGTCGCGACCTGGTCGTTGCGCGAGCGCGCCGTGTGCAGCCGCCCGGCGGCGGGGCCGATCAGGTCGGCGAGCCGCGCCTCCACATTCATGTGGATGTCCTCGAGCGCGCGCTTGAACTTGAACTTGCCGGCCGCGATCTCTGACAGGATCGTGTCTAGACCGTGAATGATCTTTTTCGCATCCTGCGCCGAAATGATGCCTTGTTTCGCCAGCATCTCGGCGTGCGCTTGCGAGGCGGCGATGTCCTGGCGAAACAGCTTGCGGTCGACGTCGATCGAGGCATTGATCTCGGCCATCACGGCGTCGGGTTGCGCGGTGAAGCGCCCGCCCCACATCTTGTTGCTCATGGCAGATCCACGGTCCGCAAATCCAATGCTCGAAAATCCAAGGTTCGTTCGCTCATGACGGCTGGCAGCGAGACGCCCGCGGCGCCCAGATGGCGCCGATACCCACTGATCGCAGCGGCCTTGATCGCGCTCGGCTTGGCGGCGGTATACGGGATTGCGGGCTTGCCGCGCAATGGCGCGGACGCGGCCTGCAGCGCCGCCGCCGCGGCCGCCAAGCGCGTTGCACCGCTCGCGCACGGCGAGGTCGCGGCCGTCAACGTCACCGACGCGCCGCACCGCCTGCCGGCGCTCTCCTTCAAGGACGCGGGCGGCGCCGAACGCCACCTCGCCGACTGGAAGGGGCGCGTCGTGCTCCTCAATCTGTGGGCGACCTGGTGCGTGCCGTGCCGCAAGGAAATGCCGGCGCTGGCGGCGCTCGAGCGGAAGCTCGGCGGCGCGAATTTCGAGGTCGTCGCCGTGAACATCGACACGCGCGATCCCGACAAGCCGAAGGCCTGGCTCAAGAGCGCGGGCGTGAGCGGGCTTGCCTACTACGCGGACGCGAGCGCGCGCGTCTTCCAGGAGCTCAAGGAGGTCGGCAAGGCGATCGGCATGCCGACCTCGCTGCTGGTCGACGGCGCCGGCTGCGAGATCGCCTCGCTCGCGGGCCCGGCCGAATGGGGCAGCCAGGACGCAGTCGCGCTGGTGCAGGCGGCGCTGCAGAAATAGCTCGAGTGCTGCGGATCGCCTGCGGGTCAGGCCAAGCGGTCGACGTGCTGGTTGGACGCCGCGCTGCTTTCCGTCGATGGCTCGATCGGGTTGATCGTCTGCAGCGGCTTGGCACCGGCATCCTGCAGGGCGCTCGCGATCGTGTCGACGAGCGTGCGATCGGTGCGCGGCGCCTTCGCCTGCGGGACCTGCCGGACGAAATTCTGATACGCGGCGGACCGTACGCGGAAGACCGCGTCGAGCCAGGCTGTCGTGAGCGCCGTGCTGTCCATCGCGCAACCCTCGCGATGAACATAATGCCACGCGCCCGCCCGCGGGTCCGGATAACGGGACACCACCTGGGTTCCGAGTCAAGAAACCGTTAATGCGCCGACCCGCGGCGCGTCCGTCGACGACAGCGTTGCAAAGGAAGGGCCCGGCTGCTCAGGCGGTGACGTTGACCAGCGACGCCGGGCGCGAGGTGATCTGGTCGAGTGTCGCGAGATAGCTGTCGATGCTGAAGTTCTTGCCGGTGGGGGTCACCGGCACTTTGCTGCTCGAATTGCCCGTCGTGATCGCGTCGAGGCTGCCGAGAAAGGAGTTGAGGTCGAATTTCGGCGTGGTGCCGGTCGACGACGCGGGACCCGCCGGGTGCCCGTCGAGCGCCGCCAGGAGCTGATCGATGTTCTTGGAGGCGAGGGTCTGGCCGCCGGAGGACGACGAGGCGGTGCTGGTGGTGCTGGCGGAGGAGCTGCTCGATGACGACGACGAGGCCGACGACGGCAGGTTCACGCCGAGACGCTTGGCAGCCGCATCGGCGGCGTTGTTGACGAGCCCATTGAGCTGGTTCGTCGCCGCCGTCGTGAAGGTATTGGTGATGTCGGCGACTACGTCGGAGAAGAAATCGCTGAGGTCCTGGGCCGCCGTCGTAGTCGACCAGTTCGGCAGGCCGGTGCCGACGTTGGCGCTCGAGATGCCCTGGCTCACGTCGGCGCTGGAGCTCTGCCAGCTCGGCAGGCTGAACAGGGAGGTTGACGACAGGCCGCCGCCGCCACTGATCGTCGACATCGGACGCGCCTCAACCCGCCGACTGCGCGGCGGTCGCAAAGCCCCTGGATTCTGTCTTACGGCGCGGATCGTTAAGGAAACGTAAGCGCGCCGAGAACCGCGTTAACGGGTCGGGACGGGCTTCTCGCCGCGGTAATCGTAGAAACCGCGGTTGGTCTTGCGGCCAAGCCATCCGGCCTCGACGTATTTGACGAGCAGCGGACACGGCCGGTACTTCGAGTCGGCGAGCCCTTCGTGCAGGACCTGCATGACGGACAGGCAGGTGTCGAGGCCGATGAAGTCGGCGAGCTCGAGCGGCCCCATCGGATGATGGGCGCCGAGCCTCATCGCCTGATCGATCGCCTCGACCGAGCCGACGCCCTCATAGAGCGTGTAGATCGCCTCGTTGATCATCGGCAGCAGAATGCGGTTGACGATGAAGGCGGGGAAATCCTCGGCGACCGCGATCTTCTTGCCGAGCTTGAGGACGAATTCCTTGATCGTCTCGAAGGTCTTGTCGTCGGTCGCAATGCCGCGGATCAGCTCGACCAGCTCCATGCGTAGCGCCGGCTTCATGAAATGGATGCCGATGAACTTCTCGGGCCGGTCGGTCGAGGCGGCGAGCCGCGTGATCGAGATCGACGAGGTGTTGGAGCCGACGATTGCGCCCGCCTTGAGGACCGGACAAAGCGCTGTGAAGATCTTGCGCTTCACGTCCTCCTTCTCGGTCGCCGCCTCGATCACGAGGTCGGAGTCGGCAAGATCCTCGAGCGTGTCGGCCGGCCCGATGTGCTTGAGCGCGCCCTGGGCGCTGCTCCTCGGTCATCCGATTGCGCTTCACCTCGCGCGTCATGTCGCCGTTGATGGTGGCGAGGCCGCTCTTGATGCGGTCGGCGTTGAGGTCATTGAGGCGCACGTCGATGCCCGCGAGCGCGCAGACCTGGGCGATGCCGGTGCCCATCTGACCCGCGCCGATCACGCCGACTTTACGAATGCTATGCGCCATCTTGTCCGTCCACTGGCCGTCCCGGCCGGCCGCGTCGCGCGGGCTTGTGTCAGTCACGCCGCCCGCCGCGCGCGGAGCCGTGTTCTAGCGCGAACCGCGCGCCCTCGCCACCGGGCCGCGTCGCCATCATTAACGCGCGACCGTCGCTTCACCCGCCGTCACTTCCCGATCTTGGCGAGCTCGGCGGCGAGCTCGGGCAGCGCCTTGTAGAGGTCGGCGACCAGGCCGTAGTCGGCGACCTGGAAGATCGGCGCCTCCTCGTCCTTGTTGATGGCGACGATCACCTTGGAGTCCTTCATGCCGGCGAGATGCTGGATCGCGCCCGAGATGCCGACCGCGATGTAGAGCTCGGGGGCGACCACCTTGCCGGTCTGCCCGACCTGCCAGTCGTTGGGCGCGTAGCCCGCATCCACGGCGGCGCGCGACGCGCCCATGGCGGCGCCGAGCTTGTCGGCGACCGGCTCGATGTACTTGGTGAAATTCTCGCGGCTCTGCATGGCGCGGCCGCCCGAGATGATGATCTTGGCCGAGGTGAGCTCGGGCCGCTCCGACTTCGACAGCTCCTCGCCCACGAAGGTCGAGACGCCGGGATCGGCGGCGGCGGTTGCCGCCTCGACGGACGCGGGGCCGCCCTCGCCGGCCGCCTGGAACGCGGTGGTGCGCACCGTGATGACCTTCTTGGCGTCCTTCGCGCGCACCGTCTGCACCGCGTTGCCGGCATAGATCAGCCGCTCGAAGGTGTCGGGCGCGATCACCTTGGTGATGTCGGAGACCTGCATCACGTCGAGCAGCGCGGCGACGCGCGGCATGACGTTCTTGGCGTTGGTCGTCGAGGCCGCGACGATCGCGTCGTACGGCCCGGCGAGCGAAACGATCAGCGCCGCGGTCGGCTCCGCGAGCATGTGCGCGTAGGGCGCGGCATCGGCGAGCAGCACCTTGGCGACGCCGGCGAGCTTGGCGGCCGCATCGGCGACGGCGCGGCAGTCCTTGCCGGCCACCAGCACGTGCACGTCGCCGCCCAGCGCCTTCGCCGCGGTGAGCGCCTTGGCGGTCGCATCCTTGAGGGCCTTGTTGTCGTGCTCGGCGAGAAGAAGCGCGGTCATCCCAGCACCCCCGCGTCGTTCTTGAGCTTGGCGACGAGCTCGGCGACCGAGCCGACCTTGGCGCCGGCCTTGCGGCCGGGCGGCTCGGTGGTTTTCAGCACCTCGATGCGCGGCGCCGGATCGACGCCGTAGTCGCCGGGCGTCTTCTCGTCGATCGGCTTTTTCTTCGCCTTCATGATGTTCGGCAGGCTCGCATAGCGCGGCTCGTTGAGCCGCAGGTCGGTAGTTACGATCGCCGGGCTTTTCAGTTTCACGGTCTGCAGGCCGCCGTCGACCTCACGCGTCACCGCGATGGTCTCGCCGTCGATCGTAAGCTTCGACGCAAACGTGCCCTGCGGCCAGCCGAGCAGGGCGGCCAGCATCTGGCCGGTCTGGTTGCAGTCGTCGTCGATCGCCTGCTTGCCGAGGATGACGAGGCCGGGCTTCTCGGCCTCGACGATGCTCTTGAGGATCTTTGCGACCGCCAGCGGCTCGACGATCTGGTCGACCTTCACCAGGATGCCGCGGTCGGCGCCCATGGCGAGCGCGGTGCGGATCGTTTCCGTGGCTTGCTGCGGGCCGATCGAGACGGCGACGATCTCGGTCGCCTTGCCAGCCTCCTTGAGGCGGATCGCCTCCTCGATCGCGATTTCGTCGAACGGGTTCATCGACATCTTGACGTTGGCAAGCTCGACGCCGCTGCCGTCGCTCTTCACCCGGATCTTGACGTTGTAATCGACCACCCGTTTGACCGGGACCAAGACCTTCATGCGCGTAAGCTCCTACGGCGGCGGGAAAAATTATGGCTGGCGGGCGGGCGTGTCAACGTGCTGCAATGCAGCATAAAGCGGTCTGTCATGGGTTTTTAGCGGTTCTGGCCCGGCACCCACAATATGTCGTTTGCCCCTTTGCGGTTGAGGAAGCGGCTGGCGACAAAGAGGAAATCGGAGAGCCGGTTGACGTATTTGAGCGCCGCCGCCGACACCGCCTCGCCCGGCCGGTCGGCAAGCTCGACCATCAGCCGCTCGCCGCGCCGGCAGACCGTACGGGCAAGATGCAGATAGGCGGCGGCCGGCGTACCACCGGGCAGCACGAAGGAACGCAGCGGGCTGAGCTCGGCGTTGAGCGCATCGATCTCCTGCTCGAGCCGCGTCACCTGCGCGTCGGTGACGGCGAGCCGCGCGCCGCCCGGGCCTTTGCCCTTCGCGGTCTCCGGCGTGCAGAGATCGGCGCCGAGGTCGAACAGGTCATTCTGGATGCGCGCCAGCATGGCGTCGACCGTTGCTTCCTCGGCGGTGTGCAGCCGCGCGATGCCGATGCAGGCATTGAGCTCGTCGACGGTGCCGTAGGCGGCAACGCGCAGATCGTGCTTCTTGCGCCGCTCGCCCGAGCCGAGCGCGGTCGTGCCGTCGTCGCCGGTGCGCGTGTAGATGCGGTTGAGAACGACCATGCGGCTATCGGTGCAATACTATCGATGCATGAGCCAGAGCGTCGTCATGACGACGATGATGGCGATGAACTGCAGCAGCACGCGCAGGCGCATGAGCTTCTGCGACGTATTGGGCGAGCCGCCGCGCAGCATGTTGGTGAGGCCGAGCAGCAGCACGATCGCGACGGCGCCCACCGCGATCGGAACGGCGTAATGGGCGAGAAAATCGGACATCGCTCTCTCTTAGCACCCGGCCGGGCGGCCCGCCATCGGCCGCCGCATTTTACAACGCCGCCCCACTCTGCTGTGATCCCGTGATGCGCAGGAAAAACCCCGCGACCGGCAAGCTCCGCACGATTGCGGCGCAGGCGCTTGGCAGCGTCGAGCCGTCGACCAAGGCCGTGGTGCCGCCCGTGCACGTGGCGACGACGTTCCTGCGCGACCCCGACAACCAGTATCGCTCCGGCTTCGTGTATGGCCGCGCCGACAATGCCACGGTGCGCCAGGGCGAGGGCGTGATCGCGGCGCTGGAGGGCGCCGACGCGGCGCTGCTGTTCGGCTCCGGCATGTCGGCCGCGACCGCCGCCGTCATAGCGCTGCCCGCGCCATCGCACATCGTGGCAGGCGCCGTGATCTACTGGGGGTTCCGCAACTGGCTCGTGACCGAGGCGCCACGCTTCGGCCATCGCGTCGACGTGGTCGACACCAGCGACCTCAAGGCGGTGCGCAAGGCGGTGCGGCGCGGCAGGACCAAGCTCGTGTGGATCGAGACGCCGGGCAATCCGCTGTGGACCATCACGGACATCGCGGAAGTGGCGAAGATCGCGCACCGCGCCGGCGCGCGGCTCGCGGTCAACTCGACCATGGCGACGCCGGTGTTCACCCGCCCGCTCGCGCTCGGCGCCGATCTGGTGATGCATTCGGCGACGAAGTATCTCAACGGCCATTCCGACGTGATCGCGGGCGCGCTCGTCACCGCCAGGCGCGACGCCTGGTGGGAGCGCATCACAACGCTGCGCAGCCAGCACGGGCTGATCCTCGGCCCGTTCGAGGCGTGGCTGCTGCTGCGCGGCATGCGCACGCTCGACGCACGCGTGCGGAGCGCGAGCGAGAGCGCCGTGCTGCTCGCGACCTGGCTGCGGCGGCATCCGGCCGTCGCGGCCGTGCTCTATCCCGGCCTGCCCGATCATCCGGGCCATACGATCGCGGCGCGGCAGATGAGCGGATTCGGCGCCATGCTGTCGATCCGCGTGCGCGGCGGTGCGCGCGCCGCGATCGCCACGGCCGCGCGGGTGCGGCTGTGGACGCGGGCGACCTCGCTCGGCGGCGTCGAGAGCCTGATCGAGCACCGCGCCTCGGTCGAGGGGCCCGCCTCGCCCTGCCCGCCCGACCTGCTGCGGCTGTCGGTGGGGCTGGAGGATGCCGGGGAGCTGTTTGCGGATCTGGATCAGGCGCTGCGGGCAGTGGCGGCGCAACGCGCCAAACGATGAGCGGGGCCGTTCCGACACAAGCGGTCAGCCTTCGACGCGTTTCGCTTCGGTTAAGAGCTGTCGACCACCTTGGGTCGCGTCCGCAATCTGTGATAAAGTGACCCGATCCTTGGTTTCGAGGTGCGCCATGCCGGTCAACTGGTCCAGCATGTTGAGCGAGGCTCATCAAAATTATCTGATCGCTTTCGTTCTGTTCGTTGTGCCCGGTTGCATATCGCTGCGCACGTGGGGACTTATCGTCCCGCGCCCGGAAAGGACCTTGAAGGATGAACTGCTGGATGCGTTCGCCTTCGGACTGCTCAACGGCGTAATCGCATTACCCTTGCTCGGTTCTATCGCACCCGACCGAACGTGGCTTGCTTATGCGGCAGCAATTCCGGCCCTCATTCTGCTGCCGGCATTCTGGCCGTTCTTGATTCATCGGATTCTCAAGTTCCTCCAGGCAGTCGATTTGATCCCGCTGCAGTCGCACAACGCCTGGGACGGCCTGTTCTTGCGTCGCGATCCGTATTTCATGATCGTCCACTTCGACGACGGCCGGCGCATCGGCGCATATTACGGCTCGAAATCGATCGCCTCGCTTCACCCGAATTCGGGTTATATTTACCTGGAAAAGCTGTACTATCTCGACGATCAGGGGCAATTCATCAAGGAAGTTCCCGACTCGCGGGGGATTGTGCTGCGGCCGGGAGACTATAAATTTATTGAGTTCCTCGCGGCGGAGCCGCAGGGAGAAGAAGGAGAGGGCAATGCTGACCGCGCATGAAATCAAGTTGCGCTTCGACGCGAGCGTCGGGAGCTCGGCGGTCGTCAGTCCATGCCTTCCGGGGACTTCGCTGGACCTCAACGAACGCGCCCGCCAAGTTCACGGCGCATTGCGCATTCCGGCCGGCGGCTCCGCATTCTCACCGTCTGGTGGATTGTCGGCTGCCTTGACTACGCCACCGCAACCGCCGGTCGCTGCAACGCGCGTCGACAAACAAGACCAGAAAAAATAGGCGCGCGACGAGCGATCGAGATCTCGCTCACGTCGCCGTCAAGCTGTCCGCCAGACCGCCCAAGATTGCGGTTACGCCTTCGCCTCGTGCGTGGCGTTCTCGTACTTGCGGCGCAGCTGGTCCTTGGTGAGATAGCGCTGCTCGAGCCGCTCGAGCTCGGGCATGGCGACGAGCTCGTTGAGCTCCTCGAAGCCGACCAGCAGGTCCGGGCGGTCGACGGCCTCGCCGGTGCGCAGCAACTCAGCCAGCGCCGCAAGCGCGTTCTTCATGCCTTGCACGGAGGCGGCCGTGAGCAGGCGCGGGTAGATCACCACGGCGACGCCGAGGTCCTGCAGCTGGCGCGCCGAGAGCAGCGGCGTGGTCGAGCGGCGGCGGATGCCGAAGCCCATGTTGACGCAGACGGGCTTCGACACATTTTTGGTGACCGTCGCGATGTGCTCGGTCGTGAGCACGGCATCGGCGAACAGGAGGTCGGCGCCGGCCTCGGCGTAGAGGTTGAGGCGGCGGATCACCTCGGCGATGCCGTGCGTCGCCAAGGCATCGGTGCGCGACATGATCACCATCTCGGGATCGCGGCGCGCCTCGGCGGCGGCGCGGATCTTTTCCGCGCCCTCCTCGGCCGCGATGACCTCCTTGCCCTTCATGTGCCCGCAGCGCTTGGGCCACACCTGATCCTCGATCATCAGCCCGGCGAGACCCGCCTGCTCGAAGGCGCGCAGCGTGAAGTGCACGTTGACGGCATTGCCGTAGCCGGTGTCGGCGTCGGCGAGCAGCGGCAGGTCGCAGCACGCCGCGAAGGCGCGGCACGCGCGCAGGTTCTCCTCGAGCCCCATCACGCCGAGATCGGCCCAGCCGAGCCCGGCCTCGCTGATGCCTGCGCCGGAGATGAAGCCCGCGGCAAAGCCAGAGGGCTTGAGCAGCCGAGCGCTGAAGCCGTCGAAGACCCCGGGCAGCACCAGGATCTCGGGCGCATTGATGAGCTCGCGCAGCTTGCGGGCCTTGGTCATAGCGTTCGCCATGGGCGTGCCTTCCTTCAGGATTCAGTGGTTCGCGAGGCCGAGGCGCTCGGCGACTTCGCGCAAAGCCTCGTACTCGCGGGCGATCATTTCCTTGGTCTCTTTCGGATCGTGCGTGCCGGGCGTCGTGCCGTTGCGCGCCATCGCGGCAAGGACGGCCGGCGCCTGCGCGGCCTCGCGGTAGGCCCGATAGAGAATGTCGACGATGTCGCTCGGGAGCCCCTTCGGCCCGATCAGCGCGTACCACAGGCCGACGTTGAGGCCCTTGGCGCCGACCGCGTCGAGGCCGGACGCCTGCGGCGCCTGCGGATTGTCGGCGCCGGAGGTCAGCAGCAGGCATTTGGCGGTGGCGTTCTTCATGTAGGGAAGGATCGGCTGGAGCGAGCCGCCGAAGATGTCGACCTGATGGCCGAGGAAGGCCTGCAGGGTCTCGCCCGAGCCTTTGAACGGAACCGCGATCTGCTTGATGCCGAAATGCGCGAAGATGCGCTCGGCGGCGAGCTGCATGGTGCCGCCGGCGCCGTCGGTGCCGTAGGTGTATTTGCCCGGATTGCGCCGCAGCTGCTCGATGAACTCCTTGGCGTTGCTCGCCGGAAAATCCGGCGCGACGCACATCACATAGGAGGCGTAGCCGATCTCGATGATCGGCGTGTAGGAGTCGCGCGTGTAGGACACCTTCATGGTGTTGGGCGTCGTCGTGAGCGGGCCGTTCCACAGGAAGCCCAGCATGTAGCCGTCGGGGTTGGCGCGCGCCACATAGCCGGTGCCGATCGTGCCGCCGGCGCCCGGCCGGTTCTCCACGATCACGCTGGTGTGCAGGATCGGCTCGACCGCCTGGGCGGTGAGCCGCGCGAACGTATCGGCGCCGCCGCCCGGCGGCGTCGGCACGATCACGCGGATCGGCCCTTTGGGATAGTCCGCGGCGCGCGCGCCGGGCGCAGCACACAGGAGCGCCGCGATGCCGAGAAGGGCTGCGGCGAGCGGCCTCGTGATGATCATGGTTTTCTCCCGCGGCCGACGCGTTTGCAAAGCCGCTTTGCGCCTCACTTCGTGATGTAGAGATCCTTGCGCCAGCGGTCCTTGAAGATGCCGATCACGTCGAGCTGATCGACGTAATAGAGAATCTTGCCTTCGATCGTGGACGGGAAGGTCGGCGCCTGCGGCGAATGGGTCAGCAGCACGTGGACGACCGGGTCGGGAACGCCGTGGCGCAACGCGAGATGCGCGGCCCAGAACGCGTGCGGGTATTGCCGTGCGAACATCGGTCGCGACCGCGCGGCCGTCCGGCCCCGGCGCGGACTCGATCACCTTGCTGGCATCCTGCAGCACGGCGGCGGCGATCAGGTGGTCGCGGTTCACCTTGACGCCGTGGTGCTTTTCGAACGCAGTCGGCGACCGCGAGCGCCATGTCGAGAACGCACTGATTGTGCGGCAGCGTCGGATACGGAATTTCCAGCGAGGTGGGCACGTCCTCCATGCGCTTCCACGCGCTCATGCCCCACAGCTCTTGCCAGACCGCGTCAACGGCGGCGCGCAGCTTCACGTCGGCGATCTGCGTGACGGCGGGAAACATCGCCGCAACGTCGATCGGCTGCTTCGCCTGATCGTTGCGCTGGTCCATGCGATCCTCCCTGCGGCCGGCTCGTCCGCGACCTGCGCCCGCTCGCGTCGACGCGAAGCGGCCGCTTGGACATGTCATAGCGGCGGCGGCGAGCGTGAGCCACAAGCGAAAAGTCGCTCGACCCATTCGCGACGCGCAGGCCTGGAGAAACGGCGCGCGTCTATTCGAGCGGACGATGCGCTCGTCTGCCACTCTCGCGAGCGGGGCCGTCGAAATCAACCGCCCTGCTTGCGCGCCTTGAGCGAGAAGGACACCGGAAAACGGGGATGTCCATCGGGAAGGCGCCAGTGGCCGTCCGACGCGGGGACCATGAGCGGCAAGCCACGCCACGGCAGGATTTCATGCTCATGGAACAAGTTGATCGTCAGTCCCGCGTCGATCAGGGCACCGAATATCCGCGACAGCGGGTGCAGCCATTCGCGCGTCGCCTGATGCGTCAAAACGGCCGTGTCGCCGTTGTAGGTTGTCGCTGTCGTGAATTCGAGCGGACGATCGGCGGGAGTCGCGAAATCGTAGGCCGGCTCGAGCTTTCCGGCCGGCGCCTCCATGAGAATGAAGCCCGGATGGGTGTCGGCGAGATAAAGCTCGCCGCCAGGCGCAAGGACTGCGGCGATGACGCGCGCCCAGACGGTCAGATCGGGCAGCCAGCAGATGGTGCCCCAGGTAACATAGACGAGGTCGAACGGGCCCGGCGCGAGACGCGGCGCGTCGTCCACGCGGCCTTCCAGGAAGTTGGCCTCGAGCCCGGCCTCCTCGGCGAGGCGCCTCGCCACGCGGATGGCCTCGCCGGAAAAATCGAGACCCGTGACGATCGCACCGCACCGCGCCAGGCGCAGCGTGTCGGTTCCGATATGGCATTGCAAGTGAAGCGCACGTTTCCCCGAGATGTCACCGAGCTCGGCGGCCTCAAACGAACGCAAGCGGTCCTTGCCGGAGCGCACCCGATCGAGCCCATAGAAGCCCGTGGTGTCGCGCGCATGAATGATTGCGCGCTCATCCCAACTCCGACGGTTGATCTCGATCGGGTCGCTCATGAGAATCTGTTCGCGGATATGGATCGGGCGCTGCAGGCTGCCGGCAACAAGCGTTGGGCGGTAGGTCACGCAACGTGGCGCCGCTTGGCAACTCGCCTCTTTTCTGCCGGGCGCGCCGAAAGCGTCAGTCCGAGAGCCCGGACAATACGCATCACCGTCCCGAATTCGGGATTTCCCGAATCCCCGAGTGCCTTGTACATGCTTTCGCGATTTAAGCCGGCATTCTTCGCGACCTCGCCCATCCCGCGCGCACGTGCGACGATGCCGAGAGCGTCGCGGACGAAATCCGCATCCCCGCTCTCGAGCGCCACCGCAATATAGGCGACCTGCCGCTTCTCCGTGTCGAGATAGTCGACAGCGTCGAAACGTGTCGTCTTTGCCATCATAGTCTCTCCACCATCTTGTGCGCTCGTTTGATGTCCTGCGGTTGCGTCCGCTTGTCGCCTCCGCAGAGCAAAATCACGATCGTCGAGCCGCGATGCAGATAATAGACGCGATAACCAGGACCGTAGTCGATCCGCATCTCCATGACACCGTTGCCCACAGCGTTGATGTCGCCTGGATTTCCCTGCTCCAGGCGGCGAATGCGCGCGACGATCCGAGCGACCGCATTGGCATCGCGGAGCTGACGCAGCCAGACTGAGAACTCTTCCGTCTGGCGTACCTCAATCATGAACGGGACTGTAGTCCATAGACTACAATTGGTCAAGCGCTGCGGTCGGCGGCCTCCGCCGCAAGCGAAGCGGGATTGCCTCGCGGAGTTTATCTTTGGGCTCGCCGAACGCGAGACCCGGGGGCACGCAATGACGACATCAAGTCAATTCGCCCCGTCGAGCAGCCGCCGCGCAATCACCTGCGCCTGGATTTCCGCCGCGCCCTCGAAGATCGACAGGATGCGCGCGTCGCACAGGATGCGCGAGATCGGATATTCGAGCGCAAAGCCGTTGCCGCCGTGGATCTGCACCGCGTTGTCGGCGGCCGCCCAGGCGACGCGGGCGGCGAGCAGCTTGGCCATGCCGGCCTCGAGGTCGCAGCGGCGGCCCTTGTCCTTCTCGCGCGCCGCGTAATAGGTGATCTGGCGCGCGATCATGATCTCGACCGCCATCATGACGAGCTTGTCGGCGACGCGCGGGAAGCCGACGATCGGCTGGCCGAACTGCACGCGCGCCCTCGGCATATTTCATCGCCTCTTCCATCGCGGCCTGGGCAACGCCGATCGCGCGCGCGGCGGTCTGGATGCGCGCCGACTTCGAAGGTCGCCATGAGCTGCTTGAACCCATGCCTTCGACGCCGCCGAGCAGGTTCTCGGCTTTCACCTCGAAGCCGTCGAACGCGATCTCGTATTCCTTCATGCCGCGATAGCCGAGCACCTCGATCTCGGTGCCCGACATGCCGGCCGCCGGAAAGGGATTCTCGTCGCTGCCGCGCGGCTTCTCGGCGAGCAGCATCGAGAGGCCCTGGTAGCCCGGCTCCTTCGGGTTGGTGCGCACCAAGAGCGTCATCACGTCCGCCCGCACCGGATGGGTGATCCAGGTCTTGTTGCCGTAGCACCTTGTAGACTTCGCCCGAGCGGGTCGCGCGCGTGCGCAGGGACGGCGAGATCGGAGCCGGTGTTGGGCTCGGTGAAGACCGCGGTCGGCAGCGCCTCGCCGGTCGCGATCCTCGGCAGCCATTTGCGCTTCTGCTCCTCGGTGCCGCTGCCGAGGATCAGCTCGCAGGCGATCTCGGCGCGCGTGCCGATCGAGCCGACGCCGATATAGCCGCGCGAGAGCTCCTCGGAGACGACGCACATCGATTCCTTGCCGAGCCCCATGCCGCCAAACTCTTCCGGCAGCGTGAGCCCGAACACGCCGAGCTCGCCCATCTGCGCCAGCGTCTCCAGCGGGATGTAGCTGTTGGTGCGGTGCCATTTGTGCGCGTTCGGCACCACCTCGCTGTCGGCGAAGCGGCGCATCTCGTCGCGCACCTGGTCGAGCGTCTCGTCCAGCAGGCAGTCGCCGACGGTCGCGGCCTGCTGCGCGCGCATCAGCTCGATCAGGCGGGCGCGGTTGGCGGCCGAATTGCCGGCCGCGACGGCCTCGGCGAAGGACGGCGTCACGCGCGCCGCGATCTTCGCCGGCCCGAGCCCGATATCGGCGAGCCGCACGATCTCGCCCTGGCTCATCGGGATGCCGCCGAGGATCTGGGCGAAGTATTCCGCGATGCCGATGCGGACGATCAGCTCCTCGGTCTCGCCGAGCCGGCCGGCGTCGCGCGCGCGCACCGCGTAGGCGGCGAGCTGGCGCAAGGCCTGCACGTAGGTTGCGAGCCACGCGAGACCATGCGCGGCGCGCTGCTCGCGGTCGAGCATGCGCGAGACGGCGCGGCCATCGACGCTGACGCGAGGGCGCAGCTCGATGGTGGCGTCGGCGAGCAGCGCCTCGGCGGCGGCCGCCGCCTCCTGGGCGAGCACGACGAGGCCGCCGGCGGGATCGCTCTGGGTCTGGGCAACGGGCATCAGCCTCTCCGTGCAAGAAACGCGCCGCCCACCCGGCGGCACCCCGCCTTCACTATGCGTGCGGTGCACAAATTTGCCAACCATCTTCGGAAACCGCTATCCACACTCGCGTGCCGCGATTCCGGAAGGGTCGAACCAGGTGCCGGATCGCCTATGTATGAGTTGAACTCCTCTCGGGTGCACAGCGGCGCATGATCTTCTTCGAAAACCGGTACCGGAGCCGGCCCGGCATGGGCTCGTTCGCGATCATCCTCCGGCTCCTGCGCGCCGGCCCCGTGCGGTTGGTCCGCCGTTCCGCGACCACCGCCTACGCCGCCTATGACGGCTTCGTGCGCGACGACGGCTGGGCGATCGCCAGCCATATCGCGCTCACGACCTTGATGTCGCTGTTTCCGTTCCTGATCTTCGTCACCGCGCTGACCGGCTTCCTCGGCTCGCAAGCGGTTGCCGACCAGGTCGCGAAGCTCCTGCTCGAGGCGTGGCCGCCGCAGGTCGCGGCCCCGATCGCGACCGAGATCACCAATGTGCTGACCCGCAGCCACGGCGGCCTGCTCACGGTCGGCGTCGCGCTCGCGCTTTATTTCTCGTCGAGCGGCGTCGAGAGCCTGCGCATCGGGCTCAACCGCGCCTATGACGAGCTCGAGGTGCGGCCGTGGTGGCTGCTGCGGCTCGAATCGATCGGCTACGTGCTGGTCGGCGCGGCCGCGCTGATCGCGCTGTCGTTTCTGATCGTCGGCGCCGTGGGCGGGCTCGATCAGCTGGTGGCGCAGGCGCCATGGCTCGCG
>CAVPGG010000339.1:0-5441 GCA_963703755.1 uncultured Pseudomonadota bacterium
CCAACGCGACATGCCGCACTGCGATCACCGAGCGTCGCTAACGGGGCATTGCAGACACGGCTGAACCTCATCCTGATTGACGCGCCGTTCTCATCCAGATTGTCGCGCCATAACCCGAGGCACATCTCCTTCGGCGATCTGCGCTTGCTCAAGATCCACCACGATATTGCCGGCAGCGTCGCGCCGCGCGCGTGCGCCTTCGGGAATCACAAATGTCGAGGAAGCGTCCTCGACCACGATGGGTCCGATCAGTTCCTGGCCGGTCTCGAGCGCATCCCGGGCGATGACTTTCAGGCGACGCCACGCGGCGGCGCCGCCATCCCGAACGTCGCGGCTGCCGCAGCTGGTGTTTCCGACCTGCTTCCCCGCGCCCGTGAGCCGAAGTGGCCGATCGACCGCCTTTTCGATCGCGGCGAGCCGCAGATTGATCAGCTCGACCTCGTCGACCGGCGGCACCTGCGCAAAGATGCGGGCGTAGCAATCCTTGAACTCGGCAACGATGCGCGCGGGCGTCGTGGCGTCGAACGGCCCGCCCGGCAGCCGCGTCACGATCTCGAAGCCCTGGCCGACGAAGCGAACGTCGGCGGCGCGCTCGAACGCGAAGGCGCCGGCGTCGCCGAGCGTCTCGCGCATGACCTGCGCGGCATCCGCTTCGAGCGCCGCGAAGGCCGATTCCAGCTCGCCGACGCCAACGTCGCGCAGCGCCCGCGCAATGCTGCGCACACGGTCGATCCGCGCGGGCGCGATAAGCAGGCCCACGGCGGAGGCGACGCCCGCGCCCGGCGGACAGATCACCCGCTTCATGCCGAGACGGCGCGCAACGTCGCAGCCGTGCAGCGGCCCGCCGCCCCCGGTCACCAGCAGCGCGAACTTCTCGAACGTCATGGCCGCCCTCGGCGGCGTGCACGCGCGCGGCCGATGCCATGTTCTCGTTGACGACAGCGACGACGCCGTCGGCCACGCGCTCGACGGCCAAATGCAGCGGACCCGTGAGCCGCTCGACCGATCGCGTCGCCGCATCACGGCTGAGCTGCATCGTACCGCCCGCGAATGTATCGGCATCGAGATGCCCGACGATCAGGTTGGCATCCGTGACGGTCGGCCGGTCGCCGCCGCGCTGATAGCAGGCGGGCCCGGGTTGCGCTCCGGCGCTGCGCGGGCCGACCTTCAGCAGATTGAGGCCGTCGAGATGCGCGATGCTGCCGCCCCCTGCCCCGATCTCGATCAATTGCACCGACGAGATATTGATCGGCAGTCCGCTGCCCGGGGCGAAGCGCCGCGCGCGAGCGGCTTCGAACTGGTAGGCGATCAACGGCTGATTATTCTCGACGATGCTCAGCTTCGCGGTGGTCCCGCCCATGTCGAAGGCCAGCACATTCGCGACGCCCGAGCGCTGGCCGAAATAGGCGGCCGCGATGGCGCCGGCCGCCGGGCCGGACTCGAGCAGCTGGACCGGGAAGCGGCGTGCCTCGCCGGCGTGCGTGAAGCCGCCATTCGACAGCATCATGAGCAGCGGCGCGCCGATGCCGAGCGATTTCAGCTGCGTCTCCAGGCCGCCGAGATAGCGGTCCGCCATCGGTCGCACATAGGCATTGGCCGCCGTGGTGGACGTGCGCTCGAATTCGCGGATTTGCGGCGCGACCTCGCTCGAGATCGAGACGTAGAGCCCGGGGAAATCCTGCTCGAGAAGATCGCGCGTGCGTCGCTCGTGCGCCGGGTTCGCATAGGCATGCAGGAAGACGACCGCGACCAACTCGACGCCTTGCGCCGCCAACGCGCGGCCCGCCGCGACAACGTCATCCTCGTCGAGCGGCGCATCCTCGCCGCCGTCGGCGCGCACGCGCTCCGCCACCTCGAGACGGAGCTCGCGCGGAATGAGCGCCGGCGGAATCTCGATGAACAGGTCGTAGAGGTCATATTTGAATTCGCGCCGCAGCTCCAATGTGTCGCGGAAGCCCGCCGTCGTGATCAGGCCCGTCTTCGCGCCGCCCCGTTCGATGAGCGCATTGGCGAACAGGGTCGTGGCGTGGACCACCCGGGTGATCTGTCGCGGCGAAATACCCTCGCGCTCCAGCAAGATCCTCGTGCCGCGCATGGCACCTTCGGTCGGCTCGTGCGGCGTCGTGAGCTCCTTGTGGCTCAAGACGAGACCGTCGTCCGGGCGATACAGAACGATGTCCGTGAAGGTCCCGCCGATGTCGATGCCGAGCGACAGATGCTCTGCGGTCATGACAGATATCCGGCGAGCCGGTCTTGCGCGATGAGCTCGGCCGAGCGCGCGCGGCGGTCGCCATAACCGCCCCCGCCGGGCGTCTTCAGCAGGATTTTGCTCCCGGGCTCGATCACGTGCCGTGCCTTTGGATCGACCGGCTTGCCATCGATGAGGACCTCGCCGGGTGCGCCCGGCAGGCCGCCGCGGATACCGGGCGCCGCCGCCTCCGGCTTCGTTCGCTCGGCCAGGAACGACACGGCCGCCGGGCTCGGATTGAGGCTTTCGAGGAGCAGCTCCTGTCCGCTGCCGCCGCGAAACGCGCCATTCGCATCGGCGAGCGATCGCAGCTTGCGGAAATGCACCTTCAGGGGCGCGAGTTGCTCGATGACCTCGACGGGCGTCGACGAAACATTGCTCGGCCAGGACAGCACGTTGGCGCCGTCGGCGTGCGCGCTCGCGCCGTAGCCGCCATTGAGAAAGAACATGTTCGCGAAGGTGCGGCCGTCGGCGCGCGTGCCCGCCATGTTCATGCACCACAGCGGCGAGCCGACGCCGGCGATCACGCGGTCGGGGACCACGCCGGCAAGCGCCGAGATCACCATCGGGGGCAGGAAGTGGCCGATCAAGGCCCGCGCGCCACCCGCGGCGGGCGGCCGCGAATTCAGGATCGATCCGACCGGCGCCGTGATGTCCAGCGGCGCCAGCGCGCCGTCGTTGTTGGGGACGTCCGGGCACAGCACCGCCTTGATCCCGTAGGACGTATACGCGGTGGTGTAGGCCAGGCACACGTTGATCGAGCGCGGCACTTGCGGCGCGGAGCCGGCGAAATCCGCCACCATCCGGTCGCCCGCGACGGTCAACGCGAGCTTGAGCCGGATCGGCTCCTCGAAACCGTCGCTGATCGCTTCCGCATGGTAGGTGCCGTCGGGAAGCGCGAGGATCGCCTTGCGCATCGCCGCCTCGGTGCGGCTGCGCAGCTCGTGCGAGACCTCATCGAGGGTGGCGAGACCGCGCTCCTTGATCAGGGCGACGATGTGGCGCTCGATCAGGGCGAGACCCGTGAACTGGGCGTAGAGGTCGCCCATCACCTGATCCGGCACGCGGACGTTCTTGCGCAGGATGCGCTCGAGCGTGGCGTTCATCTCGCCGCGCTCCATCACCTTCATGGGCGGGATTTGCAGCCCTTCCTCGAACACCTCGCGGGCATCGGCCGAGCGCATGCGGCCGCCGATGTCGGGCGAATGCGCAACGGATCCCGCAAAGGCAACCAGACGGCCGTCGAGGTAGATCGGCTTGGCGACGGTGATGTCGGGCAGATGCCCGGTGCCGAGCCAGACATCGTTGGTGATGAGGATATCGCCCTCATGCAGATCGGCCGGCCGCCACTCTTCGAGGAATGCGCGAATGGTCCGCGGCGCCGTCCCGATGAACGACGGGATGCTGTTCGTCGCCTGGGCGATCGAGCGTCCTTGCGCGTCGGTGATGACGCAGGCGAAATCGTTGAACTCGCGAACGACGGTCGAGAACGATGTGCGCACCAGCGAGGCCGCGGCCTCGTCGACGATCGAGATGAGCCGTCGCCACAGCAGTTCGAGCGTTATTCCGTCGAGCATGTGCATGACTGGTCCGTTGGCCGCGCGCCGGATGGCAACAATCGTGTTCTCCGATCGAATTTATCGAGGTGCGCCCGTTCCGCAAGCCGGAAACGGAAGCATCGGTGCGCTGGTCGCGGGTGTGTGCTCTGGCTGCGCGTTGTCCGTCCCGATCGTCAACCGACTGCCCTCTTGAAAGTTTATCTGTTTTTTTCTATATTTTTGTAGAAACGACCTACCAAAGCGAAGCACTGCCATGCGTGAAACCCAGATTTCGGCGCATATTTCGCAAGAGACCCGGGAGCGCGTCGAACGATATGCCGATGCGCACGGAATGAAGAAAGGGGCGCTGGTCGAGCAGGCCCTGTTGCATCACCTGCAGGCCCTGCGCGAGCTGCCGCCGGATGTCATCATTCCGCCACGCCTTGTGCTGTCAGAGCGCTCGCTGAGCGACGTTGCGCGGCTGATCGCGAAGCCGCGCAAGCCGCGCAAGGCATTGCGCGCGCTCATGTCCGGCAAAGACCGCAAATAGCCGCTGATGACCGTCACGATCCGACGGCTCGAGCCACAGGACGACCGGGCGGGATTCCATTCCGGCAACATCGAGCTCGATCGCTTCTTCGCACGGTACGCCGGCCAGAACCAGTTCCGACACCATATCGGGGTCACCTACGTCGCCGTCGACGAGAGCGCGGCGATCGTTGGATTTGCGACGGTCGCGGCATCGGAGCTGATGACGGCGCGCCTCTCCGAGGCCAAGCGCAAGCGCCTGCCCGCCTATCCGGTTCCGGTCCTGCGCCTCGCGCGCCTTGCGGTCGACGAACGGTCCCGCAGCCGCGGCGTCGCTCAGGCTCTGCTGCGGTTCGTCTTCACGCTCGCCCGTCGCACGGCCGCCACGGTCGGTTGCCTGGGGGTCGTGGTCGATGCCAAGCCGGACGCTGTCGGTTTTTACGAGAAACTCGGGTTCATTCCGCTGGAACGTCACCGCCGGAGAGCTCGGCGACCGGCCGCAGCCGCAGCCGATGTTCCTGGAGCTGGGAGCCATTCCGAACGGCGCGTGAGGCGCGCGCGGCCCTGCGGGAAATCCGGTTGAGGGTCTTGACGCAAGCCCACGCAGCCTCACTCCGGCTCAGCCGCCGCCACACAATTCCAGCGTTGTTCGGTCGAGCATGAATCCGCGGGATGCATCTGATCAGGCGACGACTCCGATCATGCATGATCCCGTCCCCGGAGGAAATCGACGAAAGCCTTCAAGGCCGGCCGGATCTGCCGGCGGCTCGGATAGTAGAGAAAGAATCCGCCCACCGGCGGCGGGGCCCAGCGATCCAGCACCGTCACGAGGCGCCCCGAAGCGAGCTCCGGCGCGACATACTGGGGCGGGAGCTGAAACAGCCCCGTGCCGGCCGTCGTGGCGCGGATCGCGAGATTGGAATCATTGACGACCAGCCGGCCTTGCACATGAACCTCGGACATGCGCCCTTTCGTGCGGAAACGCCACGGGATGGACGCGCCGCTCGGCAAGCGGATGCGGATGCACTCGTGCGCGGCGAGGTCGCGCAGCGTTTTCGGCTCGCCATGCTGCGCAAGGTACGAGGGCGCGCCCACGACGACGAGCGGGATCTCGGCGCTGACGCGCA
>CAVPGG010000340.1:0-14905 GCA_963703755.1 uncultured Pseudomonadota bacterium
GGGTCGCGTCCTCGACCTTGCGCCGCTGCGCCACGTCGAGCGAGCCGTGATGCAGTGCGATCGCGAGGCCGTCGTCGTTGATACACCACAGCTCCTGGAAGATCATCTCGGCCTGCATGCGCGTGTTGACGAAGACCAGCGTCGTCTTGTGCCGCTTGATCAGCGCATAGCCCTCGGCGAGCGCGTGGCGCGCCGAGTGGCCGGCCCACGGCACATGCTCGCCGAAATCGAGCATGTGCACGATCGGCGCCGCGCCGCCCTCGGCGACGACGAGATCGGCGCGCTGCCTCGCCGGCGCTCGGGCTGCGGCACCAGGTAGCGACAGAGCGCGTCGGGCTCCCCACGGTCGCCGAGAGACCGACCGTCACGGCGCGCGGCGCCAGGCGCAGGAGCCGCGCGAGCCCGAGCGCCAGCAGATCGCCGCGCTTCGAGGTGACCAGCGCATGCAGCTCGTCGAGCACGATGCGGCGCAGGTTCTTGAACAGCAGCGGTGCGTCCGCCGAGGCGATCAGCAGCGCCACCTGCTCGGGCGTGGTGAGCAGGATGTCGGGCGGATCGCGGCGCTGGCGCTTGCGCTTCGATACCGGCGTGTCGCCCGTGCGCGTCTCGACCCGGATCGCGAGCCCCATCTCGTCGACCGGACGATCGAGATTGCGCGCCACGTCGACCGCGAGCGCCTTGAGCGGCGAGATGTAGAGCGTGTGCAGGTCGCGCCCGAAATTCGGCCGGCTGTCCGCGAGCTCGACGAGCGAGGGCAGGAATCCCGCGAGCGTCTTGCCGGCGCCGGTCGGCGCGATCAGCAACGTCGATCGCCCGGCGCGCGCGCGGGCGAGCAGCTCCAGTTGATGCGCGCGCGGCGCCCAGCCGCGGCCCGCGAACCAGCGGGCGAAGACCTCGGGCAGCGCCGCATCGGTGATGGGTTCGGCGAGAGACACGGCGCTAGACGTAATGGTTGACGCGGACGGATGGTAGGGCAAAGCCGCGAAGCGGCGTGCCCGCGCGGTGGTGCGCACGCTTCGCTTTGCGCACCCTACAGCCGGGCAACGACGACCAATCCCGGCACCGGCGCGCCCGCCTCGCTGCGCGTCGACGCCGCGCCGAGGCTCAGCAGCGTCAGGCCCGCGCCCGCAATCGCCGCCCGCACATGCGCGACGCCGTGCTGGTAGCGCAGTTTCTCACCGAGGACCACGTCGTCGCCCGCATGCGTCTCGACCGTGAACGCCAGCAGACCGCCGGGCGCGAGCGTGCGGGAGGCGGCGCCGACCACCGTCGGCAGCCACGCCAGGTAGGCGAAGACGTCGGCCGCGACGATCAGGTCATATTGCCGCCGCTCGCGCGCCTCGCCCTGCAGGAACTGCCCGATGTCGGCCACGTCGAGCTGATCGTAGATCGCCTTCGCGCGCGCCATCGCCACCATGCGCTCCGACAGGTCGACACCCATGAGGCGGCGCACGAACGGACGAAAGACCGCGCCCGCAAGCCCGGTGCCGCAGCCGAGGTCGAGCATGCCGTCGAACCGCAGGGGCCGCCGCTCGGTCGCGCGTGCGGCCTCGACGGCAGCAAGCAGGACCTGCGGCCCGCGATAGCCGAGGCCCTCGGTCAGCGCGGCATCGAAGCGCGGCGCGTACTGATCGAACAGCGTGCGCACATAGGCGGCCGGCATGTCGCCCGCCGCGAGCGCGCCGAGCCGCACCAGGTGCAGGCCGGCGCCGAGCCGGTCCTCCGCGTCGAGCGCGCAGACCTGCTGGAACGCCGCGATCGCGCCGTCCCGGTCGCCGAGCGCCGCGCGCAACTCGCCGAGCGCGAACCAGGCCGAGGCGAAGCGCGGCGCCGCCGCGACCGTCTGCGCGAGCAGGTCGGCGGCGCCGGTCGTATCGCCGCGGGCGAGCAGGTCCTGCGCGATCGCAAAGCGGCGGTCGGCGATCAGGTCGCCGGAGGATTGGTCGAGGCGTACGGCCGTCGGGACTCCCATTGCGCACGCTATGGCATATTTGAGGGCGATGCGTCCGCACGACCTGCTCGTTCCGACTCTCCGCCGGACTCTTTTGCCCGCCCGGCGGCTTCCATGTCGATCCGCTACGCCCTGTCGACAAGGCGCTGATCACCCATGGCCATTCGGACCATGCGCGCCCCGGCCACGGCGCCGTGCTGGCGACGCAGGAGACGCTCGACCTCATGCGGCTGCGTTACGGCGAGGGCTTTGCCGGCGCGACGCAGGCGGTGCGCTATGGCGAGACGCTGACGCTTGGCGGCGTCGCCGTGAGCTTCCATCCGGCCGGCCACGTGCTCGGCGCGGCGCAGATCCGCGTCGCGCAGAACGGCCTGCGCATGGTCGCGTCGGGCGACTACAAGAACGTGGCCGACCCGACCTGCGCGTCGTTTGAGCTCGTGCCATGCGACGTGTTCATCACCGAGGCGACCTTCGGCCTGCCGGTGTTTCGCCATGGCGATCCGGCGCATGAGATCGACAAGCTCATGCGCTCGGTCGCGCTCTTTCCCGAGCGCGCCCATCTGGTCGGCGCCTATTCGCTCGGCAAGGCGCAGCGCGTCATCGCGCTCATCCGCGCGGCCGGCTACGACAAGCCGATCTATCTGCACGGCGCGCTCGAGACCATCACGCGCTACTACGCGGCCCGCATGGACCTCGGCGATTTGCGCGCCGTGCGCGGCGCCGGCAAGGCGGAGCTCGCCGGCGCGATCGCGCTCGCGCCACCCTCGGCGCTCAAGGATGTATGGACGCGCCGCTTCCCCGAGCCGGTGACCGCCTTCGCGTCCGGCTGGATGCGGGTGCGCGCCCGCGCCCGCCAGCGCGGCGTCGAGCTGCCGCTGGTGATCTCCGATCATGCCGACTGGGACGGTCTCTGCGCCACCATCGCGGCGACCGGCGCATCCGAGATCTGGGTTACGCACGGCGCCGAGGACGCGCTTGTGCATTGGTGCGGCACGCGCGGCCTCGCGGCGCGGCCGCTACGCCTCGTCGGCTACGGCGAGGAGGACGAGACCAGCGGCGAGGGCACTGCCGCGGAGCCGGCGTCATGAACCGCTTCGCCGCGCTGCTCGATCGCCTCGCCTACGAGCCCGGCCGCAACGCCAAGCTGCGGCTGCTCACGGATTATTTCGCCTCGACGCCCGACCCCGATCGCGGCTACGCGCTCGCTGCCGTCACGGGCGCGCTCAGCTTCCGTCACGCCAAGCCCGCCATCATCCGCGCGCTGATCGCCGAGCGCGCCGATCCAGTGCTGTTCGACATGTCCTACGACTATGTGGGCGATCTCTCCGAGACCGTTGCGCTGATGTGGCCAGCCAAAGCCGGTGGGCCTGCCGCTACCCTCCCGCCCGTTGGCGGGGAGGGTCGACCGCGTGAGCAAAGCGAACGCGGGCGGGGTGGGGGGACTACACTTGCTCCGTGCTCGCGGCCGCCCCCCACCCCTAACCCCTCCCCGCCACTCGCGGAGCCTGTCCTCGGGCTTGCCGAAGGCAAGACCCGTGGGCTCGCGGGGGGAGGGGGAATGCCCCGCACTGGTGATCGCGCCGCACACCTCTCCCTCACCACCGTCGTCACCACGCTCGCCTCCTTCGGCAAGTCCGACCTCCCGCAGCAGATCGCGCGCTGGCTCGACACGCTCGACGAGACCGGCCGCTGGGCGTTGCTCAAGCTCGTCACCGGCGCCTTGCGCATCGGCGTGTCGGCGCGCCTCGCCAAGACCGCCGTGGCGGCGCTCGGCGACAAATCGGCGGACGAGATCGAGCTGGTCTGGCCCGCGCTCGCGCCGCCGTACCGCGAGCTGTTCGCATGGGTCGAAGGCCGTGGCGACAAGCCAGCCGCGACCCATCCGACGCCGTTCCGCCCCGTGATGCTCGCGCACGCGATCGCGGAGGCCGATTTCGCGGCGCTCGATCCGAGCGATTTCATTGCCGAATGGAAATGGGACGGCATCCGCATCCAGGCGGTCGCGGCGCCGCAGGCCGACGGCCGCTACGCGGCGCGGCTCTATTCGCGCACCGGCGAGGACATCTCGGCAAGCTTTCCCGACCTCGCCGCGGCGATGCGTTTCGACGGTGCCCTCGATGGCGAGCTTCTCGTCATGCGCGAGGGCCGGGTGCAATCGTTCAACGTCCTGCAGCAGCGGCTCAACCGAAAGGCGGTCACCGCCAAGCTGCTGGACGATTTTCCCGTGCACCTGCGTGCCTACGATCTCCTGGTCGAAGGCGACGAGGATCTGCGCGAGCAGCCCTTCGCGGCGCGCCGCGCGCGCCTCGAAGCGATGCTCGCGCGTGCGGCCAGCCCGCGCATCGACCTGTCGCCGCTGGTGCGCTTTGCGACCTGGCACGAGCTCGGAGCGGCGCGCGCCGACCCGGCGGCGGCCGGCGCCGGGCCGGACGCCGAGGCGGTCGAGGGCGTCATGCTCAAGCGCCGCGATGCCGCTTACGTGCCGGGTCGGCCGCGCGGCCTGTGGTGGAAGTGGAAGCGCGATCCCTTCGTGGTCGACGCCGTGCTGATGTATGCCCAGCGCGGCCACGGCAAGCGCTCGTCGTTCTATTCCGACTACACGTTCGGCGTCTGGGCCGGCCGCGCCAATGACGCCGCCGGCGCCGAGCTGGTGCCGGTCGGCAAGGCCTATTTCGGCTTCACCGACGCCGAGCTTGCCGAGATCGACCGCTTCGTGCGCCGCAACACGGTCAACCGTTTCGGTCCGGTGCGCGAGGTCGTGCACGAGCGCGACCAGGGCCTCGTCCTCGAGGTGGCTTTCGAGGGGCTGGCGCGCTCGACCCGGCACAAGTCGGGCCTCGCGATGCGCTTCCCCCGCATCAGCCGGCTGCGCTGGGACAAGCGGCCCGCCGACGCGGACCGGATCGAGACCCTGGAAAATCTGCTGCGCGCGAGCGCCGAGCGCGATCCGTAGCCCGTGTCTGTGCTATATAAATTGCGCCTGCGCGGAGATGACCTGATGGCCAACCAAGTCGTGACCCGTTTCCTCGGCGGACCGCCGCTGTCGGTGGCGATCCGCATCATCCTGCTGTGCGTCCTGGTCGGCTTCGTGCTGCACGCGCTCGGCCTCGATCCGTGGAACGTCTGGCGCACCCTGTCGGATCTGGTCACGCACATCTGGAACATGGGCTGGGACGCCGTCATCTGGCTGGGCCGCTACTTCCTGATCGGGGCCGTGATCGTGCTGCCGATCTGGCTGCTGATGCGGCTCGCCAAAAGCCGCAATCCCAATCCCTGAGCGCGCGGGCGCACGCGATGCATCTGCAATTCGTCGGCTGCGGGGACGCCTTCGGCTCGGGCGGCCGGCTCAACACCTGCTTCCACGTGGTCGGCGCGGCCGCGAACTTCCTGATCGATTGCGGCGCTTCCTCGCTCATCGGGCTCGCGCGCTTGCGTATCGCGCGCGACACGATCGACACCATCCTGATCACCCATTTCCACGGCGATCATTTCGGCGGCATCCCGTACTTCATCCTGGCGGCGCACTTCGGCAAGCGCGCGCGGCCGCTCACGCTGGCGGGTCCGCCCGGCATCCAGGCCTGGTACCTGCGCGCGCTCGACGCCGCCTTCGAGCGCTTCTCCGAGGTCAAGCTCGGCTTCGAGCTGCGCATCGTCGCGCTGCCGGAGCGCGTCGCGACCGATGTCGGGGCGCTGCGGGTGACGCCGTTTCCCGTCGTGCACGGCAATTCGGGCGGCCCGTTCTACGGCTATCGCATCGCGGTCGAGAACCGGCTCATCGCCTTCAGCGGCGACACCGAGTGGACCGACACCCTCGTCGACATCGCGCGCGACGCCGACCTCTTCATCACCGAGTGCTACGCCTACGACAAGCCGATCCGCTATCACCTCAACTACCGCACGCTCGCGCAGAACCTGCCGCGCCTCACGGCGAAGAAGCTGATCCTGACGCACATGAGTGACGAGATGCTGGCGGCGCTCGACAAGGTGCCGCAGACGACCGCGAGCGACGGGATGAAGGTGGAGTTGTGATTACGCCGGCCAGCTCTGCGCCGTGATGTCGGCCGCATCGACGCCGACGAGATCCGCGAGCGTCTTCGCCTCGCGGCGGTCGAGGGCGGCGAGCAGCGCCTCCTTGATCTCGGCGACGAGGCCGAGGCCGCGGAAGACCAGCGCCGAGTAGAGCTGCAGGAGGTTCGCGCCGGCGCGCATCTTGGCGACCGCGGCGGCGCCCGTGTCGATACCGCCGACGCCGATCAGCGGGAACTGCCCTTCCACCCGCACGAAGGTCTCGGCCAGCATGCGCGTCGACAGCGTGAACAGCGGCCGGCCCGAGAGGCCGCCGGTCTCGTGCGCGGTCTTCGCGTCGCGCAGCGTGCGCGGCCGGCTGACCGTGGTGTTGCCGACGATCATGCCATCGACGGTGCGCCGGCGCGCCACCGCGACCACGTCGTCGAGCTCGGCGAGCGTGAGATCCGGCGCGATCTTGAGCAGCACCGGCGTGTCGCCGGCACGCAACGCGACGCGGTCGCGCGCCGCCACCACGCGCGCGAGCAGGTCGTCGAGCGCCGCCGCCTGCTGCAGGTCGCGCAGCCCCGGCGTGTTGGGCGACGAGATGTTGACCGTGAAGTAGCTCACGACCGGCGCGAACGCCTCGATCAGGCGCACATAGTCGGCGCCGCGATCCTGGGTCGTCTTGTTGGCGCCGATGTTGACGCCGACGATGCCGCCGCGAGTTGCGCGCGCCGCGAGCCGCGCCAGCACCGCGGCCTCGCCCTCGCTGTTGAAGCCCAAGCGGTTGATCACCGCGTGGTCGGCATTGAGGCGAAACAGGCGCGGGCGCGGATTGCCCACCTGCGGCCGCGGCGTCACGGTGCCGACCTCCGCGGACCCGAAGCCGACGCGCAAGATCGCGTCCGGCACCTCGGCATGCTTGTCGAAGCCCGCCGCGAGCCCGACCGGATTGGGGAAGGTCAGCCCGAAGGCGCGCACCGCGAGCCGCGCGTCGTCCGGTACGGCCTTGGCCAGCGGCGCGAGCTTGAGCGCGCGCAGCGCCAATCCATGCGCATCCTCCGGATCCATCACCCGCAGCAGAGGCCGGGCGAAGCGCTCGAACAGGCCGATCACGACGTATCCTTTACGCATGTCGCGGCGAGCTGGAGACCGATTCGCCGGTCACGACAAGCGCCAGCCACGATGCGACTTCGCAAGCTACCCACGCGCCAGGGCTTGTTCAAGAACCGCTGGCCGTGCTGGCCTCGCCGTCGTCGACAGGTTATAATTCCTAGCTATTCATCACAATTGCCGTGTTGTGCGGCCGCACGACGTCCACGTCCGAGCATCCGCTTTTGCCATGTCGACCGCCCCATCCTCCGCCATGTTGTCCCACGCCCAGATCTGGGCGGCGATCGACGCGCTGGCGGCGCTTGTCGGAACCTCGCCGTCCGGTCTCGCCAGGCGCGCCGGGCTCGACCCGACGACCTTCAACAAATCGAAGCGGGTCACCGCCGACCAGCGCCAGCGCTGGCCCTCGACCGAGTTGCTCGCCAAGTGCCTCGCCGCGACCGGCGTCACGCTCGGCCAGTTCGTCGCGCTGATCGCGCCGGCGCAACGCGGCACGGTGCGCACCATGCCGCTACTCGGCTTTGCCCAGGCCGCCGAGGGCGGGCATTTCGACGAGCGCGGCTTTCCCGACGGCGGCGGCTGGGACGAACTCGGCTTTCCGGCGGTCGACGACCGCAACGCCTATGCGCTGGAGATTTCCGGCGACGCGCTTCGCCCCGCCTATCGCGACGGCGCCTTTCTCATCGTCTCGCCGTCCGCCGCGATCCGCCGCGGCGATCGCGTCGTGGTCAAGACGCGCAGCGGCGAGGTGATCGTGCGCGAGCTCGCGCGCAAGACCGCCAAGGCGATCGAGCTGCGCGGGTTCGGCGCGGGACAACCCGACCGTACGCTCGCGACCGACGATTATCTGTGGATCGCGCGCATCGTGTGGGCGAGCCAGTAATCGTCATTGCGAGGCGCGCATCGCGCGCCGAAGCAATCTCGATCCGCAGGCGCATGAATTTGCAGATCGAGATTGCTTCGCTTCGCTCGCAATGACGCGAGCAGCGTGCCTCACGCATGCCACCCTTGCCAGACCAGCCAACCGCCGCGCACAAGATAAATCCCGCTCACCATCAGGATGATCGCCCGGGTCCACTGCCGGAAGCCGTGGTCGGTCATGCGTTCGATGATCAGTGGCGTGATCGAGGTGCCCGCGATGGCGACGAGGATCGCGGCGACGTAGGGCCATGGCTGATCGAAGCTCTCCACCGTCCCGAACGAGCCGAAATAGGCGCCGCGCAGCACGTGGCTGAAGGTCTGCACCACCGCCTTGCTGGCGAGCGTGGTCTTGCGGTCGAGCGTGCTCTTCTGGAAGAACACGTCGAGGAACGGCCCACCGACGCCGGCCACGAACTGCACCACCGTGGTGAGGAAGCCGGTGATCAACGGCACGCCGCGCCACTGGATGTTCGGCCGCGCGCTGAGCGGCAGGATTTCCACCAGGAAGGGAAGCGCGCCGAGCAGGATGTAGACCGTCGCCTTGTCCGGCACGTAGGCGATGGCGCGCATCAGCGCGAAGGCGAGGACGCCGCCGACCGCGTACCAGGCGAAGATCGGCCACAGCACGAAGCGCCACCACAGCCCCGCCCGCCACGCATTGGCGACGAACTGGATGATGGAGAACAGCACCATCGCGGTGGTGACCGGGAAGTAGACCAGCAGCACGCCGAGCAGCACCATGCCGCCCGCCATCCCGAAGGTGCCGGAGATGAACGACGACACCAGGATGGTGGCGCCGATGACCGCGAGGGTGGTGAGAGACATCTACCTGCGAGGACGTTCCGTCACGCCGAGCGCGCCAGCGCGCCGTCGATCATGTCGATCGTGTTGTTCACGCCGTAGACTGCGACGAACGAGCCGAAGCGCGGCCCTTTCTCCTGCCCGAGCAGCACCTGGTAGAGCAGGTTGAACCAGTCGAGCGAGACGCCCGGCTTGCCGTCCTTGCCCTTCTTCTTGGTGTCGAGGAACGGCTCGCGCCGGCCGATCTCGTAGATGACCTCCTGGATCTGCTCGGCCGTCGCGTCGGCGGAAAGCTGCGCCAGCGCGTCGCGCAGGTCGATCAGTGCGGTGCGCTCGGACGCGCCCGGCTCGCGGAACTTCTTGCCCGGCAGCACGAAGTCGCGGAAATAGTGGATCGCGTACTCCACCATGCTGCGCAGCTTCGGGTGCGACTGCGGGTGTCACGCCCGGCCAGTAGCGGCCGATGAAGCCCCACAGCGTCTCGGCGTTCTCGGCATTCGAGGCGGAGACGAGGTTGAGCAGCATCGTGAACGAGATCGGCACGTCGGGCTTGGGCGGCGTGCCCGAATGGATGTGCCAGACCGGGTTGGTCAGGCGCTGCCTCTCGTCCTGGCGCTGGTAGCCGTCGAGGAACTGCTGGTACTCGTCGACGTGGCGCGGGATCACGTCGAAATAGAGCCGCTTCGCCGCCCTCGGCTCGCGGTACATGAACAGCGACAGGCTCTCAGGGCTCGCGTAGCGCAGCCATTCCTCGATGGTGAGGCCGTTGCCCTTCGACTTGGAGATCTTCTGCCCCTCCTCGTCGAGGAAGAGCTCGTAGTTGAAGCCTTCCGGCGGCATACCGCCGAGCGCGCGGCAGATCTCGCCCGAGAGCTTGACCGAGTCGATCAGATCCTTGCCGGCCATCTCGTAGTCGACGCCGAGCGCATACCAGCGCATCGCCCAGTCGGGCTTCCATTGCAGCTTGCAGCGTCCGCCGGTGACCGGCGTGATCACGCGCTCGCCCGTGCCCGGCTCCTCGTACGTGATGGTGCCGGCCTTGGCGTCGTGCGCCAGCACCGGCACCTGCAGCACCTCGCCGGTGCGCGGCGAGATCGGCAGAAATGGCGAATAGGTCTGCGCGCGCTCCTCGCGCAGCGACGGCAGCATGATCGCCATCACGGCGTCGAAGCGCTCGAGCACGCGCAGCAGCGCCTGGTCGAAACGGCCCGATGCGTAGCAGACGGTCGACGACATGAACTCGTAATCGAACCCGAACGCGTCCAGGAAGGCGCGCAGCCGCGCATTGTTGTGCTCGCCGAAGCTCGGATGCGTGCCGAATGGGTCGGGAACCTTGGTGAGCGGCTTGTTGAGGTTCTGCGCCAGCAGCTCCTTGTTCGGCACGTTGTCCGGAACCTTGCGCAGGCCGTCCATGTCGTCCGAGAAGGCGATCAGCCGCGTCTTCACCTTGTCGTCGGTGAGCACGCGGAACGCATGCCGCACCATGGTGGTGCGCGCGACCTCGCCGAAGGTGCCGATATGCGGCAGCCCCGAGGGTCCGTAGCCGGTCTCGAAGATCACCTGATCCTTCGGCGCCTTCTTGAGCCGCGCGACGATCTTCTTCGCCTCCTCGAACGGCCAGGCGTTGGATTGCTCGGCAAGCTCGCGCGGCGAGGCGGCGGTTGGTGCGGCGGCGGACATCGGACTTGTTTACTCAGTATGGACTGATCGGGAAATAGCGTAGCCACAAATCCGTGAAGCGACCTTTCTCCCATAGGCGAAAGAGCGCCCAGTTGATGGCGAGCCGCAGCGTGTCGTTGCCGCGCTTGACCGCGACGCCGACGCCCTCGCCGAAGTAGCGGCTCTCCAGGAACGGGCCGCCGACGAAGTGGCAGCAGTTTCCCGAGTCCGTGCCGTTGAGCCAGAACGACAGCGCGAAACCGTCGCCGAACAGCAGGTCGGTCTCGCCGCGCCGCAGCGCCTCGCGCGCCACCTCGGCGCTCTTGTACGGCTTGACCTCGGCTTCGGTAAACAGCGTGCGCAGATATTGCTCGTGCGCGGTGCCGGCCACCACCGCGATGGTCTTGCCCTCGATCTGCTCCGGACGCACGTCGTCGATCTTGGCGTCGCGGCGCACCGCGAAGCGTGCGACCGGCCGGTAGTAGGGATCGCTGAAGTCGGCGCGCGCGCGCGATTCCGGCGTGACCGAGATCGACGCGATCGCGGCGTCGCCCCGGTTGTCATTGAGCGCGTCGAACAGCGTATCGAAGCGGCGCATCTGCACCGTGCAGGTGACGTGCAGCTCCTCGCATATGGCGCGCGCGAGGTCGACGTTGAATCCCGTCGGGTTGCCGTCGTGGCCCGCATAGTCGAACGGCGGATAGTCGACTTCCGTCATGAAGCGGATGAGCGTGAGGCGGCTCAGATCGGGCCGCTCCGGGCGCCGGCGCGGATCCCAGAAGCCGGGCGCGCCCGCATTGGCGGCCGCCGGCCGCTGCGGCACCGGCGCCTGCGCGCCCGCCGGGCACGCGAGCATGCCGGCGAGTGCAACCGCCGCCGCGAGCGCGAGGACGCGGCGCGTCGACGGTTGGGTGGTCCTTTGGGCCGGCGCGGGTTGCGCGTTGTTCGGTCGCATGCAAGGTCCCGATGAAGAAGATTTCGCCTGCTTATAGCGGAAAGACTCAGGCGAATCAGGGTTGATCGACAACCAAAGAGAGAACGGACCTTGCGTACAGCGTGAGGTCGCCGCGCGCGCTATGGACAAGGCGAATCGGTCAACCCTAGATTAGGAATCCGGCCTGGATTGATCCAGCGGTGGCGAGCAATGACCTTCATGGGGGACGAATACAGCAAGCGTGCCCTCGACTTCGTGCAGCGCCTGCAAGGGCTCACGAGCTACGATGAGATTTGCGCCGCCATCATGCAAGAGCTCGAATGGTTCGGATTCTCTTGCGTGACGAGCTTCTCGATTCCGGGGCCGGGCGGTCAGTTGAAGGACAGCATATTGCTCAATAACCGCCCCGCCGAGTACGTCGATCGCTACGCGGAAAAGAACTACGTCGTACACGATCCGGTCGTCAAAGAGCTGCGCCGGAGCATGAATCCCTACTCGTGGGGCGATGTCCGCGAACGGCGTGATCTCAAGAAATCCGAGCGGACGATCATCGACGAGGGACGCGAGTTCGGCGCGCATGACGGGCTGATCATTCCGATCGTCACCCGGTCGGGCTCGATGGCCTTGTTCAGCCCCTGCGGTCGCGAGCCCGACCTTACGCCGCGCGCGCGCGCCGCGCTCGAGGTCATCGGTATCTACAGCCATCAAGCGTTGACGCGCGCCCTGGTCCGGCGGCAACGCGATGGGGTTGCCCATACGCCGCTGACCCCGCGCGAGCGGGAGATCATTCAGTGGGTGGCGGTCGGCAAGACCGACGAGGAGATCGCCGACATCCTGTCGATCAGCACCACGACCGTGACCAGTCACGTCGAGAATGCGAAGCAAAAGCTCGACGCCTTCCGGCGCACCTACGCGGTGGTCCAGGCGATCCGTCTGGGCGAAATTTCTTTATAGTCCCGCGGCAACTTTATAGTCCTTCGGCGGCGGCCGTCTCTCCTAAGTTCCTAGGATACCGCAAGCGCCGGCAACCCTGGCACATGGCTCGCGTCACAGCTCAGACGCGAGGGATCCATGGTCATCGTCCTGAACGGCAGCGAGCGGCGCAAGCATCCCGGCCATTTCGAGCGCCTGTTCCGCCTCCGATACCGCGTCTTCGTCAAGCAGCGCGGCTGGTCCTTGCCGGTCGTGAACAACTGCGAAATCGACCAATACGACGACGCCGACGCGTTCTACTTCCTCGATCTCGACGATGACGAGAACATCCAGGGCACCGTCCGGATGACGCCGACGGTCAAGTCGTCGCTCCTTGCCGACTACTTTCCCCACCTGGTCGAGAACGGACAATCGCCGCGCTCCGCGCGCATCTACGAGGCGACGCGATATATCGTCCTGCCGTCGCAGAAGACCAGGGAAGCGCTTCGGCTCGCCAAGGGACGCCTGCTCACCGCGCTGCTCGAATGGTGCCTGGAGCAGCGGCTGTCCCACCTGCAGACCGTCATCGATGCCGGGACGCTCTCGAGCTTCGTCGAGATCACCCCGCAGACCATGCCGCTCGGGCTGCCGCATCCCTATGGCGGCGGCCGCGGCACGCCGGGTGGCGGCGAGTGCATGGCCTTCCGCTGGCCGATTTCGCTGCAGGTGCTCGACGACATTCGCGTCTATTCCGGTATCGGCGAACCGACGCCGCAGTTCGGCGAATTCGGCCACGCCGATATCGGTCCGCCGACCGTCCCGCTGCACTAGAGCATGATCCCGAAAGGCGGGTGCCGGTTTTTGCAAGGGTCATGCTCCAACGCCTTAAACCCCGACCTTGAGAGTGTTTGAAGAGAGGAACGCACATGAGCAAGCTGGTCAGACCGATCACGAAAGATGAAATCGCTGCCTACAAGGTTGCCGGCGTCGTCCTGCTGCGCGGCATCCTCGATCTCGGCAGCGTCAATTCGCTACGGCGTTGCATCGACGAGGCCGTGAGCTCGCTGGGTCAGAGCCCGAGCGGCTACGACCTCAGCGCGCTGACCAAAGCGTACGAGAGCGGCGATTGGAAGAAAGTGAAGGATGAGGACGGCGGCCAGCACGACGTGTCCGGCATCATGGAATACATGAAGGCGAGCGGGAAGCCATTGTTGATCGACAAGACCGAATCCGCCAAGGGCAGCTTCCTGCTCGACACCGGCATCGCGGCGCGGCTGCGCGATTTCCGCCGCTTCTGCATCGGCGGCGCGGTGCCGGAGATCGCCGGCGCGCTGCTCGAGTTGGAGAAGGTGAACTTCTTCGGCGACCAGATCTTCGTCAAGGAGCCGCAGACGCGCGAGCGCACCGCCTTCCACCAGGACGCCACCTATTTCGAGATCGACGGCGACCAGTGCTGCGTGATGTGGATCCCGGTCGATCCGGTCACGCTCGAAGGCGGCGTCATGCAGTACGTGCGCGGCTCGCACCGCGACGGCAGGCTCTACCAGCCCAACGTGTTCATGTCGCAGACGCCGCTGCCCGGCGCGCAGGGCGAGCCGCTCCCCGATATCGAGGGCCACATGAGCGACTTCGACATCGTCCACTTCGACGTTGAGCCGGGCGACGTGATCGTGCATCACTACCGCACTGTCCACGGCGCCGGCGGCAACCACACCCGCTACCAGGTGCGCCGCGCCGCCTCGCTGCGCTATTGCGGCGACGACATCCGCTTCTGCACGCGGCCGTGGGCGCCCAAGCAGCTGCATCACACCAACCGCCTCAAGGACGGCGATCCGCTCGGCGCGCCTGACTTCCCGGTGGTGTGGACGCGCCGGCGCGAGCAGGAGGCCGCCTGAGCGGCGTTCGCGAGACCAGCTTCGGCGCCGGCCAGCCCGGCGCCGTCAGCCAAATGGAGGCGTGCATGAGCACGGGACCCGAGGGGGCGCACACGCCTGACGTTCGTGCGCTTGAGATGATCCTCGACTACGCGATCCTCGAGGGCGCCGAGCTTCAGCTGCCGACCTTCGTGCTCCTCCTGCGCACCGCGCAGCGCGAGCTGATCAACTGCCTGGACCCCGGCAGCCGCGCAGCCCGCGCGGTCGCCGCGCCCCGCAACGACTTTGCGCCTCTCGCCCGGTCGGACGAGAGGCGCGACGACTGCACCCCTTTGATTTCAGGATCGGTGAACACCATGGAAAATCTCGCCAATACCGAGGAACCCGAGCTGATCCCCGAGCGCGACGTGCTCGCAATGCTCGCGATGCTGGACTATCTGGTCGCCGAGATCGGCAAGATCGATACGATGTCCGCGCAATGCCTGATGGTGGCGCGCAAGTCGCTCTCCGAGACCGTCGCCGAGGCCTTCGTCAAGGCGAACTAGTTCGCTGGCGAATGGAGAGTAGCGAATAGGGAAAAGGCGAGCGCGATTCGTCGATTCGCTATTCGCCACTCGTTTTTCGCCCTCGCGCTACTTCGCGAATTTCTCCGCGAGCTGCACCAGCGAGCGCCGCACCGCCGTGTCGGTGATCTTCGCGAACGCCCGGATCAGACGCACCGATTGCGGCTGG
>CAVPGG010000341.1:0-8838 GCA_963703755.1 uncultured Pseudomonadota bacterium
AATCTCGACCGCATCGGCAAGGATCGCTTCACGCTGATCGGCCTGCCGCTCAAGCTGATCGACGCGGAGGCCTCGCCGATACGCGCCGTCGCGCTGGTGTAGCCTCGCAAGATAACGAACACTGAGGGGAAACATCCGATGAAACGCAGACCGTTCCCGGCGGCCGCGCTGCTCATGCTCGCGGCGCTCGCGATTGCGCCGCAGGCCCGCGCCGCAGCGCAATTCCCTGCACGGCCGATCACGCTGGTCGTGCCGCTAACGCCCGGCACGACGATCGACATCCTGGCGCAACTCTATGCGGACCGGCTGTCGCAAATCCTCGGCCAACCGGTCGTGGTGCTCAACCGCCCCGGCGCCGGCGGCATCATCGGCGCGCAAGCGGTCGCCAAGGCTAACCCGGACGGCTACACGCTGCTGTTCGCCAACTCGGGCCATTCGATCCTCGGCCTGCTCAACAAGGATCTCGCGTTCGACCCGATCCGCGACTTCGCCGGCGTCACGATGGTCGGCACCTCGCCCGCGATCGTCGTCGTGCCGGCGAAGCTCGGCGTCGCCGACCTCAAGGAGTTCGTCGCGCTCGCCAAGGCCAAGCCGGGCGCGATCAACTATGGCTCGGCCGGCGTCGGCACGTCGACGCATCTCGCCGGCGCGCTGTTCGCGGCGCAGACCGGCACCAACCTCGTGCACGTTCCCTACACGGTGAGCTCGAGCATCATCTCGGACATGCTGAGCGGCGCGATCCAGGCCTCGTTCGACCCGCTCGCCTTCGTGCTGTCGTTCGTGCAGAACGGCAGCCTGCGCGCGCTCGCGGTCGGCGCCGATGAGCCGATCGCCGACCCGAAGATCCCGACCGCGGTCGCGCAGGGCGTCGATTATCACTACGCGACGTGGTACGGCATCCTGGCGCCCGCGAAGACGCCCGATGCGGTGCTCAAGCAGCTCGCCGAGGCCATCGCCAAGGCGGGCGAGGACGCGCAACTGCAGCAGAGGCTGAAAACGCAAGGAATCAACGCCAAGACGATGTCGTTGCATGCATTTAATTCATACATTGACGACGACGTTGCGCGGCTCGCACCGCTGACAAGGGGCATTGCGGCGAAGAAATAGTTGGCCATCCCTCTTGAATAACCAACGGAGGAACAAGATGCAGATGCGGGTCTTCGGCCGGACCGGAATGCGGCTTTCGGTGCTCGGCTTCGGATGCGGCGCGGTCGGCGGCCTGATGGTGCGCGGCGACCCGCGCGACCAGGAGCGGGCGATCGCGCGGGCGCTCGACGCCGGCGTCAACTACTTCGACACCGCAGTTGCGTATGGCGACGGTAAATCGGAAAAAATCTCGGCCGCATCCTGCAGACGCTCAAGCCTGCCAATGCGGTCGTCGGCACCAAGGTGCGGCTGCCGACCCGCGATTTCACGCGTATCGGCGACGCCATCGCGGCGTCGCTCGACGCGAGCCTCGCGCGGCTGCGGCTCGACCGCGTCGACATCTTCCACCTGCACAACCCGATCACCGAGCGCGGCGGCGGCGAAGCGCTCAGCGTCGCCCAGGTGCTGGGCGAGGTGGTGCCGGCCTTCGAGCGGCTGCGCCAGCAGGGCAAGCTTCGCTTTCTCGGCCTCACCGGCGTCGGCGACACATCGGCGCTGCACAAGGTCATCGATGCGCGTGTCTTCGACAGCGCCCAGATCGTCTACAACATGCTCAACTCGTCCGCGGCCACCGCACCGCCGGCGGATTATCCGGCGCAGGATTACGCACGCCTGTTCGATCATACGCAGGCCGCCGGCGTTGGCGTGGTCGGCATCCGCGTGCTCGCCGGCGGCGCACTCTCGGGATCGTCCGAGCGTCATCCGATCGCAAGCCCGCCGCCCGAGCCGATCGGCTCGGCCGTGGCGTACGATGCCGACATCACGCGCGCCCGCCGCCTGCTGCCGCTGGTGACCGAGGGCTTCGCCGCAAGCCTCACCGAGGCGGCGACGCGGTTTTCCATCTCGCATCCGGCGATCGGCACCATCCTGGTCGGCATGGCGACGCCGCAGCAGTTCGAGGATGCCTACGCCGCGGTCCAGAAAGGCCCGCTGCCGCCGGCGGCGCTCGCGCGCCTGGCGACGCTCCAGCAGGCCTTTGCCGGCGAGGCGCGCTGAGAGGCCGGATGGCCGAAAAGAGGCCGGCGCAAATTGCAAAGGCCGGCCCGGCAGTGCCATTGTATCGGGTGACGTCGCGCGTTCCGGCCGCCGTTCGCCACGGTGACCGCATCCGCCAGGCTCCGGCGGCAAGGTGGGAGGCAGACCCGCAATGGCAGAGCAAGCGTTTTCGACCGTGATCCGCGGTGGGACCGCGGTTCTTCCCGACGGCCTCGCGCGGGTGGACATCGGCATCCGCGGCGAGACCATTGCGGCGATCGGCGAGCAGCTCGGCCCCGGTGCCATTGAAATCGACGCGACCGGACGGTCCATCGCTCCCGGCGGCGTCGATCCGCACGCGCACATCGAGCAGGTGTCGGGCAGCGGCCTCCTCAACGCCGACAGCTTCGAGAGCGCGACCGTCTCGGCCGTCTTCGGCGGCACCACGACCGTGATTCCGTTCGCGGCGCAACACAAAGGCCACGCGCTCGACCGCGTGCTCGACGACTACCATCGGCTCGCCGAGCGCGGCGCGGTCATCGACTATGGGTTGCACATGATCTTGGCGGACCCCAACGAGGTCACGCTCAAGATCCACCTGCCGAAGCTCGTGCGCGACGGGCACGCCTCGATCAAGGTGTTCATGACCTACGACATCCGGCTCGACGACGAGCAGATGCTCGACGTGCTGGGGGCGGCGCGCGACAACGGCGCCTTCGTCTGTGTCCATGCAGAGAATCACGGCATGATCTCCTTCATGTCGAAGCGGCTGCTCGCCAACGGCCACACGGCGCCCTCGGCACACACACTGAGCCATCCGCGGCTCGCCGAGGTGGACGCGATCCAGCGCGTGGCGGCGATGTCTCAGCTCATCGATCAGCCCGTCATGGTGTTTCACGTGTCGACTGCCGAAGGTGCGGAGGTCGTGCGCAAGGCGCGCGCCGACGGCGTGAAGCTGTTCGCCGAAACCTGCCCGCATTACCTGCTGCTGACCGCTGAGGACCTCGACAAGCCCGGGCTCGAAGGCGCGAAATGGATGTGCAGCCCGCCGCTGCGCCAAGCCTCCGACCAAGAGGCGCTGTGGACCGCCTTGGCACGCGGCGACCTGCAGGTCGTCTCGTCCGACCATGCGCCCTACCGGTTCGACGCCACCGGCAAGCTCTCCGCCGGCCCCCATCCGACCTTCAAGCAGATCGCCAACGGGCTGCCCGGCCTCGAGGTACGCCTGCCGCTGATGTTCGATGTCGCGGTCACGCAAGGGCGGCTCGGCCTCGAGCGCTTCGTCGAGCTGACCAGCACCGCCCCGGCGAAACTTTATGAACTTTATCCGAAGAAGGGCACGCTCGCGGTCGGCGCCGATGCCAACGTCGTCGTGTGGGATCCGAAGAAGACGGTGCGGCTCGCGTCCGCCATGCTTCACGACAATACCGGCTACACGCCCTACGAGGGCCGCGCGATCACCGGCTGGCCCGAGACCGTGCTCAGCCGAGGGCGCGTCGCGGTGCGCGACGGCAGGCTGCATGTGGCGCCCGGATCAGGACGCTTCCTGCCGCGCGCCGCCGGCGAGGCCGCGCAGCCCCTCGGCCGGCCGTCAGCGGAATTCGCCGGCTCCACGGCGGGCGCAGCGTCGCGCGCCTCGGCGGCGTGAAGATGCTTGTGCGAATGGCGAGCAGCGAATAGCGAGTAGAGCCTTCAATTCGCTATTCGCCACTCGCCATTCGCACAACAGACCAGAGCACCTCATGAACCAGATCGGCCCCGACACCCGCGGCGTCTACATCATCTCGGTGACCCCGTTCACCGACGCGGGCGAGATCGACTGGGCGAGCGTCGACACGCTGGTCGAGTTCTACCTGGGCAAGGGCGTCAGCGGCGTCACCATTCTAGGCATGATGGGCGAGGCGCAGAAGCTCGCCGAGGCGGAGTCCGCGGCCTTCGCCAAGTATTTCATCGAGCGGGTGGCGGGACGCGTTCCGGTGGTGGTCGGCGTGAGCCAAGCCGGAATCGACAACCTGGTTCGCCTTGCCAAGAGCGTGATGGCGGTCGGCGCCGGCGGCGTGATGATCGCGCCGGCGGCCGGACTCAAGACCGACGTAGCGATCCGCGACTATTTCGCGACGGTGTTTGCGCGGATCGGCCCCTCGATCCCGGTCTGCTTCCAGGACTATCCGCTCGGCACCGGTGTCAATATTTCGGTCCCGGCCTTCCTCGATCTCATCGACGCGCACGAGAACCTCGTCATGTTCAAGCACGAGGACTGGCCGGGCCTGCGCAAGCTCGGCCAAGTGCGGTGCGGCTGCGACGGCACGGCGCGGCGGCGCATCAGCATCCTCACCGGCAATGGCGGACTCTATCTGCCGCAGGAGCTGCATCGCGGCGCCGACGGCGCGATGACCGGATTTGCGTATCCGGAGATGCTGGTCAACGTCTGCCGCCTCTTCGCCGACGGCCGCGCGGAAGACGCCGAGGATCTGTTCGACACCTATCTGCCGCTGGTGCGGCACGAGCAGCAGATCGGCGTCGGCCTCGCGATCCGCAAGGAGGTGCTGCGGCGGCGCGGCGCCATCACCAGCGCCGCGGTACGCGCCCCGGGCCCGCGCCTCGACCGCGCCGATCTCGACGAGCTCGAACGGCTGATGCAGCGATTGGAGCGGCGGCTTTCTTCCCTCTACCCGGAGGGGAGAGGGTGGCGAGCGAAGCGAGCCGGGTGAGGGGATCTCGGACTATCGATAGTCATGGCGCCCCTCACCCCAGCCCTCGCCCCTTCGGGGAGAGGGAGCGCGGGCACCGCGCTCACCTCACATCCGCCGAACCACCGAATCTCTTCGCCGTGCCGCCGAGCCGCACCCGGCCGATCGCCATGGTGACCGCGGCCTGTGTCGGCTCGACCACGGGGATCGCCAGGCTGTCCTCGAGCGCGGCGCGGTAGCCCGCCATGCCGGCGCAGCCCATGACGACGACGTCGGCGCCGTGCACATCGCGCAGCGTGCGGCCGCAATCCGTGAGGCGGGTGAACGTCCGTTGCTCGTCGGCAAGGTCGACCACGCCGACATCGATCGCGATCTCGCCGGCGAGCCGGTCGGTGACGCCCATCGCCGCGAAGTAGCGGCGGTGGCGCGGGATCGAACCCGGCAGGATCGCCAGCACGCCGAAGCGCGGCGCGATCGAGAGCGCGGTCAGCACGCCGCATTCGGCGATGCCGAGCACCGGCCGGGCGCTCTGCTCGCGCAGTGAATGCAGCCCGGGATCGGAAAAGCAGGCGATCACGAAGCCAGCGGCGGCGTTCTCCAGCGCGGCCGCGCGCCGGAGCAATGGCGCGACCACGCCGTCGACGTCGCGCTGCAACTCGATGCCGGGCGGGCCCTCGGCAAGCGTGACGCACTCGATGGCGGGCCCGTCATTCGCGCGCAGCGGGTCGAGCGCCGCATCGATCGCGTCGGTGACGGCCTGCGTCGAGTTGGGGTTGATCACGTAAATCGTCGCCATTCTCTGCTCACTCCGGCGGCCGGATCACGCCGACCTGGCTGGCGATGCGGCCATAGTGCTCGATGCGGCGGTGGCGGGCGAAATCGAAGATCGTCTCCTTGCCGAACTTCGTCGCGTCGAGGTCGCAATCGGCGACGATCAGCTCGTCATCCTCGCCCTTCGCCTCGGCGACGATCTCGCCGTCCGGATTGACGATGATGCTGCCGGCGATCATGTGGTGACCATCCTCGGCGCCGCCCTTGGCGACCGCCACCACCCAGGTCGAGTTCTGGTAAGCGCCGGCCTGCACCGACAGGCGATTGTGAAAGTGGCGCCGCGCCAGCCCCTCCTCGCCGTTCTGCGAGTTGCTCGACGGCGTGTTGTAGCCGAGCACGACCAGCTCGACGCCCTGCAGGCCCATCACCCGATAGGTCTCGGGCCAGCGGCGATCGTTGCAGATGCACATGCCGACGATGCCGTCCAGCGTGCGCCAGACCGGGAAGCCGAGGTCGCCGGGCTCGAAGTAGCGCTTCTCCAGATGCTGGAAGGCGCGCGCCGGATCGAACTCGGCGTGGCCGGGCAAATGCACCTTGCGATATTTGCCGACGATGCGACCCTCGCGGTCGGCGAGGATCGACGTGTTGAAGTGATGCCCGTCCGCGGTGAGCTCCGCATAGCCGAACGAGATGGCGATGCGGCTCGCTGCGGCTTCCTCGAACAGCGGGCGGGTCGCCGCGTTCGGCATCTCGCGCTCGAACCACGCATCGATCTCGGTCGCATCCGTCATGTACCAGCGCGGGAAGAACGTCGTCAGCGCGAGCTCCGGGTAGACGACGAGATCGCACTTCTCGCCCTTCGCCCGCGCGAGCAGGTCGAGCATCCGCGCAACCACTGCCTGCCGGCCGTCGGTCTTGTGGATCGGCCCCATCTGGGCCCCGCCAATGCGTAGCACGCGGGTCACGGCGTCTCCTGTCTGTCATGTAGCCCGGGTTGAGCGGCAGCGAAACCCGGGAAAGTCTCACCGCGGCCAGGATGTCCCGGATTTCGCTGCGCTCAATCCGGGCTACGCATGCTAACGCGACTGCCGGCAAAAGACGACTCGTCATCCTGAGGAGCCGCGCGTCAGCGCGGCGTCTCGGAGGATGGGCCGAGCACGCCCGCGCCCGCGGCCCATGGTTCGAGACGCGCCGCCTGCGGTCGCGCTCCTCACCATGAGGAGTTGATTTGTGCACGTCTGTCACAACGCAGAGCCGATTGATTGACTAACGCGGTCGATGCACACTCGAACGCAGGCCCGGGAGGGACGCGCATGGCGGGCTACGACTGCGTGGTGATCGGCGCGGGCCATAACGGCCTGACGCTGGCGGCGTATCTGTCGCGGGCGGGCCTCACCGTCGGCGTGATCGAGCGCCATCGCAAGCTCGGCGGCGGCACCAGCACCGAGGAGCCGACGCTGCCCGGCTATCGCTTCAACCTCCACTCCAATTTCTTCATGGGCTTCCGCCACGCGCCGCTGATGGACGACCTCGAGCTCTACCGCTTCGGCTACGCCTATATCGAGCCGCCGGTGCAGCAGGCGGCGGCGTTTCGCGACGGCACCTGCGTCGTCATCCACAAGGACCTCGACGCCACCTGCCGCTCGCTCGCGCGCTTCTCCCGGCGCGACGCCGAGACCTTCCGCGACCTGCACGAGCTCTACGGCAAGCGGATGCGGCCGCTGCTGCGCTCGCTCCTCTACAACGCGCCGCTGCCCATCGCTGAGCTGCGCGACCGCCTGTCGGGACCGGAGGGCAAGGAGTTCCTCTCCCATGCGCAGCACGACCTGTTCAGCGTGGTGCGCAAGCATTTCGACGACGACCGCATCCGCACCCTGTTCACGTCCTACATGCACGTGATCACGACCGAGAGCGTCCCGGGCGCCGGAATCGTCTTCCCGGCGATCTTCTCCAACGTGATGGAGTTCACGCTTCCGGTCGGCGGGGCGGCGAGCCTACCGCAGGCGCTCGCGCGCATCGTCACGGCGGCCGGCGGTGCCGTCATCGTGGACGCCGAGGTGAAGGAGATCGTGGTCACCAATGGCCGCGCAACCGGCGTGCGGCTGGCGAACGGCGAGACCATCGAGGCGAAACGCCTCGTTGCGAGCGCGATCGATGCCCCCACCACCATGGCGATGGCCGGCCGCGAGCTCTTTCCCGACGACGTGCGGGCGAAGCTCGATGCCTGGCACTGGGGCAACCACAGCCTGGTGACGCTGCATCTCGCGCTCAGGCGCAAGCCCATCTACAAGTCGCGGGCGTTCGATCCCGCCATCGATCGCGCCTTCAACATCTTCTTCGGCATGGATGACATCGCCCAGGTGGAGCAGTGCTTTCGCGACTGCGCGGGGCGCAAGTTCCCCGACGTGCTGATGGGCAACGGCGCGTGCAACAGCGATGTCGACCCGACCTATGCGCCGGCCGACGGCCACTCCGCCTTCTGGTGGCCCTTCGCGCCCTACGCGGTCGCCGGCGACCCGGCCAACTGGGATCGCGACAAGGACCACTATTGCCGGCGCGTTCTCGACGTGTGGCGCGAGTATGCCGCGAACCTCGACGACGCGAACATCAGCGCGCGCTTCCTGTTCACGCCGCTCAACGTCGAGCGGCTCAACCCGAACATGCGGCGCGGCGCGGTGCGCATGGGTGCCTACATCCCATCGCAGCTCGGGATCAACCGCCCGCACCCGGCACTATCGGGCATGCGCACGCCGATCGAGGGCCTCTATCTTTGCGGCTCATCGACCGGCAACGGCGGCGGGATCAATGGCGCGCCGGGCTACATCGCGGCCAACGCCGTCGTTGATGACTTGAAGCTGGCGCGGCCGTGGACGCCGGTGCCGCCGCCCGAGTGGCCGCGTTGAGTCGCGCGGGTTGCGCCGGAATTCGCCTCAGCAGCACCGTCAATCAGGGATGCGGCCCCCACGGCGCCGCGGTCAAGAGCTTGACCTCCTGCGACATCGCCAGCGGTCGGAACTTGGAGGCAAAACCTTCCACGAAGTCCTTGTTTGCGAAGACCGCGGTCCAGTGCTTGCGCCGATCGGCGTCGTCGTCGAATTTCCACAAGTGCACGAGCTGGTTGATCGTGCCCGTATCGGCCTGGAAATACCCGATGAGCTTCTTGTCGTGACCGCCCTTCCGAGCGCCGGAAATCCGGACTCCTGATAAAGTTTGACCGCCTCCGCCATCTTGCCGACGTAGAGCGTGTAGGTTCGCA
>CAVPGG010000342.1:0-4082 GCA_963703755.1 uncultured Pseudomonadota bacterium
AGGCCGGCCTCGCCGCCAACGCCGCGCCGCTGATCGAACGGCTATGGGCGCTGGAGCACGAGACCGACCTGCGCGGGCTGATGCGCCTGGCGCGATCACGCGCCGCTTGAGCGCAGTCATCATCGTCGGCGGGCGAGCGCCCTGGTCTTTCACACCTACAAAAAACCAGGAATCCATCGGCTCACCCGGGCACGCCCACGCCGACTTTGGCGAGATCGATCCGGCTGCCTGGCACCACTTTGCCCGCGCGCGCCAACCGCTCGATTTGCGCTCCCGAGACAATCAGCACATCGGCCGCTTCGCCCCTGCGAACGCGATCGGTCATCGCTCCAATCGCTCCGTCGAAGTCGAAGTGTACCTTGCGTCCCGACGACTCCTCGAACTTCACAATGAGCTCGGCCATCGCCGGGGTCACAGCAGAGCCGGCGAGGATTTTGATTTCCGCTGCGCTCGCAACCGTGCCGCCGATGACCAGACCAGCGATTGCGCGCGTGAGATTCCAGAACATCACCGCCGGTCTTCCCGACACCCTTTCCGCCCAACGCGGTAGGGTGAACGTGGGTGAGTGAAGAGGCAAGTGGCGCGAGGGCCCTGCAGTGCGCTCCGGATCAGGTGCGGACCTACGTTCGACTCATTCCGTCACTATTTGAGCTTCACGAATGATGCGTCCGTATTCGTTGTATTGCCTACGAAGAAGCGACGCGAAATCCGCGCCGCATCGGCCAACCGGCAAGAACCCTTGCGCGGCGAGCTTGGCCTTCAGCTCGGGCGCCTGCAGAGCGTCGGTGAACCAGTGGGCTAGCTCCGATACCGTCCGCCGAGGCGTTTTCGCCGGAGCGAACACGCCCCACCACAAATCCACTTCGTAGTCGCGATAACCGGACTCGGAAACCGTCGGCAGGTCCGGCAATGGCCCGATCCTCGTTCGTGCGCTGGTCGCAAGCGCGCGCAGCGTTCCGGACTTGAGATGCGCGGACAAGGGTGCGTATTCGGCAAACACGGCCGTCACGTGGCCGCCAAGCAGCGCGTTGATCGCCGGGGCGCCGCCGGCATATGGCACATACGTCAGATCGACGTTGGCGCCGCGCTTGAGCATCTCGATTCCGATATGCTGCGCGGTTCCGGGACCGACGCTTGCCAACGTCAAGGCGCCGGGCTTGGCCCGTGCGGCCTCGATCAGATCGGCAAGTGTCCGATAGGGGGATGCACTGTTGACCACGAACACGCCGGGCGAGCTGACGAGATGACAGATCGGCTCGAAACTGGTCAGCGGGTCGTAATTGACCTTGCGAAGCTGCGAACTGATCAGGAGGTAGGGCGCATTGAGCAACAGCGTATTCCCGTCCGGCGCCGCGCGCGCAACCAACTCAGTTCCGATAATCGTTCCGGCGCCAGGTCGGTTCTCGGTGACGACCGAAATGCCAGGGAGGCGACTAATCTGCTCGGCCATTTCGCGGGCCACGATATCGCCTGCACCGCCGGGCGGGACGGGGGACGACGATCCGCAGGGTGCGCGCGCTCTGGGCGCTCGTTTGCGAGCTCCCCGAGGCGGTTGCAATCGCCACCGCGGCAGCCCACAGACCGACGGCAAGGTGCCGACGGAATTCGCGCAGTTTGCACATTGCCGTTGTTCCTCAAGGACTTGGCGTTGTCCGCCCCGCCAGTCGCGGGGCTCCGCCGAAATGTAAGTGCGCGAATTGAGGAAAAAAATACATATTTTCGCCAGTTGCTATAACTTATGGATATGGAGCTGGAAGCACGTTTGCGCGCCTTCTCCGGGTTCGTACGGCGCGGCTCGTTTTCGGGCGCGGCCGACGAGCTTCGCATCAGCCAGCCCGCAATATCCAAGCACATCGCCGACATGGAGCGCGGGCTCGGCGTCAAGTTGATCGACCGACACTCGCGTGCGTTGACGCCGGCCGGAGAATTTCTCGCCGCGCATGTGCTGCGCGCCGAGGCGCTGCTACGGCAAGCCGCCCATGGCCTCGCGGCGTTGCGAGAACCGATGTCGGGCGCGCTCACGATCGTGGCCTCTGGCACGCCAGGGACGTACGTGCTGCCGGAAATCGTCGCCGAATTTCAGCGGCGGTATCCCGGTGTGCGTGTGCATTTCGAGCTTGCGACGTTGGCGGAAGTGATCAAAGCCGTGCGCTCGCACCGCGCCGAGATCGGCGTGAGCGGCGGCTTCTTGGCCGCCCCAGAAATCGAAGCCGAGCCGCTTATCGAGGACGAGATCGTCATCGTCGGACCGCCGAGCTTCGCGGGCCGCAGCCTCTCGCGCGACGAGCTCGAGGCGTTGACCTGGATCTCGCGCGAGGAAGGATCGGCGACACGCGTCATCGCCGACAACGCGCTCGCCGATCTCGGCATCGTGCCGCGACAGCGGTTGGCGCTTCCCGCCTGGGAGGCGATCAAGACGTTGGTGCGGCGCGGCTACGGAATTGCGGCTTTCAGCCGGCTCGCGCTGACCGAGGAGCTTGCGAACCAGACCCTCGTGATCATTCCGTTCATGCCGTGGAAAGTGCGCAGGGTGTTCTCGATCGTCCGCATCAGAGACGCGGCGCTCACTTGGCCGGCGCAAGAACTCCTCACCACTCTGCGCGCGTTACGGTCGAGCCCAAGTGAGTTGTAGAAATCGACCTAAAAGTTCGGCCGTCGCGCCTCGTCCGACTTCTCCTCCGGATCAATCACGACCGATTGCACAGACGCCGCACGTTCAATCGACGTCCGGAGTTGCCCCGAGAGTCAGACAAGAATTCGGGGGGCTGGCATCGGTCGCGATGGGCCAACAGCGACCAAGGGCGCGAGTGTCAGGCGGCGTCGAGCGCGACCACCGCAAGGATTGCATTCCGCAAGAAGCGTGTCGCCAGCCTGAATGTTGCCGTTGTCCCGCGTTGCGGGGAGCTGAACCTGGTTGGAGAGGCGTGGCCGTCGCGTGCCGCCGCGAAATGGGCCGCCTCGATGCCGAGCAGGCCACCATGTGCGGCCAAGCCGGCGGCCGCGATGCCCGCGGCGTCCCCGACGGGACGGCTTGCGCGGTTGCAGCCGGGCAAGTCGACATCATAGTGAAGCGGGATGGCGCCGAGACCGGCAGGGACGAATACGTAGACCCAGGTCAGCGGGTTGGCAAAGTGGATCGACAGGTCGAGCGGGATAGTAAGGTACAGGGCCGCGCGGAGCACGTCGCCGACGATCATGTTGATCCGGCGGTCCAGCCGGTCCGCGACAGCGCCGGCCAGCGGGCCGAGCACCGGCAGGCAGCAGCGAGGACAGCCACACCCCGCCGACGGCGATGTACTGCGCGGCGGCGCCGCTGCCGGCCAGGGTCAACGCGAGCGAGGCGAGCGCGACCAGGCTCAGCCAATCCCCCAGGCTGGACAGCGATGTCGCGACCCACAGGCGCCGGAACGGCCTGATGGACAGGACGCTGCTCCGCGGTTCGCGCGACGGGGATCGGAAATTCACTGGGTCAGGGTATCCACACCAGAGGGGCTCGCGTGGCCTGCAAGCTCGCGAAATGTCCGGCAGGTGCGGCCCTCCACGGCCGCCCGGTGCCGGGCCGGACCCGGGCTAGGTCCGGCTGGGCTTCTTCGGTGCCGCCTTCTTGGCGGCGGGTTTCTTGGCGGCCGGCTTCTTCGCCGGGGCCCGGCGCCGGGGGGCCGACGGGGCGGCGGTCCGCCGCTCGGCCAGCAGTTCCGCGGCCCGCTGCGGGGTGATCGACTCGACCGCGTCGCCCTGGCGCAGGGAGGCGTTGGTCTCGCCGTCGGTCACGTATGCGCCCCAGCGGCCCTCCTTGAGGACCATGGGACGCTTGCTCGCCGGGTCGTCGCCGAGCTCGCGCAGCGGCGGCGTGGCGGCGCCCGGCCGCGCCCGCGGGCCTTCGGCTGCGCGAACAGTTCCTTGGCCTCGGCCAGGGTGAGCGTGAACAGCTGCTCCTCGCTCTCCAGCGAGCGGCTGTCCGTGCCCTTCTTCACGTACGGCCCGTACCGGCCGTTCTGCACGGTGATCGGCTCGCCATCCAGCTCGCCGATCGTACGCGGCGGGTAGAGCAGCCGGAGCGCGTCCTCCAGCGTAACGCGATC
>CAVPGG010000343.1:0-7511 GCA_963703755.1 uncultured Pseudomonadota bacterium
ATTAGCCTATCGACATCGGAGCGGCTAGGCACGGTCTATCGCCGCGAAGATCGGGCATGACAAACGATCTCAGGGACAATGACTGAGATCGTTTGCGTTCTTCGAGACTTCGGCATTTAGGCATCTCATCGAGCCGGGCGAGGCAACGGTTGCGGCATGGTGCTACGCGCAATCGCCGGACTATACGACCGCTGGATAGCGACGCCAAGGCGGTACTAATGAGCAAGTCTAGGTGATGTTGTTTGAATATAGCGTTCAAGCAAACGTCCACTCTTACACTCGGCGGGTCGCCATTTGCCGCCACTGTAGGTCATTCGACTTGGCGCTTGGCTAAGTCGCCCGCCTCACTTCCCCTCCTGCGCCTTCGTCATCTCGGCCACGCACTTGTCGACCAGCTTGATGCGCTTGTCGATGTCGCCGGCCTTGAACTTCTCGGTGCGCATCCAGCATTTCTCGTTGATCTCGGTCGCGGTGAGGGGCGCGGGCGGCTCGGCGGGCGCGGCTGCCGCCGGCTGGGCGGGCGCGGCCGCCGCGGTCTGCGCCGGTGCGGCGGGCGCCGCGGCGGCGTTGGTCGAGGTCGCGGCGGACGTCGTGAGGTTCGAGTTGGCGTTGCCGGCCGCGCAGGCGCCGAGCGCCGCGAGCAGGGCGGCGAGGCCGAGGCCGCTGACGATCTTTCGGCCGGTCGCCGCGACCGCGCCGATGGCAACGCGTGAGGTTCTGATCATGCAGACGCGGTTCCCTGGGCCCTCATGGCTGACGGCCGAAACGGCGATCGATTCGAACACGATGCGTGGCGGATGGTTGATCATGTCTTAATAGCGAAGGTGTGGCGGCGGTGTCGATCGGCTGCCCTGCGACGCGTTGCCCGAATTTCATGCGGCCGCGTCGAGCAACAGACGATTCCGGCGCGCCTGCCGCTCGATCGGGGGCCGCCGGCGAGGCCGGCGTCAGCGGTCCTGGACCACGCGGTGGTCGCTCAGCTTCTTGACGGCACCGGACGCGAGACCGGCCTGCGCCGCGTCGCCCACGGTGGCGACTTGCCCGCAGCCGTGGCAGGTGACGCTGGTGTCGGGCGCGATCGTGATCGGGCCCGAGAAGCGATGGTCGCCGCAGCCGGGACACGTCCCGATCGCGCCGAAGATGAAGTAGGTGGCCATGGGAAATCCTTGTAGGAGGCTCGAGCCTAGCACGGATCGCCGCATGCGGAGCGGGGCGCGCCGGATTGCCGACAATCCGCCGCCGATGCTGGAAGCACGCGCGGGTGTCGCCACACGTTCCTCTACCGCCGCCTCGGCTTGAAGCCGCCGCGCATGCCGGGCTTGCCCATGGTCGAGCGCGGGCCGCGATAGGCGGCGGACTGGGAGCGGGGCCCATTTCGTCGAGGTTCGGCTTGCGCGGGGCACTCACCCCACCCCGACGCGCTTCGCGCGTCGACCCTCCCCTGCAGGGGAGGGTAAGCGCTTCGCGGTCGGATCGTCGACCACGGCGAGCTCGGTCGCGCGCAGGCGCTTGACCTCGTCGCGCAGGCGGGCGGCTTCCTCGAAGTTCAGGTCGGCGGCGGCCTCGCGCATGCGCGCCTCGAGGTCGGCGATCACGGCCTCGAAATTGTGGCCGATGGTGGCGGCGTCCTCGAAGCCGCCGCGCGTGCCGTCGCCGGTCGCGACCAGCACGTGGTCGCGCTCGTAGACGCTGTCGAGAATGTCCGCGATGCCGCGCCGGATGCTCTCCGGCGTGATGCCGTTCTCTTTGTTGTAGTCGTCCTGCTTCTCGCGCCGGCGGTTGGTCTCCGCCATGGCGCGCTCCATCGAGCCCGTCACCGCGTCGGCATAGAGGATCACCTTGCCGTCGACGTTGCGCGCCGCGCGGCCGATGGTCTGGATCAGGCTCGTCTCGCTGCGCAGAAAACCTTCCTTGTCGGCGTCGAGGATCGCGACCAGGGCGCATTCGGGAATGTCGAGTCCCTCGCGCAGCAGGTTGATGCCGACCAGCACGTCGAAGGCGCCGAGCCGCAGGTCGCGGATGATCTCGATGCGCTCGATCGTGTCGATGTCGGAATGCATGTAGCGCACGCGGATGCCCTGCTCGTGCAGATACTCGGTCAGATCCTCGGCCATGCGCTTGGTCAGCACCGTCACGAGCGCGCGATAGCCGCGCGCCGCCACCGCGCGCACCTCGCCGATCACGTCGTCGACCTGGGTGCGCGCCGGCCGCACGTCGACCGGCGGATCGATCAGCCCGGTGGGGCGGATCACCTGCTCGACGAACACGCCGCCCGACTCTTCGAGCTCCCAGCCGCTCGGCGTCGCCGACACCGCGACCGACTGCGGCCGCATCAGGTCCCATTCCTCGAAGCGCAGCGGGCGATTGTCCATGCACGAGGGCAGGCGGAAGCCGTATTCGGCGAGCGTCGCTTTTCTGCGGAAGTCGCCCCGATACATGCCGCCGAGCTGCGGCACCGTCACGTGGCTCTCGTCGAGGAACACGAGCGCGTGGTCGGGCACATATTCGAACAGGGTCGGCGGCGGCTCGCCGGGCCTGCGGCCGGTGAGGTAGCGCGAATAGTTCTCGATGCCGGCGCAGCTCCCGGTCGCCTCCATCATTTCCAGGTCGTAGATGGTGCGCTGCTCGAGCCGCTGCGCCTCCAGCAGCCGCCCCGCGTGGTTCAATTCGTCGAGCCGCTGGCGCAGCTCGGCCTTGATGCTGGCGATCGCCTGCAGCAGCGTCGGGCGCGGCGTCACGTAGTGCGAGTTGGCGTAGACCTTGATGAAGGCGAGCTCGTCGGTCTTCTGGCCCGTGAGCGGATCGAGCTCCTCGATCTTCTCGACCTCGTCGCCGAACAGCTGGATGCGCCAGGCGCGGTCCTCGTAGTGCGCCGGGAAGATGTCGATCACGTCGCCGCGCACCCGGAACGTGCCGCGCGCGAAGTCGGCATGCGTGCGCTTGTACTGCAGCGCCGTGAGGTCGGCGATCAGGCGGCGCTGGTCGACGCGCTCGCCCTTCTTGAGCATGAAGGTCATCGCCGTATAGGTCTCGACCGAGCCGATGCCGTAGATGCACGACACCGACGCGACGATGATCACGTCGTCGCGCTCGAGCAGCGCGCGCGTTGCCGAGTGGCGCATGCGGTCGATCTGGTCGTTGATCGAGGATTCCTTCTCGATATAGGTGTCGGTGCGCGGCACGTAGGCTTCGGGCTGGTAATAGTCGTAGTAGGAGACGAAGTACTCGACCGCGTTGTCGGGGAAGAAGCTCTTGAACTCGCCGTAGAGCTGCGCCGCCAGCGTCTTGTTGGGGGCGAGGATAATGGCGGGGCGCTGCGTCGCCTCGATCACCTTGGCCATCGTGAACGTCTTCCCCGAGCCCGTGACGCCGAGCAGCACCTGCGTCCGGTCGTGGCGCTGCACGCCTTCGACCAGCTCGGCGATCGCGGTCGGCTGGTCGCCCTTCGGCTCGTATTCCGATTTCACCACGAAGCGGATGCCGCCCTCCGATTTCTCCGGCCGCGGCGGCCGATGCGGCGTCCACACCCGCGGCGTGCCGGCCTCGTCAAGAAACTCGGCCCGCCCCTCGCGCAACAGCCGATCGAGCGACTGCGCCGTGGCCGCCACGCCCAACTCGCTCAGCGGCGCGCGCGCCGGCCGCGGCCGCCGCACGGTCTCGTCGCGGTCGCCCTCGATGATGTATTTGCCCGACGCAGGTTCGGCCTTCACCTCCCCCTGCAGGGGGGAGAGCCTGCCCCGGACTTGATCCGGGGTCGCCGAGCGAAGCTCGGCGGGTGGGGGTGGCGGCGAGTCAGCCACCCCACCCCGGCCGCCTTCGGCGGCCGACCCTCCCCCTGCAGGGGAGGGTGAAGACGCCGAGTCACTGCCTTCCCCACCGTCATCCCCCTCAATGCCGAGGATGCGCGCCAGCTCCGGCGAGGCCTCCCGCAGCTCCGCATTGTCCCGATAGGGCGACTGCGGCGCTTCGCCTAACCCCGTCGGCGTCGACTTGCGTGCGCGGTGGGCGGCGGAGAAGTCGGCGCGGCGGTCGCGGGAATTATCGGGCGGCGGCTGCAGTCCAGTCTGCGAGCCGACCCCGGCCTTGCCGCGATTGATGGCGGGATTGAGCAGGTCGGCGAGCGCCGGGCCGATCGGAATGGTGTCCGGCCGCGCCGCCTTGGCGCGGGTCGGGCGCGCCGGGTCCTTCGCGGGGCGTGATCGCGATTTTGGTTCGAATTCGGCTTCGATGGAGGCTTCGCCATGCCGCAAATATGGGCCGCCGATCGTGGCCGGGGAAGGGCGCGCGCCGTGCATGTTAACCGCGCGGGCATTCGCGTCGCTTTTCGGTTGCGCGCGGCGACAACCGCTGCAACAACGCCGCAATCGGCCGCTTTGAAAGCAGCCCGCATGATGACGACCGCCGCCGCGACTGCCCTGGAAGTGCCGCGCCGATTGCGCGCGTGGGTGCGTGCGCGCGAAGCGGGCACTGCGGCGCTGGCCGCCGTGGTCGGCGCCGTCGCGGGGCTCGTCGTCACGGTCATGAGCGGCGTCGTCAGCACGCTGCACGAGCTGTTCTTCTGGCTCGCGCCCGACCAGCGCCTGTCCGCCAGCCTCTCGCTCAATCCGGTCCTCGCCCTGCTGGTGCCGACGATCGGCGGTCTGCTGCTCGGCCTCGCCGGCCTGTGGGTCAGCCGGATGCGGCGCGAGCGCTTCGTCGACCCGATCGAGGCGAACGCGGTGCGCGGCGGCCGCATGTCGTTTCGCGGCAGCATGATCGTCGCCCTGCAGACCGTGTGGTCGAGCGGGGTCGGCGCCTCGGTCGGCCTCGAGGCCGGCTACACCCAGGCGGCGAGCGGCATCGCGTCGTGGTTCGGCCGGCTGTTTCACCTGCGCCGCAACGACCTGCGGCTGATGGTCGGTTGCGGCGCCGCCGGCGCCATCGCGGGCGCGTTCGGCGCCCCGTTCGGCGGCGCCTTCTACGCCTTCGAGCTGGTGATGGGCGGCTACACGGCGTCCGCGCTCGTGCCGATCGCGATCGCGGCGCTCAACGGCTTCCTGGTCGCGCGGGTGTTCGCGCCGCTCCCGCTCGGCATCTATGCGGACGCCATCAAGACGGTCACCGGCAACGACCTGGTGATCGCCAGCGCCTTCGGCGTCATCGCGGCGCTGGTCGGCGTGAGCGTCATGCGCGGCGTCGCGCTGTGCGAACAGATCCTCGATCGCTCCAAGCTGTGGCCGCCGCTGCGCCCGGCGATCGGCGGCCTGCTCGTCGGCTGCATGGCGCTGGTCACGCCGCAGGTGATGTCGTCCGGGCACGGCGCCCTGCATCTCTCCGGCATGATGGATCGCCCGCTGCGCTTCATCGCCATGGTGTTCATCCTCAAGATCCTCGCCTCGATCGTCTCGCTCGGCTCGGGCTTTCGCGGCGGCCTGTTCTTCGCCTCGCTGCTGCTCGGCGCCATCGGCGGGCACCTGTTCGCAGTCGCGGTGAACGGCCTGTGGCCCGGCCTCGAGCTCGACCCCAACGTCTACGAGATCGTCGGCATCGGCGCGCTCTCGGCCTCGATCATCGGCGCGCCGCTGACCATGACGTTCATCGCGCTGGAGAGCACCGGCGACTTCTGGCTCGCCACCGCGGTGCTGATCGCGGTGCTGATCTCGACCCAGATCACCCGCGAGATCTTCGGCTACTCGTTCGCGACCTGGCGCTTCCACCTGCGCGGCGAGACCATCCGCAGCGCCGCCGACGTGGGCTGGATCCGCGACCTCACGGTCGGCCGCATGATGCGGCCGGATTTCCACACCGTGCAGCGCGACACCACCATCGAGGCGTTCCGCACCCAGTTTCCGCTCGGCTCGAGCGGGCAGGTGATCGCGGTCGACCCGGACGGCCACTATGCGGGCATCATCATCGTGCCCGAGGCGCACAGCCTGGAGTCCGGACTGGAGAAACCGGTCGCGACCATCCTGCACCACAAGGATACGGTGCTGCTGCCGTCGATGAACGTGCGCGAGGCCGCCGCCGCCTTCGACCGCGCCGAGGCCGAGTCGCTCGCCGTGGTGGACTCGCCCGTCGCGCGCCAGGCGATCGGGCTGCTCAGCGAGTCGCACACGCTGCGCCGCTACGCGGAAGAGAGCGAGCAGCGCCGGCGCGAGCTCGCCGGCGAGGCGTGAGAAACACCGTCATTGCGAGCGAAGCGAAGCGATCTCGCTTCACTTGTTCATGCGTTCGCTGGTCGAGATTGCTTCGGCGACCTGCGGTCGCCTCGCAGTGACTTTAAAACCCCTTCACTACTTCGCGCACGTGCTCGACCTGCGGCGGTTGCGCGAAGCAGTGGCCGACCAGCTTGCGCCACTCGGCGAAATCGGCCGAGCCGCGGAAGTCGACCGTGTGATTCTCGACGGTCGCCCACTGCACCACCAGCCGGTAGCGCGCCGGCTGCTCGATCGAGCGCCACAACAGCATGCCGCCGCACCCCTTGGCGCGCTTGAACAGCGGCGCGGCCTTCTGCACGCCGGCCTCGAATTCCGCTTCCATGCCGGCCTTCACGTCGATCTGCGCGATTTCGAGGATCATCTTCTTTCCTTTCTTCCCTCTCCCCTGCGGGGAGAGGGTGGCGAGCGAAGCGAGCCGGGTGAGGGGCGCTCGGATGCCCAATCGAAACTCATAGAGCCCCTCACCCCTCCCTCTCCCCTGCGGGGAGAGGGAGTGCGGGCGCATGCGCAAGCAGCCTAAGCCGCCGCCTGCCCGCGCCCGCGCCGCATCGAGGCGATCGCCTCGTCCACCGTCTGCAAGTCGGTGAAGTTCGAATAAAGGGCCGCCAGCGAGGCGTTCTGCGTCGCGTCGTCGTAGGTCGCGCAGGCGTCCGCCACCATGACGACCTTGAAGTTGAGCATCATGGCGTCGCGCGCCGTGCTCTCGCAGCACACTTGCGTCGCGGTGCCGCCGATCAGCACCGTATCGATGCCGCGGCCGCGCAGCCAGGCCTCGAGCTCGGACGAGCCCTGGATGAAGGCCGAGTAGCGCTTCTTGACGATCTGCGCGTCCTCGGGCCGCGCATCGAGCGCGTGCCACAGCGCGTGGCCCTCGTGCTCGACCTCCATGCTGGCATAGCGGCGGTCGCGCCGCTCCGGCGTCGTCAGCCAGTCGTGCAGCACGCTCCAGCTCTCGCGCGTGCCGTTGGTCGCGTTCTTGACCCATACCACGTGGCCGCCGAGCTCGCGCGTCGCGGCGGCGAGGCGGTTGATGTGCGGCACGATCGCGCGCGCCATCGGCACCTCGCCCTGGAAGCCCGGCTTGACGAAGTAGTTCTGCATGTCGACCACCACGAAGGCGGTCTTGGCCGGCGCGATCACGTCGAACGGATGCGCCCGTCCGGCGCGCCGGATCACGCGCTCCACGACGTCGGGCGGGATCGACAGCTTGTGCATGGCTCCTCCGGAGGCGGTAGGCGGATGACTGGAACCCGATTGTGGCCACGCGCCGCGGGTCGATTTAAGGCCCTCGTAAGGCTGCTGAAAGGTGTGACG
>CAVPGG010000344.1:0-3712 GCA_963703755.1 uncultured Pseudomonadota bacterium
TTGTCAACGGGCAGAAGACCTGGACCACCATGGCGCAATATGCCGACTGGATCTTCTGCCTGGTGCGCACCGACCCGGCGGCGAAGAAGCAGGAGGGCATCAGCTTCCTGCTGATCGACATGAAGTCGCCTGGCATCACGGTGCGGCCGATCCAGACCATCGACGGCGGCCACGAGGTCAACGAGGTCTTCTTCGACGACGTGCGGGTGCCGGCCGGGAATCTCGTCGGCGACGAGAACAAGGGCTGGGACTACGCCAAATTCCTGCTCGGCAACGAGCGCACCGGGATCGCTCGCGTGGGCATCTCCAAGGCGCGCATCCGGCGGCTGAAGGAGATCGCGGCGCTGGAGCGGGTCGGCGACAAGCCGCTGCTGGCCGACGAGCGCTTCGCCATGAAGATCGCGGCCGTCGAGGTGGCGCTCAAGGCGCTGGAGATGACGCAGCTGCGCGTGGTCGCGGCGGCGCGCACGCGCAGCGGCAAGCCCGACCCGGCCTCGTCGATCCTGAAGATCCGCGGCTCGGAGATCCAGCAGACGATCAGCGAGCTGCTCATGGAGGCCGTCGGCCCCTATGCGCTGCCCGATCAGTCGCCGCACGAGGAGAGCGAGCGCTGGAACGAGCCGCCGATCGGCCCGGACTGGGCCGGCCCGCAGGCGCCGCACTACTTCAACTTGCGCAAGGTCTCGATCTATGGCGGCTCGAACGAGATCCAGAAGAACATCATTGCCAAGGCGATCTTGGGATTGTGACTTTGGGATTGTGACAGATGGACTTCGAGCTCACCGATGAGCAGCGCCTGCTGCGCGAGAGCGTCGAGCGGCTGATGGCCGACCGCTATGACTTTGCGGCGCGCAAGCGCTTTGCGCAGGAGCCCGGCGGGTACGGCGCCGAACCGTGGCGGCAATATGCGGAGCTCGGGCTGCTGGGCCTGCCGTTCGCGGAGCGCGACGGCGGCCTCGGTGGTGGGCCGGTCGAGACCATGATCGTGATGGAGGCGTTCGGACGCGCGCTCGCGCTCGAGCCCTATTTCGCGACGATCGTGCTCGGCGGCAGCTTCCTTCGGCTCGGCGGCAGCGACGCGATGCGCGCCGCGCTGGTGCCGCAGATCGCCGGCGGCACGCTCAAGCTTGCGTTCGCGCACGCGGAACGGCAAGCGCGCTACGATCTTGCCGACGTGGCGACGACGGCGCGGCGAGATGGCGCCGGCTACGTGCTCGATGGCGCCAAGAGCCTCGTGCTGCATGGCGATGCGGCCGACAAGCTGGTCGTCTCGGCACGGCTCGCGGGTGCGCAGCGCGAGCGCGACGGGGTTGCACTGTTTCTGGTCGACTCGGGCGCGGACGGCGTGACGCGGCGCGGCTATCCGACGATCGATGGGCTGCGGGCCGCCGAGGTGACATTGTCCGGCGTGCGGGTCGCGGCTGACGCGGTGATTGGCGAGCCGGGCCGCGGCTTCGCGCTGATCGAGCGCGTGGTCGACGGCGCGATCGCGGCGCTCACCGCCGAAGCCGTCGGCGCCATGGCGGCGATGCACGAGATCACGGTCGACTATCTGAAAGTCCGCAAGCAGTTCGGCGTGCCGATCGGCAATTTCCAGGTGCTGCAGCATCGCGCCGCCGACATGCTGGTTGCGCTGGAAGAAGCGCGCAGCATGGCGCTGCTCGCCACCATGATGGCCGATGAGGCGGACGCGACCGAGCGGCGCAAGGCGATCGCGGCCGCCAAGGTGCAGATTGGCCGCTCCGGCCGCATCGTCGGCCAGGGCGCCGTCCAGCTGCACGGCGGCATCGGCATGACCATGGAGAACAAGGTCGGCCACTACTTCAAGCGCGTCACCATGATCGACACGCTGTTCGGCGACGCGGACCATCATCTCGCAGCGCTGGCGCGCATGGGCGGGATGGTGACGGCGTAAAATTTCGTGGGGTCATTGCGAGGGCTGCGCAGCAGGCCGAAGCAATCCCGATCCGCACGTGGCGCGAGATTGCTTCGGCCTGCTGCGCAGGCCTCGCGATGACGGTGAAACCGAGGAGCCTCTCAATGTTGCCTCCCCCCTCCCCGCGCAGCGCCGAGCTGGCACGGCGCGTCACCGCCTTCATGGAGGAGCACATCTTCCCGGCGGAGCCGGCGTTCGAGCGCGAGGTGCGCGAGGGCGACCGCTGGGACGAGCCGCCCGTGATGGCCGAGCTCAAGCGCAAGGGGAGGGCCGCGAACCTGTGGAACCTGTTCGTGCCGAAGAAGCACGACCCGGTCGGGCTCTCGGTCGCCGAATATGCGCCGCTGTGCGAGATCATGGGCCGATCGCCGATCGGCGCCGAGCCGTTCAACTGCTCGGCACCCGACACCGGCAACATGGAAACGCTGATGCTCTACGGCAGCGACGCGCAGAAGAAGCGCTGGCTCGAGCCGCTGATGGCGGGCGAAATCCGCTCCTGCTTCGCCATGACCGAGCCGGCGGTCGCCTCATCGGACGCGACCAACATCCGCTCGGAGATCAAGCGCGACGGCGACAGCTACGTCATCAATGGGCGCAAGTGGTGGACGTCGGGCGCGATGGACAAGCGCTGCAAGATCGCGATCTTCATGGGGCAGACCAACCCGGACGCGCCGGCGCACAAACGCCAGTCGATGATCCTGGTGCCGATGGACACGCCCGGAATCAAGATCGTGCGGCCGCTCACGGTGTTCGGCTATGACGACGCGCCGCACGGGCACGCCGAGGTGACCTTCGAGAACGTGCGCGTGCCGGCGACGAACATCCTGTTCGGCGAGGGCCGCGGCTTCGAGATCGCGCAGGGGCGGCTCGGGCCGGGGCGCATCCACCACTGCATGCGCATGATCGGCATGGCCGAGCGCGCGCTGGAGACGCTGTGCCGGCGCGCCATCTCGCGCACCACCTTCGGCCGCACCATCGCGGAGCACGGCGTGACGCGCCACTGGATCGCCGAGTCGCGCATGGAAATCGACCAGGCGCGGCTCTTGACCATGCACGCGGCGCAGATGATGGACACGGTCGGCAACAAGGCGGCGCGCGCCGAGATCGCCATGATCAAGGTGGTGGCGCCCAACGTGGCGCAGAAGGTGATCGACCGCGCGATCCAAGTATGCGGCGGCGGCGGCGTGTCGCAGGAATTCCACCTCGCCTATGCGTATGCGCGCGCCCGCGCGATCCGGCTTGCCGACGGGCCGGACGAGGTGCACCGCGAGGCGGTGGCGAAGGTGGAGCTGCGCAAGTACGCGGCGCAAGGCGGGAATGCGGGGTGAGTTTCTTTACCCTCCCCTGCAGGGGCAGGGGAATCGCTTTTGGCTCTTGTAGGCCTATTGCAAAAAGCTGCGAACAGGATTTTGAGGGTGGCTCCCGATTGGCGATGGGGGTCACATGGGCAAACTCAAGAAGTATTTCAGCAGGTTGCGCGATCCGCGGGCGTCCAATGCGTCGTATCCGTTGCTCGGATTCTCTTCGTCGCCCTTGCGGCGGTGCTGTGCGGGGCGAAGAGTTGCACGGATATGTCCGACTTTGGTCGGCGCAAGATAGACCTGCTGCGCCGATTTGTGCCGCTGGAGAAAGGTGTCCCAAGCCACGACGTGTTCAGCGACGTGTTTCGCATGCTGGATTCCGCAGCCTTCGAGCGGGCGTTCCAGGGCTTCGTCTTGGCATTCGCCAAATTCCACGGCCTGGATAGCAATGACTAACGCGAACCAGTAGATGTAC
>CAVPGG010000345.1:0-5418 GCA_963703755.1 uncultured Pseudomonadota bacterium
CCGCGCTGCTGCACGGCCGCGAGGCCGCGCAGGCCGCGGAAAAGACCGCGCGGCAGACCTTCGAGGAAGGAACGCTCGCCGCGAGCCTGCCGACCGTCGAGATCGCCAAGGCCGAGCTCGACAAGGGGCTGGGCGTGCTCGCCGCCTTCGCCGAGAAGACCGGGCTCGTCGCCTCGAACAGCGAGGCGCGCCGTCAGATCAAGGCGGGCGGCCTGCGCGTCAACGATGCGGCGGTGACCGACGAGAAGATGGCGCTTACGGCGCGCGACCTCACGGCCGAGGGCGTGATCAAGCTGTCGCTCGGCAGGAAGCGGCACATTTTACTGAAGCCGGTCTAGCGCTTGGCGACTCAGCGATCTCTGTCCGCGTAGCTCGTGCGCGGATCGGGATAGCGTTCGCCCGGCACGCTGCTCGGGAATTCGAACACCTTGCGCAGGAGGCCGGGCGCAAGCGTCGAGATCGGGTTGACGCGCAGGATCGGCGCGCCGGGCGGACCGACCACCTCGAACGTGATCGCGAACAGGCCTTCCTTGTCGCCGCCGCCGAGGAAGATGCCGACGATCGGGATCTGCCCGAACATGTTGTTGAGGCCATAGAGCGGCACGAAGGTGCCGCGCAGGCGCACGTCGTTGTTGCCGTAGTCGAGCACGCCGTCCATGGTGGCGCCGACGATCGGCCCGCTCACCACCGCGTCGCGCACCGTGAACTTGCCGGGCGAGCGGGTGAACTCGACCCGCATGCGCGAGAACTGCACGCCCTCGGGCTCCATGCTGGGCGCGCCCGCGACGATGCGATCGAGCGCGGCCTCGCCCTTGACCCGGAAGTCGCGGATGTTGAGGAGGCCCTCTTGCGGTGCCTGGCTCGGCGTCGCCGGATCCATCGCGACCCAGAGCTGCCCGCCGATGATGCGCGGATAGGTGTCGGTGAAGCGCAGCAGGGCGCCCGCGTCGGCGCTCTGGAAGTACAGCACCTGGCGCGCGCCCGGCCGCCCGCGCAGGTCGCCGGTCAGGGCCGCGTCGACGCCGTGCTTGGCGTTGAGCGCGAAGCTCTTGATGATCCCGCCGCGGCGCGCCACCCGCAGATCGAGCGCGCGCAGCGCCTCGCCGTGGAAGCCCGCGACCGCGGCGATCCTCACGTCGAGATCGAGGTCGGGGATGCTGCGGCGCGATTTGGCGTCGGCGCTGCTGCCGCCCATGAGCGATTTGACGAAGGTGCGGCCGTCGAACACGTCGCCGCGCATGGTCACTTTCAGCGCGCCGTCGGCCTCGCGCTCGACCTTGAGGCTCGCCTTGTCCTCGCTCGCCATGGCGAAAACCGGGAAGTTCGCCGCCACGACCTGGCTGTCGAGGTCGATCTCGACCGAGCCTTTGACCGACACGCCGCCGCCGTCGACGACGATGTCGTCGATGCGCGTGTTCGCGCCCTTGCGCGTCGCCATCGTGAAGGTCGCGGTGGCCTTGCGGGCGGGCTGCTTGGTCCAGCCGGGCAGCAGGTTGTCGATCTTCGCCTGCGTCAGGTCGGCCTCGATCGCAAAGCGTGCGTCCTGGTCGGCGGCGGACGGGATCTTGGCGCCGAGCCGGATCGGCACCGGGCCGCTCAGCGCGCCGTTGAAGTCGAAGCCGAAGCGGCTGCGCGCCGCATCGTCGAAGGTGGCCTGCAGGCGCAGCTCCGCCTCGCCGTTGCCGCGCAGCCTGCGGTAGTCGATGCTCGCCGGCATGCCGCCGATGCGCACGTCGCCGCGCGCGTTGTAGCCGTCCGGATCGGCGACCACATGCAGCGTCTGCGCCTCGACGCGCTGCGCCAGCATGAAGCGGTCGACCGAGAAATTGGCGATGTCGGCGACGATGTTGTACTTGACGCTGCCCTTGGGCATGTCGCGATCGATCGGCAGCGCCAGCGTGACCTGCGCCGTGACGGTGCCGCGGCTGCCGCCCGGGTCGAGCGGCGAGCCCGACGCCTCGCGCAGCCGGTCGCTCGCGAGCAGCTCGGCTGCGGCCGGCACCGGCCCCTCGATGCGCATGCGCGCGCGCGCGGGCGGCTTCTTCATTTGCGTGTCCGGCACCTCGAACACGCCGTTCGCGATGGTGAGGCGGCGGCCCGATGGCAGGTCGATCACGCCGCGACCGAGAAGTCATCGTGACGGTGCGGCCGGAAACGCGCGTCACCAGATCGGCGTCGTGGATCGGCGGCAACCCGTCGACCGGGCGGATCACCGTATTGCTGGTCGCGATCTCCATCGACAGGCCGTCATCGGGGACCGGCGGTCCGCCCTCCTGGAACGCCGAGAGCGGCGCATTGGTCGCGATCTCGACCCGGTCGACCGCACCGCCCATGAGGTGATCGAGCGCCCAATTGCGCACCGGCGGGTTCACGAACACCGGCCAGACCTGCTTGAAGGTAGCAGCCGTCATGTTTCGACCCGCGACGCCGATGGCGATGCGCGGGTCGGAGGTGGAAAAATCGATATAGCCCGAGGCGGCAATCGCAACCTGCTGGCCGCCGATGTCGGCGTGCTCGATGTCCAGGCGATGCCTGGCGGGGTCGAACTGGGCCAGCACCATGATCCGATTGAGCTGCAGTTGCTCGTCATCCGCGCCGCGCGCCGCCAGCACGATCGAGCCGCCCGTGAGCGCGATGCGCCACGGCCCGCCGGCCTGCGCGGGCGCCTCGGCGCGCGCCACGAGCGTGACGCGGTTGCCGCCCGACACGATCTGGAACGGCGCCGACAACACGTGCCGGCTGGCGTCCCATTCGAGATTGACCTCGCCCTGATCGATCGCGAGTTCGCGTGTCGGGATCCTTCTGGTCCGCGATGGTCCCGGGGCCGATCCACAGCTTGCCGGCCGCCGTTTGCGGCGCGCCATCGCGCCCGAGCTCGGCGCGCAGGCTCAGCGACAACGGCATGTCGGCGCTGATCTTGCCGTCGTCGATCCGCAGCGCCAGCAGCAGATCGCGCATCATGATCTGGCGCGCCTCGATGCTGACGGCGCGGCGGCCCTCGCCGAGCGGCTTGACGCCGGCGAGCAGCACCCAGGCGTGCTCCGGGTTGTCCGAGGAGATGCGCAGCACGACCTCGCCGCCCGCTTGGCGCGTGAGGCTCAGGTTGATCCTGTCGAAGTTCGATTTCTGGCCGTTGCGCTGGTCCTCAACCGTGAGGGTTCCGCTCTTGAGGCCGATCTCGCCGAGATCGTGGCCGTCGAGGCCGAGCGTGCTGACCGTGTCGAGCCAGGTGAGCAGCGCGGCGAGATTGTCGAGGGTGCCGCGCGCCGACGGCGCGGCAGCAGCCGATAGCGGCGCCGGCACGGGCGCCGCCTGCGCCGCCATGCTCGCGATCCCGCGGGTCGGGATCAGCGGCAGCGACTCGGCCGATGCCAGCATCGGGCCGTGCGCGAGCGGCTGTTTGTCGCTGCCGGTGAAGACCGAGAACGTCGCCGTTCGGCTCGACCCGCAGCGCGAGCGTCGCGCCGACGAGGTTGAGGCTTTCGGCGCGTGGGTGGCCCGTGAGGATGCTCAGGCCCGCAAGCCCGACCTCCGCACGCGGCGCCTTGGCGACCACCGCGCCGCTCCGGTCGCGCACGACGACGTCGCGGATGCGCAGCGCGGTGCGGCCATTCTCGTCTTGCTCGAGCACGGTGCCGCCGATCTGCACGTCGTAGCGGCTGCCGAGCTTTTCCTTGATCGCGGCGGCGAGCCAGTCGGTCGCGAAATCGAGCGCGATCGGCCCGGACGACAGGCGATACCACAGGGCCCCGAGCGCCACGCCGACGAGGGCGAGCAGCGTCGCGAAGGTGATCAGCAGATTGCGGAGGCGGCGGCGCCGCGGCTTGATCGGGATCGCGTTTGTCTTGCTGGCCGTGGCCTTGGCGCGCGGGGATGCGGCGGCAACATGCGACGGCGCAGCGGGCGCCGCCGGCGAGGCAGGCGCCTTGGCAGCCTGCCCGCGTCGATGCCGCAGCAGGCTCTCCTCCAGGCCGCGCAGCGCCGCAAGCCTTGGACTATTCTTGCCGTCCGTCATGCCGGATCAGGCTTCCCCCGCCTGTCTGCCGCAAACTCGATGCTGCAAGTCGAGGCGCATCCCCATGCCGAGCCAAGGATTCTCCCAGAGATCCCAGACCCATCGGCGCCCCTCCCCAAACCGTGAGGCCGTTCTAGAATGATGACCGTGCGAAAGAGTCGAAAGGAAGGCACATGCCCGCCCAACTCGGTCCCGAAATCAAGGCCCCGCCCTTCAGCCTGCCGCGCGACGGCGGCGGCACGGTATCCTTGGCGGATTTCAAGGGGCAAAACCTGGTCCTCTACTTCTACCCACGCGCCGACACGCCCGGCTGCACCATCGAATCCAAGGCCTTCTCGGCCCTCGCCTCCGCCTTCGCCAAGGCGAAAACTGCCGTTCTCGGGGTCTCCGCCGACCCCGTGAAGGCGCAGGATTCGTTCAAGGCCAAGCATGGTCTCGCCATACCGCTCGCCTCCGACGAGACCCACCGGATGCTCGATGCGTATGGCGTCTGGGGTGAGAAATCCATGTACGGAAAGAAGTTCATGGGGATAACGCGAACCACGTTCCTGATCGGCACGGACGGCAAGATCGTCCGGGTCTGGCCCAAGGTGAAGGTCGACGGGCACGCCGAGGAGGTCCTCGCCGCCGCCAAGGCCCTGTAGTCCACGGCCGCCTCGGAGGGCGTCAATGGCGGCCGGGGTGTCCCCTGATATCATTGGTCATACGCATTTGTACCCCGGCCGCGTTAGCCGGACGTTAACCATGTTCCAAGCAAGTTCCACGGCGCAGGCGCCGCCATCCCCTTGTGGACGGCGCGGGAGCGTCGATGTCCCAGCCAACCTCATTGCATCACCTGGATGGCGGCCCACGCGGCGCCGCTTACGAGGACCCCGAGGATTGCGCCGAGCCCGCCTCGCGCCGCCGCTCCGTTGCGACACGCGACGAGCGCCATCGGGCATCCGACCGGCCGACCCGTCGCGCGGAGCGCAGCGCAGATCGTCGCGCCGGCCCGCGCGATTACACGCTCGGCCACGGCGGTCGGCAGGTGCGGGTCGGACCGGTCGCCTTCTGGATCTGCGTCGGCACGCTGGTGATCATGGCGGCCTGGTCGGCGGTGACGGCGACCTATTTCGCGTTTCACGACGACGTGCTGGCACGGCTGATCGCGCGCCAGGCCGCGATGCAATTCGCCTACGAGGACCGCATCGCCGACATGCGCGCGCAGGTCGATCGCGTCACCAGCCGGCAGCTTCTCGACCAGGAGCAGTTCGAGCAGCGCCTCAACTCGCTGGCGAAGCGGCAGGCTACGCTCGAAGCGCGCACCTCATCGCTCGGCGCGCTGAACGATCCGGCGATCACCGGCTCGATCCGGCCACCGGCGCGCAGCCTCGCGCCGCAAGCGCCGGGCTCGTTCGCCCATG
>CAVPGG010000346.1:0-4851 GCA_963703755.1 uncultured Pseudomonadota bacterium
CGCTCATGCATTCGCGCACGCGCTCGGGATCGTCGCCCGCCTGCCCCTCATCGATGAGGCCGATGGCGCTCATGATCTGGCCCGGCGTGCAGTAGCCGCATTGCAGGCCGTCACGGGCGATGAACGCCTCCTGCAAGGGATGCAGGCGGCCGCCCTGCGCGACGCCCTCGATAGTCAGTACGTCGGCGCCGTCGAGGCTGAGCGCGAGGGCGAGACAGGAATTGATGCGGCGGCCGTCGACGATCACGGTGCAGGCGCCGCACTGGCCGCGATCGCAGCCCTTCTTGGTGCCGGTGAGGTCGAGCCGCTCGCGCAGGAGATCGAGCAGCGTGACGCGCGGGTCGTCGAGCGCGATGGTGCGCGCGACGCCGTTGATGGTGAGCGTGGTGGAAAGGCCCATGCGGGTGCTCCAGGCGAGCGTTGGAAACGCCGTCCCGTCGGAATGCAGCGACGGAACAATGACTTCGGCGGCACCGCCGTTCCCCCAATACGTGGCATCGCGGGACGGACGTGCTATCTGTGAACCTGTTGCCTCGGAAATACGGAGGCACCCTCCGCTTTTCAAGGGGCGGTCATTGCCGGCCGGTATTAGACCAACGGATAAGACGACGTCGCGAAAGCCGCGCGCCGATGCGGCGCGCAATCGCGAACGCGTGCTGGAGGCGGCGAAAACCGTGTTCAGCGCCGGCGGCGCAGAGGCGAGCCTGGAAGCGGTGGCGCGCGCGGCCGGCGTCGGTATCGGCACGCTCTACCGCCACTTCCCGACACGCGAGGCCCTGTTCGAGGCGGTCTACCGGCGCGAGGTGGCGCAGCTCGCCGACCTGGCGGAACGGCTCAAGGACGAGAAGGATCCGGTCGAGGCGCTGCGCCATTGGATGCATTCGAACGTGCGCTTCGTCGCCACCAAGAAAGGCATGGTCGCGGCGCTTGCGCTCGCCGCCTACGCGAACTCGGAGCTCTACGCCTTTTCCTTCGACCGGCTGACGCGTGCGGCCGGCGGGCTCCTGGACCGCGCCATCGCGGCCGGCGAGATCCGCGACGACATCAGGGCGGAAGATCTGCTGCGCGCGCTCATCGGCATGTGCTACCTACACGACCAGGCCGGCTGGCAGAAAAGCGTGCTGCGGCTGATCGATGTGTTCATCGACGGGCTGCGGGTGCGGCGGGCGAAGGCGAAGCCGAAAGCGCGTTGAGCGAGCGCGGACAGGCCGGCGAGCCCTCAAGGCGCCTCGCCGAGGCCGTAATAGGTCTCGGCGGTCACGAACAAGGGCTTTTGCGGGCGCGTCACGTCCTGCAGCATCTGCGGCGACAGATCGCCCAGGAGATGCGCGAGACTGCGGTCGAGCGCGCGCAGGCTCTCGGCCGGCTGATCGAGCTTCGCCGCACAGCGGCGCCAATTCACCAGGCCCCCGGTCGCCCAGGGGTACCAGATCATGCGGGTGACCGTGACCTCGGTCGCCGGCCCCTGCCCGCGATCGACCCGCACGTCGAAGCGAACGTCGGGATCGGCCAACTCGTAGTTGCGCAGCCGCAAGCCGCTCTGCGACCGGATGGCCGCCCGCAGGAGCGCGCGCGAGGGGGCAAATCCCGCGCTCGCGCAGGCACGCCCCAGCGCCGAGTAGACGAGGAGCGTGATCCCGCTGTCCGGCTCCTTCTCGTCATCGAGGCTTCGCCGCCAGCCTGGAACGATCGTCCTGTCGTCGAAGGCGGCGACCAGCCAGCGGGCAGCGTCGGCAATCATGCGGTCGAGCTGCGCGCGGCTGCCGCGCCATCCCGCATCGGCGGCGCGCACCTCCAGCAGCATGTGCAGGGCGAGCGCCGTCGTGTAGACGAAATGGCCCTCCGGCCTGACCTGGCCGGCCGCCGTGTTCCATCCGCCGTCGGCCAGAGGATAGTGCACCTCGGCGAGCCTCTGGGCGATCGCGAGATACTGCTCGAACCGCTTCGCCTGGTCGGGCTCGAGCACGTCCGGCCGCTGCAGCGCCGTCGCCAGCCCCATGATCGCCCACAATACCGGCTCGGCTCGCCCCAAATTGCCCACGTCGTCTGCGGTCATCACCAGCGCCTTGCCGTCCGCCGCCGCGCCGCGCTGCGGGCCGAACAGCAGATCGTAGTGATCGGCGAGCTTGCGCAAGTCATCGCGGCTGGCGTCGCGATCGCGGAAGACGGACGCAGCCACCTGGCCGATCGTCCAAGCCGAAAACGGCGCTCGCGCGATCTCGCCGGCGTCGACATCGGCAATGAGCCGGCGGCGCAATGCGGCACGTATCGCCCGCGCGGACACGTCCATCGCAGCGCGGCTCATGACCGGGCGAAAGAGCGTCAGGCCGTAGTGATCGAGCCGGCTCCGCAGCATATCGCCGCCCGGAATGGCGGCGCCGTCATCGGCGAGGCCGACATAGGCGAGGCAGAGCGCGAGCGCGGCCGCCGTCGCCATCAGGGCCTGCATGATGCGACGACGGCGCTGGCGGCGACGTTCGCGGCGGCGCAGGCCGTCGAGCTGAAGTCCGAGGACCCCCGCGATCAGCTTGAGGCTCGCATCCGTCCACCCGTCCTTGCCGGCGCGCGCGTCGGCCGACAGCGGCTCGCTCGGACGATCGGTGATCACGCCCTCCGGCGTCACCTCGAAACGCAGCGCGGCGGGGAAGATATCGGCGGGACGCCAGGTCTGATCGCCGCCGCCCGATGCGTCCGCGACGATGAGCGGAAAAATCCGGTTTGCCCGCCCCATGCGCTTGTAGGTACGCACCTCCTCATTGACCCATTCGGACTTCGCCGCGTTCGGCGAGCAGATGACGATCAATGAATCCGAGCCCGCGAGCGCTTCCTGCAGCTTGGCCGCAAGGCTCGGATCGCTCGCCAGCTCCTCGCGATCGCGAAAGACCGGCATCATCCTGGGGGGAATGATGCGCCCGTCGACCTCCTGCCCGACGAGGTCGCGGGGAATTCGGTAGGTTTCCAGCCGCCTGTGCAGCCTTTTCGCCCACGCTTCGTCGCGCTGGCTGTAGCTGATGAAGGCCCAGTAGCGAAAGGTCCTGTTCTCGCGCCGTCGTTCGATCATCGTGCAAGCCGCCCTTGCGGCGCGCCGCGCGCGCTCAATCCTTCGGCGGAACGAACATGTAGCCGACGCCGCGCACGGTGCGGATGGCGTCCGGATGGGCCGGGTCGTGCTCGATCTTGCGGCGCAGGCGGGTGATGCGCAGGTCGATGGCGCGGTCGAAGGCTTCCATCTCGCGGTGGGCGGCGCTTTCGAGCAGCCAGTCGCGCTGCAGCGGACGATTGGGGTTCTCGGCGAACAGCTTGAGCAGGTCGAACTCGCTCGCGGTGAGCGGCGCCTCGCTGCCGTCGCCGGGGTCGACCAGCACGCGCTTATCGAGGTCGAGCACCAGGCGGCCCATGCGCACGCGCGGCGCGCTGGTGACGATCACGGCGCCGGTCGCGCGGCGCAGCACGCTTTTGACGCGCGCCAGGAGCTCGCGCATCTCGACGGGCTTCGGAATGTAGTCGTCGGCGCCGGTCTCCAGCCCGACCACCCGATCGACCGTGTCGGTCGCAGCCGTCACCATGATGATGCCGATGCGCCCGCTGCGCTCGCGCAGCCAGCGGGCGAGCGCAAAGCCGTCCTCGCCCGGCAGGCCGACATCGAGCAGCACCAGCGCGGGCAGCTCGCGCTCGCACATGCGCCGCAAGGCCGTGCCGCCGTCGACGCCGCTGACGCGGAAATTCTGCCGGCCGAGGTACTCGACCAGCAGCTGGCGCTGGGTCGCCTCGTCCTCGACCACCACGATATGCGGAGGCTCAGCCATCGGCATGCCGCCGGGCGTTGTCCCAATTCTCGAATGCGCCGCTAGCGGGACTTGCGATTAGACGCCCTGGATGTCGCACGGAATGCCGCCCCATGGCCCTGACCGCCGGTAAAAACCACGATCGGCGCCGGTTCCATCCTTACCATGTCGGCCAAATTCGAGCCAACGAGCGAGGGCTTGGCAGCCTTGCGCCGAGGTGAGACAGATCGTCCCCCGCGATGCCGGCCGGGTCACGGTAATTCCTGCTAGCATCGCAAATTCTGCATGTGATCGCGATCGCAATGGCCACTGCACTTCCCCGCATCAAGAACATCTACCGCTATCCCGTGAAGGGCCTCTCGGCGGAGCCGCTCGAGCGCACCACGCTGGCGCCCGGGCAGACGCTGCCGGCCGACCGCCTGTACGCGATCGAGAACGGGCCGCTCGGCTTCGATCCAGCGGCTCCCGCCTATTTTCCCAAACAGCGCTTCCTCATGCTGATGCGCAACGAGCGGCTCGCGCGGCTCGACACGCGGCTCGACGCGACGAGCCACGTGCTCACCGTGCGCGAGGACGGCCGCGAGGTCGCGCGCGGCGACCTGCGCACGGCGGCCGGACGGCAGGCGATCGAGGACTTCTTCGCCCGTTTCTGCGCCGACGAGCTGCGCGGACCGCCAAGAGTGCTGCACGCGCCCGGGCACAGCTTCTCGGACGTGGCGAAGAAGGTCGTGTCGTTCATCAACCTTGCGTCGGTCGCGGCGGTCGAGTCGCTGGTGGGCGTGCCGGTCGATCCGCTGCGCTTTCGTGCCAACGTCTATGTCGAGGGCTGGACGCCGTGGAGCGAGCTCGACCTGGTCGGCCGCGAGGTCACGATCGGCGACGCGCGGCTCAAGGTGGTGAAGCGCATCGTGCGCTGCGCCGCGACCAACGTCGAGCCCGGCACCGGCATTCGCGACCTCAGCATCCCCGAGAGCCTGCTGCGCGCGCTCGGCCACATGGACTGCGGCGTCTATGCCGAGGTGATTTCGGGCGGGCCGATCGCGGCCGGCGACCGCGTCGAAGTGGG
>CAVPGG010000347.1:0-26403 GCA_963703755.1 uncultured Pseudomonadota bacterium
CAGGGGCAGAGCCGCAATCTGGCTCGGCGTAAGGCCCGCAACGATCAACGTCATGACGCGCTCTCGGTTTCTCCAAGAACGACTTAAAGGACGCCGATACTCGGCGCAGGAATCAACGGCGATTCAGCCGCGCAAATTCCACCCCCAAGTCAAACTAGCCGCCAAACTTGCCGCAGCCAAACTCCACGCTCAATACTTCACCGGGTCATGCTACCGTCGCGTCGGTCAAGCAAAGTCTAAGACCGCCGCCTTTTTGCGACGATGATTAATGATCTACTTGCGCACTTCGAGTGCAGCGCGACCCTCTGTTCATAGGTTTTTATGTCTCGCCCTGAATTGAATGATCGAGTATTACGCTGGTAAATCGACGCGAGGCGCGGCGATTATTTTATATCCATCGCAGCTTCATCGCGGCAATTTGGCTAAAACATGAACCGCTTGGGAGTGTCGGCTTAACCATGTTCCCTTACGCTAGGTTAAAACCCCTGGCCTATTTTTGCAAAGCGTCAAGTATGGAGGTCCAAACTCCTGAACGGGGTTCCGCGTAACGCACAGCCAGGAGGCTGTCATGGACACGGGAGTTACAATCAATTCTGGTGCCGGCGTGGCCACACAAGGCTACGCGCCGACGATCGTTGCCTCGCAGGATCCGACCGCGACCGAGCTACCTGCGTCGAAAGCCGTCACGCCCGTCGCCGCGGCGACGCCGGCGCGCAACGACGTGCCGACCACGACCCACGAGGTCCTCATCGATCCGCAGACGCGCGAGGTCATCTATCGGGTGATCGACGTGCGGTCGCGCCAGGTGGTGCGGCAGGTGCCGGACCAGGCGCTGCTGCGCATGCGCGCCTACGCGCAGGCGCTCGCCAACGGCGATACGCCCAATCAGGCGCTCAACCAGGCCGACCTCGACGTCGAGGCCTGACGGCTGCATCCGGCCCGCGGTCCGGCCGCGCGTTAAACCTGCCTTAACCATGTCGGCCTAGCTAAAGACCGGGGCGATCCGGTGCCGCCGCCGTCGCGCGGCGTGGCTGGCCGCGTCCGGCAACTCTCTTCTCTCGCCTTTGCCGCCAGGCGCGCCGCGCATCCCCGGACCGAGCCCACGGAACCCAGATGAGCGCCCCGACCTCCGACGATCTCATCCAGCAGGCGCTCGCCCACCATCGCGCCGGCGACCTCGCGCGCGCCGAGAAGCTCTACCGCGCGGTGCTGGAGAAGGATCCGGCCGATCTCAACGGGCTGCAGCTGCTCGCTGCCCTCGCCCACGCGACCGGCCGCACGCGGCAGGCGATCGTGCTGTTCGAGCGCGCGGTCGCAACGCTCGAGGCGCGCGGCGGCGGCGAAGCGCGCCACGCCGCCCTGTTCAACAATCTCGGCAATGCGCTGCGCGACGCCGAGCGCGGCACGGACGCGGTCGCGGCTTATCGGCGCGGCATCGCGCTCGATCCGCGCCTGCCCGAGCTGCACGCCAATCTTGCCAACGAGCTGCATGCGCGGAAGGACTTTGCCGGCGCAGCGGCGAGCTTCGAGCAGGCCGTGGCGTTCAGTCCGGACAACCACAATTTCGCGCTCAGCCTCGCCAATGCCTATGCGGCGGCCGGGCGCCCCGACGACGCCATCGCGCGGCTGCAGGCGCTGCTGCGCGTGGCGCCCAACCATGCCGATGCGATGGGCTCGCTCGGCCGCGTGCTTGCCGCCGTGGGCCGCATCGTCGAGGCGCTCGCGATGTTCCGCGCCGCCGTCGCGGCCGATCCGGCATCATGCCCGGCGCGGCTCAACCTCGCGGCCGCGCTGGTGCTCGACGGGCAGTTGGAGGCTGCGGTCGAGCTGCTCGCGGCGCTGGCGGGCGAGCGTCCGGACGATCCGGCCGTGCAATGGGATCTGGCGGTCGCGCTGAACGGGCTCAAGCGGCCCGAGCAGGCGCTCGCGGCGCTGGCGCGCCTGCTCGCCCTGCGCCGCGAGGATGCCAATGCGCACCTGCTCGCCGCCATGATCCATCACGCGGCCGGCAACCTCAACGAGGCGATGGAAAGCTGCCGCGCGGCGCTGCGCGCGAAGCCGGACATGAACGAGGCGCTGCTGCGCCTCGCCGTCGTGCTCGCCGATCTCGGCCGCCACCCCGAGGCGGTCGAGGCCGGCCTGCAGCTCGTCGCGCGCGATCCCGAGAACGCGCCGGCGCTGTGCGTGCTTGGCGGATCGCTCGCCCGCACCGGCCGGGGCTCGGCGGCGCTCGAGGCCTATACGCGCTGCCTGCGCGCCAAGCCCGACTATCTGCCGGCGCGCTACCTCATCGGCGTGCTGCTCAAGGACATGGGCCAGCACGCGCTCGCCGAACGCGCGCTCAATGCCGCGCTCGAACTCGACCCCGACCATATCGGCGCCCACATCGAGCTCGGCAACGTGCTGCAGGCGCTCGACCGCGTCGAGGAATCGCGCGCGAGCTACGCGCGCGCGCAGGCGCTGCGTCCGCTCAACAAGCTGCCGACCACCACCGCCGAGCCCGCGTTCTCGGTGCTGGTGATCATGTCGCCCGGCGCCGGCAACACCCCCTACCGCTACCTGATCGGAAAGAACAGCTACGAATGCCATCTCTACGCGCTGCTGCCCGGTGTCGAGCCCGACATCGCGCTCCTGCGCCAGCATGGCGACATCGTGCTCAACCTGATTTCCGACGCCGACCAGGGGCACGACATGCTGACGAACGCCGCCGCGCTGGTCGACCGGCTGGGGAAACCGGCCGTCAACCATCCGAGTAGAGTTCTGGCAACCAGCCGCGACGCGATCGCGCAACGCCTGCCCGGGATCGCGCATTGCCGGATGCCGCGCACCATGCGGGCCGCGCGCGCCGGCGTGGCCGGCCTTGCGGTCGATTTCGGCTTCCCGCTGCTGCTGCGCACGCCCGGCACGCACGGTGGCGACGCCTTCGAGAAGGCCGCGAACGCCGCCGAGGTCGACGCGTTCCTCGCCCAATACCCGGCCGAGGACTATTACGTCACCGAATTCGTCGACTACCGCGCGGCGGACGGTTTCTACCGCAAATACCGGATGATTCTCGTCGACGGCACGCTGCTGCCCTACCATCTCGCGATCCACGACGACTGGAAGATCCACCATTTCCGCACCGAGATGGGCGCGCATCAGTGGATGCGCGACGAGGAGGCGGCCTTCCTCGACAATCCAGCCGCCGTGTTCGGCGCGCCGCACCAGGCGGCGCTGCACGAGATCGGCAGCCGCATCGGGCTCGAGTTCTTCGGCGTCGACTGCTCGATCGATCCCGCCGGCGACCTGCTGATCTTCGAGGTCAATGCCTCGATGCTGATCCACGACGACAACGCCGATTACGCCTACAAGGCGCCGCACGTGGCGCGCATCAAGGCGACCTTCGACGCCATGCTGGCGCACCGCGCGCTCGCTGCCCGCGTCGCCCCGACGGCCGCGCCCCGCCGAGCCGCCAAGGCCGCTGCCGCCGGCTGATCCGGCACGCTGATCCGGCACTTGGCCGTCGCTGGGCCGCCCGCCTGACGGCGCGGCCGCATCCGCCGCCTGCACCAACCTCGCTCCTCGGCCCCCCGCGGGCGCGCGGCCGCGCGCGTTTCGCCGGCCCCGCACGCGCGGCCGAGACGTCGTCCAAGACTGGTTACCTTTGTCTTGCCTTTTATGGTTAACCAAAGGAAAACCCGTCACAACGACTAGTATATAAAGTGAAGTTACTCTGGAGCGAGGAAATTAACCACGTTTTTTTACTGAGCATTACATGGCGGCATGAGATGGGAGGCGCACTCGGTCTGAAGATCGAGATCAACCACGGCCCGCAGGGCCATCGACCAGAAAGGTTCGACCATGTCTGATATCACTCTGTCCGCCGGCGTCCGGCAGAACCTCCTCGCGCTGCAAAGCACGGCCTCGTTGCTGTCCACCACGCAGAACGCCCTTGCCACCGGCAAGAAGGTCAACTCGGCAGCCGACAATCCCTCCAACTTCTTCACCTCGCAGTCGCTGAACAACCGCGCCAACGACCTGACCTCGCTGCTCGACTCGATTGGCCAGGCGCAGCAGACGATCAGCTCGGCCGAAACCGGCATCACCTCGCTGACCAGCCTCGTGCAGTCGGCGAAGTCGCTGGCCACGCAGGCCCAGCAGGCGACGACCGGCACCGTGAACTACACGCAGATCACGGGCAGCACGCCGATCGTGGCCGACACGACCCGCATCACCAGCACCTCGACGGTGGCGAGCGCGGTCACCGGCGTCGTCGCGTCGGTGCAGTCGTCCGCGACCCTGACGGCGACCGGCCTCGCCAACCTCAACAACAACGACACGCTGACCTACAAGCTCGGCGCCAGCGGCACCACCTTCACGGCGACCTTCACGACCGCCGGCGCGTCGGGCAACTCGTTCACGACCGCCGCCCAGCTCCGCGGCATCCTGTCGGCCGACTTCGGTGCCGGCGCGACCGTCAGCGGAACCACTGGCGCGACCGTGACCAGCAATGACGTGACCAACTCCTTCACGATCGCCGGCACCGGCGCCGCGGACGCCCGCACCAGCGCCGCGAGCGACTACGCGACCGTCGCCAACACCCAGGGCGATGCGCTCACCATCACGGACACGGCGGGCCACTCGGCCAGCTTCTACTACGTGGCGAGCAACGCCTCGGCGGCCAACGGCACGTTCACCACCGTGGCCGACCTCCAGTCCGCGCTCACCAACGCGGCCTCCAACGTGCACAACGACATCACGTCGACGGCGGCTCCGGGCGGCGACATCCAGATCAACTCGAATGGATCGCTCACGGTCGCCGGCAACATCGGCGCCGCGCTCGGCATCAACGGCACGACCAATGCCAACTTCAACGCGACGCTGAACGGCCTCACCGGCAACTTGACCGTCCAAGTCGGCTCGGGCTCGGTGCACACCGTCACGTTCGGCGCGAGCAACGGCCAGGTGAGCACCAAGGCGCAGTTGACCACCGCGCTGAGCGGCTTCAGCGATATCACCGGCGGCTTCGACAACTCCGGCAACGTCCAGCTGACGCCGACCAGCGGCGCCAACGTGACGATCGGCGGCACGCCTGGCACCGTGACGGCGCTCGGCCTCTCGCTCGGCACCACCACGCCGGTCGCGACGGTCGTGACGGCGAACAGCACCCGGGCGAACCTGCAGACCCAGTACAACGACCTGCTCACGCAGATCGACCAGCTGGCCGGCGACTCGTCCTATAACGGCATCAACCTGCTGAACGGCGACAACCTCAAGGTCACCTTCAACGAGAACGGCACGAGCTCGCTGACGATCCAGGGCGTCAAGTTCAGCTCCACCGGCCTCGGCCTGAGCGCCATCAGCGGCACCGGGTTCCAGGACAACAACAACATCAACACGACCATCACGTCCTTGAACACGGCGCTCACCTCGCTGCGTAGCCAGGCGGCGAGCTTCGGCTCCAACCTCTCGACCGTGCAGACCCGTAAGGACTTCACCAAGGACCTGGTCAACACGCTGCAGAGCGGCGCGAGCAACCTCGTGCTGGCCGACACCAACCAGGAGGGCGCCGACCTGCTTGCCCTCCAGACCCGCCAGCAGCTCTCGATCACCTCGCTGTCGCTGGCGAGCCAGGCCGACCAGGCGATCCTCAAGATCCTCTGATCGCTTCGGCAATCATCGAAGTCTTCCGGCGGCGGGGCCACGGCCCCGCCGCTTTTTTTTGGCCGTCGCGGTACGTAGAAACCGCCATTAACGCGGCGTTCAGACACCATTTACGGAACATTAGGGTTACCGAATCATTATCGCGCTCACATTCGCGACGGCCTGGATGCCATCGTAAGCGAGGATGTGAGCCATGAGTGAAGTCACCCTGTCCGCCGGCGTGCGCCAGAATCTGCTGGCGCTGCAGAGCACCGCCGCCCTTCTGTCGATCACGCAGAACGATCTTGCCACCGGCAAGAAGGTCAATTCGGCCCTCGACAATCCGAGCAATTTCTTCACCTCGCAGTCGCTCAACAATCGCGCCCACGACTTGAGCGCCCTGCTCGACTTCGATCGGCCAGGCCCAGCAGACCCTGACCACGGCGGACAAGGGGATCACGTCCCTGACCAATCTGGTCCAGTCCGCAAAGTCGATCGCCAATCAGGCGCTGCAGGCGCCGACCGGCACCGTGAACTACACGCAGATCACGGGCAGCACGCCGATCGTGGCCGACACGACCCGCATCACCAGCACCTCGACGGTGGCGAGCGCGGTCACCGGCGTCGTCGCGTCGGTGCAGTCGTCCGCCAGCCTGACGGCGACCGGCCTCGCCAACCTGAACAACAACGACACGCTGACCTACAAGCTCGGCGCCAGCGGCACCACCTTCACGGCGACCTTCACGACCGCCGGCGCGTCGGGCAACTCGTTCACGACCGCCGCCCAGCTGCGCGGCATCCTGTCGGCCGACTTCGGTGCCGGCGCGACCGTCAGCGGAACCACTGGCGCGACCGTGACCAGCAACGACGTGACCAACTCCTTCACGATCGCCGGCACCGGCGCCGCGGACGCCCGCACCAGCGCCGCGAGCGACTACGCGACCGTCGCCAACACCCAGGGCGATGCGCTCACCATCACGGACACGGCGGGCCACTCGGCCAGCTTCTACTACGTGGCGAGCAACGCCTCGGCGGCCAACGGCACGTTCACCACCGTGGCCGACCTCCAGTCCGCAGCTCACCAATGCGGCCTCCAACGTGCACAACGACATCACGTCGACGGCGGCTCCGGGCGGCGACATCCAGATCAACTCGAATGGATCGCTCACGCTCGCCGGCAACATCGGCGCCGCGCTCGGCATCAACGGCACGACCAACGCCAACTTCAACGCGACCCTTGCCGGCCTCACCGGCAACGTGACGGTCCAGGTCGGATCGAATGCGGCCCAGACACTCACCTTCGGACCGGGGGTCGGGCAGATCGCCACCAAGGCGGCGCTGACCGCCGCGCTCAACACCTTCACGGCCATCACGGGCGGCTACGACAACTCCGGCGACATCCAGTTCACCCCGACCAGCAGCAGCACCGTCACGATCGGCGGCACCCCCGCGACCGTGACGGCGCTCGGCCTCTCGCTCGGCGCCACCACGCCGATCGCGTCGGTCGTGACCCCGAACAGCACCCGGGCGAACCTGCAGACCCAGTACAACGACCTGCTCACGCAGATCGACCAGCTGGCCGGCGACTCGTCCTACAACGGCATCAACCTGCTCAACGGCGACAACCTCAAGGTCGTCTTCAACGAGAGCAGCACCAGCTCGCTGACCATCCAGGGGGTCAAGTTCAATTCCACCGGCCTCAATCTCACGGCGATCTCCGGCACCGGCTTCCAGGACAATAACAACGTCAACAACACGCTCACCGCCATCCAGACTGCGCTCACCACGCTGCGCACCCAGGCGGCAAGCTTCGGCTCGAACGAGACCACGGTCGAGGCGCGGCAGGACTTCACCAAGGACCTGATCAACACGCTGCAGACCGGCGCGAGCAACCTCGTGCTGGCCGACACCAACCAGGAGGGCGCCGACCTGCTCGCCCTCCAGACCCGCCAGCAGCTCTCGATCACCTCGCTGTCGCTGGCGAGCCAGGCCGACCAGGCGATCCTCAAGGTGCTCTGATCCGGCTCGATACGCTTCAGGCGACGGCGGGGCGCATGCCCCGCCGTTTGCTTTTCGGGCGCTCGCCGGACGTGGCCCATTTTGCCGCGCCACCGCGCGCGGCGCCGTAACGCGACGTTAACCACAATGGTAAACGATCAGCCGCGGCGGCTGTCGCGCGGACCGGTTTCGCCGGAACATCACTTTCGTCAGGAGACGATCATGGCGCTCAAAGTCGAGCTCAAGCCGGGCGAACGCCTCATCGTCGGCGAATGCGTGATTACCAATGCGGATCAGCGCACGCGTCTTCTCATTGACGGCCAGGCGCCGATCCTGCGCGAGAAGGACATTCTCACGCCGAAGACGGCCGATACGCCCGCCAAGCGCATCTATCTCGCGGTCCAGCTCATGTATCTCGCCAGGGATCCGCAACTCCACCACGACGTTTATTTCAAGCTGGTGCAGGAGATCGTGCACGCCGCGCCCAGCATGTGGCCGGCAATCGAAAATATTAATAATCATATCTTAACGGGCGAAATGTACAAAGCGCTCAAAGATGCCAAGAAGCTCATTGCGTACGAGACGGAGCTCATGAACGATGCGAAACGCGAGCCAAGCGTACCAGGCGGTCGCCAAGCAAACCTCAAGTCCGCGCGCGCTTGAAGCTGACCTGCTGTTGAAGGCCGCCGCCCGGCTCAAGTCGGTGCAGGACGGTTGGGACGGCTCGCGCAAGGACCTGCCGCACGCGCTGCTGTACAATCGGCGGCTCTGGACGATCTTTCTCACCTCCGCGACCAACAAGGACAATCCGCTGCCGACCGCGGTGCGGCAGAACATCGCCAATCTCGGCGTCTACGTGATGTACGAGTCGATGGCCTGCATGTCCGATCCCAACGCGGATCGCCGCCTGGCCACGCTCATCAACATCAATCGCGAGCTCGCCGCCGGCCTGCGCGGCGGCGCCTGATCGTCATCCGCGCGCCGGGTCCTTACCTTCCGACAACCCGGCCTGGACACGCGCCGCGAGCGCCTCGCGCACGCGCGCGATCGCGCTCGGCCAGTCGCCCGCCGTCGGCTGGCGGAACAGCCGCGCCGTCGGGTACCACGGGCTGTCCTCGCGGCCGAGCAGCCAGCGGAAATCGGGATTGAACGGCAGCAGGATCCAGACCGGCTTGGCCATGGCGCCGGCGAGGTGCGCGACCGCCGTGTCGACGCTGATCACGAGGTCGAGCTGCGCGATCGCGGCGGCGGTTTCGGCGAAATCCTTGAGCTCCGATCCGAAATGCATGATCTCGGGATGCGCCGCCATCAGCGCCGCGTCCTCCTCGCGCAGCTCCGTGTGCAGGCTGACGTAGCGGATGCGCGCATCGGCGAGGAGCGGCAGCATCGCCTTGAGCCCGACCGTGCGCTGGCGATCGCCCGCGAAGTCGCGGCCGCCCGCCCACACGAGGCCGAGGTTGAGCCGGCCGTCGCGCGGTATGCGCGCCTGCCACCGCGCGGCGCGCTCGGGCGCGGCATGGATGTACGGCACGTCGGCCGGGATGCTGGCAAGATCGGTCTTGAAGACGCGCGGGAGGCTGAGCAACGCGCACATGTAGTCGCAGCGCGGCCCGGTGTCGCCTACGACGCCGACCTGGACGTTCGGGAGACCGGTCAGCAGCTCCTTGAGCGCCGGCCGAACGCAGAACAGGACGGTGGCGCCGCGCGCCGCGACCATCGGCGCGTAGCGCGCGAACATGATGGCGTCGCCGTAGCCCTGCTCGATATAGAGGTAGATCGCCTTGCCGGCGAGCGGCTCCCCGTTCCACTCCGATATCGGAAACGGTGGACGCGCGGTCTTGGCTTCGCCTGACGCCCAGCGCCACTGGTAGTCGTCCCAGCCTTGCGCGAATTGGCCGATCACCAGATTGGCAAGCCCGCGGTGGAACCGCCCCTTCACGTAGCCGGGGTCGAGCTCGATCGCGCGCGTGAAGGCAGTGATCGCTTCCGCGTAGCGTCCTTTGGCGCAGAGCGCGAGACCCAGGCCATTGTGCGCGACCGGCTGGTTCGGCTGCAGCGCCAGCGCACGTTCATAGGTCGTCATCGCCTCGTCGAGCCGGCCCAGGCGCTCGAGAATGACGCCCATGTCGGCGACGATCTCGCCGACCGTCGGTTTGGCGCGCACCGCGGCCTGAATCAGCCGCAGCGCATCGGCAAGCTCGCCGCGCTGGGCCGCGAGCACGGCGCGGCGGTTGAGCGCGGCAAAATTCTGCGGATCGACCTTGAGCACGGCGCGATAGGCTCGTCCGCCTCCGCGGCCTTTCCGGCCGTATCGAGATCGAGCGCCCGCATGAGCTGCGGGCGCACGTCGGGCGGCGGCTGATCTTTCTTTCCGAGCGGCTTTCGCATGCGCGGGCTCAGGCGGCGACGGCGAATCGCCGTCATGGCGAGAATATCAGGTGTTCGGGCGGCCTGAACGCACGCGTCAGCGGACTGATGCACGAATGCTTTCCAGTGCGTCGATTTCGTGATTCAAGATTGTAATGATTCGCCACGCGTCATCGTCGGTCGCACCCGGCACGCACCCATGACCCGATCGAGCCTCAGGCCGGCGGTATCGCAGTCCGAACTCGCAGCCGGACCTCGATCGCCTCGTGCGCAAGGCCGTGGCGGCGCACCAGAATGGCGCGCTCGGGCAGGCCGACCGTCTCTATCGCGCCGCGCTTGCGCTCGATCCCGATCATTTCGATGCGCTGCACCTCATCGGCAATCTGAGCCTGCAGCGCGGGCGCCTCGCCGAGGCGCTGCGGTTCCTTGCCGCCGCGGTGCGGCGCAATCCGCGTTCCGCCGAGGCGCGCTCCGATCTCGGCGTCGCGTACCATGCGGCGGGAGAGTACGGCGAGGCGCTCGCCGGCCACGAGGCGGCGCTTGCGCTCGAGCCGGGCAATGCCGACTACATCAACCGACGCGCCGCCGCGCTGCTGCGTCTCGGCCGCCGCACGGATGCGCTCGCCGCGCTCGACCGCATTCTCAGCGTCCAGCCCGGCCACGCCGACGCGCTCGGCAACCGCGGCAACGTCCATGTCAGCCTCAACCGGCCCGCGGAGGCGATCGCCGACTATGACGCGGCGCGACGGATCGCGGGCGACAGCGCGCAGCTTCTCACCAACCGCGCGCACGCGCTGCGCCGGCTCGACCGCATCATGGAGGCGATCGCCGACCTGCTGCGCGCGATCGAGCTGCGGCCGGATTTCGCCGAGGCGCGCTTCGAGCTCGGCATGGCGCAGCTCGCGCTCGGCGATTTCGCCAACGGCTGGAACGAATACGAATGGCGCTGGGCGACCGCGGCCTTCGCGCCGAGCCGGCGTGGCTTCACATCGCCGCAATGGAACGGCACGCAGAAGCTCGCCGGTCGCACCGTGCTGCTGCATGCCGAGCAGGGCCTCGGCGACACCATCCAGTTCGTGCGCTACGCGCCGCTCGTCGCCCGCCTTGGCGCGACCGTGATCATCGAGGTGCAGCCCGAGCTCGTCCCGCTGCTCGGGTCGACCGCGGGCGCGTCACGCGTGATCGCCTGCGGCGACCGCTCGCCGTTCTTCGACCTGCACTGCCCGCTGCTGAGCCTGCCGCGCGCGTTCCGGACGACCGACACGAATGTCCCGGCGGACATGCCCTACCTCGTGGTGCCGCCGGATGCGGCGGCGCGCTGGGAGCATCGGCTGCCCGCGCGGCCGCGCATCGGTCTCGCCTGGGCGGGCCGGCCGACCCATCACAACGATCTCAACCGCTCGCTGCCGCTCGCGTCCCTCGCGCCGCTGCTGCGTCGCACCGACATCCAATTCGTCAGCCTGCAGCGCGACCTGCGCGACGGCGATGCCGCGATCCTGCGTGACTTGCCGCGCATCATCGACGCCGGCCCCGACCTGCACGACTTCGCCGAGACCGCCGCGCTGATATCGCGGCTCGACGGCGTGATCGCGGTCGACACCGCGGTCGCGCACTTGGCCGGCGCGCTCGCCAAGCCGCTGCTGCTGCTGTTGCCCTATGCGGCCGATTTCCGCTGGCTGCGCGCGCGCGACGACAGCCCATGGTATCCGTCGGCGCGGCTGCTGCGGCAGGAGAGATTTGGCGATTGGCGCGGCGCGCTCGCGCGACTTGCCGCGCATCTCGATCGATTCGCGGCAGATCAGGCAAACCCTCACGGCACGACGCAACTGGACCTCAGCGCGTTCTCACGCGGACGAGCGCCGTAGCCGGCGCCGGGTTCGCCCTCGCGCCCGGCAGTGCGAGGAGCGTCGCGAGGAAGCCTTCATCGCGCGGCGCTTCGGTGCGGGCCTCGCGCGGCTGTGTCACGTAGTCGTAGCAGCAGGCTCTCGAGCAATAGAGCCGATTGCTGAACCAGCGCCGGTGCGAGACGAGGCCGATGCCGCGGTTGCAGCCGGGATGGGCGCATCTCATGACACCCTCCTCGAATAGCCCGCGGCGGCAGGCGTTGACATCCTCTTGTGTTGGCCGAAACACTGCGTATCGCAGTAGACGAGGCGCGTCTGCGGATCGCGGACGTAGCCCCGCTCGATCCTCGCGCAGCACATGGCGCAATGCGCGTGCTCTCGCGGGACGCGCTCGTTGACGAGGACGAACCTCGCCGGGCGCGCGGATCCATTGCTGCGCTGAAACTCCTCGTTCAGGCGCGTCGTCATGGCAGCTCTCCATCTCGGGCCGTCTGCACGTCACCGCGTGAAACGGTCTTCATGGAGTTAGTAGCGCGAGCCCCCGTTCGGGTTGTGTGATGTAACGCACACTATGACGGTTTTTTTCGCCCCGGAGCCGGTGCCGCTGGCGAGGAGGGTGACATTTTGTTCTTGCACCCCTGCTTCAATTGCCATACCGGCGAAATGGGACGCGTTGAATTGCGCCCGGCGCCGGAACGGTGGCCGGGCTTTTTCGTGCCGAAGACCCCAGCATTGCCGCGTTGCGCGCATCGTCCGCTGCCTCGAAGCCTTGTTCTCGCCCTTGTTCCTGTCGCTCGCCGCTTGTTTCGGCTACTCGAATTTTCTGTCGGGATTCCAGGACGTTCGCTTGCATTTGCCGCGTATCGCGCTTGTATTTCACGCGTATTCCGGCGCGATTCTTTTCGCCTTCGACGCCACGCCGGCGGCGCCAACCCGGGAAACGACCGCTGACACCCTCGACTGCGCCGCATGGGACCATCCGCGACGACGGAAAGCCTAGCGCCGATAGGGAGTTGGTCGATTGAGTTCGTTCTGCGCGTTTCCGGAAATGGTTGAATTGAATTCGACGAAGCGCGTTCTGCGTGTATTACCTGGCGGTTTCGCGAACGCGAGCGGACACCGTTCATTCCGATGGAGTGCGGCCGGGCCTGACGTGGTGATCCAGCGCGGGTGGAGTTTGCTCTACCCCTGCCGCACGAAGATCGAGTCGTTCGCGCAGGTCGCGTTGCGGCCGAAGAAGTCCGTATAGCGGGTGTCGACCTTGTATTGGCCGGGATGCGCCGCGTCGAAGGCCTCCAATGCGTCGCGCTTCACGTCGCTGTCCTCGACCACGAGATAGTCGCCGGCCGCGAGCCGCTCGTGCAGCCAGGCGAGCACGCCCGGCACATTCTGGTGCGCGTCCTCGATCGCGAGCCACGGACGCGGCGCCTGCGCGAGGATCTCGGCCGGGAAGAGCGTCGCCGGATCGCGGCAATCGCCGCGGTAGAACCGCACATGCGGATGCTCGGCCGTCGCCGGACGGATGTCGACCGAATGCACGAGCGCATCGATCGCCAACGTCTGCGTCAGGTCGGCGAGCCACAGCGCGCTCGCGCCCGAGCCCGAGCCGATCTCGAAGATGGTGCGCGGCCGCAGCTCCTGCAGGAGCTGCGGATAGATCGCGAAGTCGAACGCGGTCTTGAACAGCGGCAGGCCGCGCCAGCGCATCAGGTTGGGCGCGCCCTGGCAGGCGAGCAGCGCGTCGGCGCCGAACTCGGTGCCGAAGCGCGGGTCATAGTTGGCGCGCGCCGCGGTACGCTCGGCGAACGAGACGAAGCGCCCGCGCTGCCAGCGGTCGAGAAACTGGCGCAGCCGCCTGAGCTCCCACGCCGGCTCCCCTGTCATGCCGGAGGCGCCCTGCGCGCCAATGCTCTCCTCCCACGGCCTGCCGGGATCGAGCGCGGCGAAGCGCGCCGTGACCAGCGTGAACCACTTGTCGAACACGCTGAACGCGCCGCGCTGCGTCGCCGGGATATTCTCGTGCTGCCATTCCGTGAAGCGGGCGGCGGCGGCTTTGAGCTCGTCCCCGCCGATCAGCGCGCTCATGGGTCGCATCCGGCGGCTTCAGGCCGCCGCCTCCCGCGAATCCGTCTGCACCCCGAACTGGGTGGCGAGGTCGCCGTGAAAGACCGCGGGCCCGACATGGTCGAGCCGGCTGTGCACATCGGCCCAGATCTCGCCGCCGATCTCGGTCCAGCGCTTGCAGAAGCTGAAATCCTCGCTGAGATAGACGCCGGTCCCCGGCTCGATCATGCATTCGAACAGCGCGAAGCGATGCGGATTGTCGGCGAGCGCGTCGTTGCTCGAGTGCTCGCGGCGGAACTGCAGGGACGCATAATGCGCGCACATCTTCTCGATCGCGGCGCGGCGAATCATCAGGAAGCCGGTCCCGGCGTAGCGCACGCGGACGAATCCGCTGCGCATCGCGATGTGCTGCGGATCCTCGACCTCGAGCACGTAGTCGAGCGCGGCCGATCCCGGGTTGGGACGTCCGGCCTCGATCACCCGGCGCGCCTTGTTCCAGTCGATGCGCTTGATCGGATAGGACCCGGCGCACATGTCGGCGCCGCAGGCGATCAGGCGGATGACCTGGTCGGGCTCGAAGCCGATGTCGGCGTCGATGAACAGGAGGTGCGTCGCAGCCGGATTATCGAGGAAGAGCGCGACAAGGTCGGCGCGCGCGCGGGTGATCAGTGCGTCGCCGTTGCGCAGCAGGATCGACATCTCGATCTCGGGCGTCGCGCGCAGCACCCTTCTGCAGCTTGAAGATCGATTGCGCGTAGGTGGTCGTGAGCTGCCCGCCGAAGCAGGGCGTCGCCACGACGAGATGGACCGGATCGATCAAGCGGGAGCCTCCACTAAAGCATTCGCGTGAAAAATGCGGCACAAGAAGTCATGCGGCACGATCGGGACGCAGGCGGTCGCGGTCGCCGCTGTAGTGCAGCTCGCCCTCGTGCAGGCCCGCATTGTTGGTCTCGCGCAGCGCCGCGTCGGCCTCGCCGTAGAGGAAGGCCAGGAAGGCGTAGCGGCGGCCGCGCGTCACCGGCGTCACCTCGTGCAGTGCGCCGCACGAAAACACCGTCGCGCCCGCATAGGGCGTGCGGTAGCGCCGGCGCCCGAACTCGGGGAAGATCAGGTCGCAGCCCTCGAAGTCCTTGTTGAGGTTGATCGAGACCGCGAAGCGGCGGTGCTGCGCGCCGGCATTGACGTTGTCGCGATGGCGAGAGAAATGCCCGCCCATGTCGCTGTCGTAGCAGGCGACGATGTAGCGATCCATGCGCGTCGCGTGGAACTGGAAGAAGCGCTCGATCGCGGGCAAGAGCCGCCGCACGACCTGCCCGCGGATCGCCTCGCGCACCTCGGGCAGCGCGACCACGAGATCGCCGCGCTGCTTGAGCCGGTGGTCGATCGTGGTGAGCGTCTTGCCGCCGACGTCGAGCATGAAGCCGGAGTCCTCGCCGCCGACGCTTTCGTAGAGGCGGATGAGGAAATCGCACAGCGAATAGTCGAGGACGCGCGGCACGATGAGCACCGGCGCGCTCAGCGGCACGCCGGCCGAGTCGTCGACCGACGGCAGGCCTTGCAGCGTCTCGCGCACCGCCTTGGCGTGGCCGGCCGCATAGTCCCAGGGAATGTTGGCGATCGCCCGCATCATCGGGTCGAGGATGAAGGTGCGCGGCATCTCGGCCGCCCCGTAGGCGCGGCTGATCGCGCCGTCGAAGTCGGCGAGCGCCGCAAACGCGTTCGTGCCCGGATCGGCATAGCGCGCCGGATCGGCCGGCGGCTTCGCGAGCACCGCGTAGCAGACCATCCGGTCGGGATCGAACAGCGGCGCCGACTGGAGAAGCTCGGCGAGCTCGCGTTCGCCGCGCGCATCCGCCGGGTCGCCGAGGAATGACAGCACGATCCAGCGCCCGGCCGCCACGTGCAGATCGAACGGACCGCCCGCGAGTGTGCGCGCGCTGAACCAGGGCACCGGATCGCCCAGGTTCAAACGGATGCCGCCGTCGGTCATGCGGGGAGCGCTCGGTTGCGCGTCGGAATGCTGATTCATTGATGTAGGAGGGCGGCGGTTAATGGATGATTAAGCGCTCGCTTGAGGTATTTACCAACTCCCGCGCGCGCCGGCCGGCGAGGCGTGCGCATGCGGCGCGCGTGCTTACGTCAGGCCGGGATGTAGTTGACGATCGAGATCTTCGACAACAGCGCGGTGGTCTGCAGCGACGCCTGCAGCTGCGTCTGCAGCGCCAGGATCTGCGCGCCGACCTTCGTGTTGTCCACGCCCTCGATGCTCTGCAGGAAGTTGGTGAGTACCGTCGAGGTCTGCTGATGGCGGCTGTGCGCCGCCGTCATCGCGGTTTGCGCATTGGCGATCTGCGCCTCGATGTCGGAGATGCTCTGGGTGGTGGGCGTCCCGTCGAGATTGGCGCCCACGCGCTGCGTGACCGACTGGTATTGGGCGGCCGCGTTCGGATTGGCCGACGAATAGGTGGTGGCGGCGAAGATCGCGACGTTCTCGACCGCCGTGGTCAGCGCCGATTCATTTGCCCGCATGCCGTACGAGATGGTCTGCCCCTGATCGATCACCGCCGTGGCGGTCTGCAACGCCGGCGTTGCCCCGTTCTCGCCCGTGTACCACGAGACCGTGTTGCTCGGCGTGCCGGCGATCGAGCGAGGTGGCGCTGCTCGGCGGCGCGCCGTTGACGCGCTGCGGCGGATTGCTGGCGAAGAAATTGTTGCCGGCCGCGACCGCGGAGGCGCCGTAGAGCGACGTGTCGGCAAGCTGGCCCACGCCCGACGTCAACGCCGCCTGGAAGTTGGTCGCCGTCTGCGCCGTGGTCGCCCCGATGGTGAACTGGCCGGTGCCGGGCGGCGACGAGGAGGTCGCCGTGAGCGTGAGGTCCTGCGTCGAGCCGTCCGGCAGGTTGAACGCGAGCTTGACCGTGTCGCCCGGGCTCGGGTTGCCGCCGCTGAAATCCACCGTGATGCTGTTCGGGTTGACGGGCGGGCCGCTCGGGCCCGACACCGTGCCGCCACCCGTGAGGCTCGAGGTCACGCCCGCGAGCTTCAGGCCGAACGGCGAGTTGAGCGCGTCCTCGGCGATCGCGACCTGCGAGGCGCCGGGCGACGTGATCAGCAGCCGGCCCTGCGCGCCGACGCCGTCCGCCTGCTGGCGCTCGCTCAGCACCTGCTTGAAGCCCACCGCCGTGCCGCTGCCGTTGAGGATCTGCGACAGCGAGGCAACCGACGGCTTGTCCGGGCTCATGCCGGAGAAGATGTAGTTGTTGCCGACCTGGGTGTTGAGCGCGCCGAGCATCTGGTCGAGCTGGCCCTGCGCGGACTGCTGGTCGGTGCTCTGCCCGGTCTGGTCGATCTTGAACGGAGAGTTGATCGCCGACTGCTTGACGGTGTCGGCCGAGGTCGCGATGCCCTGCAGCGCCGTCTGCGCGACGCTGAGCTGGGTGCCGACCGCCGTGATGGTGTCGTCGAAGCCGCCGATGGCGGCGAGCTGCGACTGCAGGCCGACCGTGAGCCCGCGCTGCACGCCGAGGCCCGCATAGGTCTGCGACTTCTGCCCGGTGCCGAGCTCCTGCTGCAGGTCGTTGAGCTGGTTGTTGAGGTCGACCAGCGACCCGATCATGGACGACGAAATGCCACTGACGCCTTGGATGCTCATGACCGCCTCACATCTGCAACAAGGTCTGATACATCTGCTGAACCACCGAGAAGACCCGCGCGTTCGCCGCGTAGGTGTTCTGCAGGCTCAGGAGGTTGGTCATCTCGGTGTCGATGTTGACGCCCGAGTCCGTGTCCATCCGCTGCTGCAGCGAGTTGAGCACCACCTGCTGGCCCTGCTGCAGGTTGCTGGCATTGGCGGCCGCCTGGCCCTGCTGGCCCATCACCTGGCCGAGGAAGGACGAGAGCGTGCCGCTGAACGGCGAGCTGGTGCCGCCGATGCCGGTCGCCGGCGAGAACACCGACGAGCCGTTGGCCATCTGGCTGTAGAGGAAGGCCGGGCGCGTCGGGTCGCCCGAGGCCGTCCCCGCCGAAAAGGCGACCAGGCCGTTCGGGCTGGCGAGCAGCGCCGGATTGACCGAGATGCGTTGCGCGAACCCGACCTGCTCGGGACCGGTCGGATTGATCGCGCCCGAGTAGACCGTGTTGCCGTCGACGAACAGCGGCAGCTGCGAGTTGCCGCTCGCGAGCGACGTCATGGTCGCGGTGGCTGAAAGCGAGTTGACGGTCGTGGTGCTGGCAACCGCGTTGACCGCCTGCAGCGTCGTGCCGGATGGGTTGGAGAACTGCAGCCCGGCGCTGCCGAGCGCCGTGTTGAGCTGCGACACCACCGACGCCAAGCCGCCGGAGAAATTGATGCCGATCACCTGCTCGTTCGGATTGGTGGCCGACGGGCTCGGCAGCGGCAGCACCGACGCATTGTTGACGTTGACGAGGCTGACCGTGTGCTTGACGTTCGAGCTGTCCGTATAGGCGAGCTGCAGCGCGTTGCCGGGCTGCATGCCGGCGGTGTCGACCGAGAAGCCGTTCTGGCCGGCGGAAGAGACCGCCGTGCCCTGCGTCGTCACGTCGGACAGGGCCTGCGACATGTTCGCCGCGAACTGGTCGAGCTGGGTCTGCGCCTGCGGCAGGATCGAGTCGCGCATCTGCAGGTAGGCGCCGATCTCGCCCGACTGGATCGCGCCGGTGGCGATCAGGTCGATCGGCGTGCCGCCCGGCGTCGTCAGCGTGATGGTGCCGACGCCGCTCTTGGCCGGGTCCGCGTTCCACAGCGTGCTCGCCGTGATCGCGCCCTGCGGATTGAACGCGAGCTGCGCCGCCGTCTGCCCGGCGCCGACAAGTTGCGTGCCCGAGCTGGTGTAGACGTAGATCTGGTTGTTCTGGCCCTGGACCACCTTGATGTCCATGAGCTGCGCGAGCTGGCTCACGTCCTGGTCGCGCTGGTCGAGCAGCGAGGTCGTCGCGGCGTCGGCCGAGCTGGTGTTGGTCACCTGCGCGTTGATCGATGCGATCTGCTTCAGCGCGTTGTCCGCGGCCTGCACGTCGGTCGAGATGCCCTGCTCGGCCGACTCGCGCAATGTCTGGATGCCGTCGCTCGCCTGGTTGAGCTGCTGGGTGAGCACCTGGGCGGCGTTGATCGCGTTGCTCTGCGCGGTCGACGACGAGGGGTTCGACTGCAGGCTCTGCAGCGCCGAGGTGAAGTTGTTGAACAGCGTATCGAGCGCGCTCGGCGAGCCCGGCGTGCCGTACACGTTCTGCAGCTGCTGATAGATCTGCGAGAGCTTGGTGGCGTAGGACGCGCCCGAGGTCTGCGTCTGCAGCTGGCTCTGCACCAGCGCGTTGAGCGAACGCGTGATCGCGCCGGTGACGACGCTGATCGACGTGCCGGCCGCCGACTCCTGCTGCTCCAGCGACTTGCGGACGTAGCCGGGGGTCTGCGCGTTGGCGACGTTGCCGGCCGTGACCGACAGCGCCTGCTGCGTCACGTTGAGGCCGGCCGTTGCCGCATTGAGTGCCTGGGTGAGACTCATAACCTTTTCACCGAGGTCATCCGGTCATCGCCGCACGCGAGCGGCGCGGCGGCGATCAGCGGATGACGTTCAAGAGATCCTGGACCATCGAGTTGGCGGTGGTGATGATCTTCGTGTTGGCCGAGTAGGCCTGTTGGGTGACGATCAGCTTGCTGAACTCGTCCGCGATGTCGACGTTCGAGGCTTCGAGCGAGCTGCCGACGATCTGGCCGGTGGCATTGAGCAGGGCCGGGCCGGAGTCGGCTGTCGCCTCGTAGGCGCCGCCGTCGAGCTGCTTGAGGTTGTTCTGGCCGTTGAAGTTGGCGAGCGTGACCTCGGCGAGCGGCACCGTGCGGCCGTTCGAGTAGGTGCCGACGATGCGGCCCTGGTTGTCGACCGCGATGGACTGAAGCTGGCCGGCCGAGGCGCCGTTCTGGGTCAGCAGGTTCACCTGCACGGTGCCGTTGGTGTTGGCGAACTGGGTCAGCCCGCCGGAGCCGAACGCGACCTGCACGTTGCCGAGCGCCTGGCCGTCGACGCTGACATTGTTGAGCGTAAGGCTGCTGATCGGCGGGGTCAGCTGGCCGCTCGAGTTGAAGGCGAAGGTGGTGCCGACATTGACCCAGGCGGGCTGCGTGTTCGTGGCGTTCGAGTTGGTCTGGTAGAACATGTTCCAGGTGTCGGTGTGGCCGGCACCGAGCGAGGAGCTGTCGACCTTGCCCCAGCGGAACTGAACGTTGACCGGCGCGCCCGTGCCGCTGAACGCCGTGATCGAGCCGCCGGAGATCAATTCGTTGAGGAAGGTCCCCTGATCGACGCCGAATACGTTGCCGTTCGACGGCAGCGCCAGCGTGTTGGTGATGCCGAAGGTCGCGGGCGCGAACGTGCCGCCGACCTGCACCGCGTCGGTCGTGTTCGCGGCCGTGATCGTGATGTCGCCGCTTGCGTTGATGCCCGTCGACGCCGCGCTGACGCCGGCGAGCGCCTGCAGCTTGACATTGAGCTGGGCCTCGGTCTGCACGTCGCCTGGCGCCGTGCCGAACGTGATGGTCTGCAGCGGGTTCGGCGGGTTCGAGCCGATCTGCACCGTCAGGGTCTGATTGAGTGCGACCGCGTGCTGGGTGAGCAGGTTGGTCGGCGTGAACGTCGTGTTGCCGGCGCCGAAGCCGAGCACGTTGAGATTGCCGGTGGTGTCGGAGATCGTGTTGTTGTCAACGTCGTTGGTCGACTGGACCTGCAGCTTGCCGCCCTGCAGCGACACGGCGAAGTTGGCGCCGCTGAGGCTGGTGATCAGGTTCTGCACGGTCGAGGCGTTGGTCACCGTGTACGACAGCGGATTGGTTCCGTCCGTCACCGTGATGACGTCGCCGCTGGAGACGCCGAGCGTCGTCAGATTGGTGGCGTTCGTCAGGCTGCCGACCGTGCCTGTCCCGGTCGCCGGCGCGTCAGGCAGCAGGTTTGCGCCGGTGCCCGCGACCTTCGCGGGTTGCGGCGCGCCGGCGAGCGGATTGGCAGTGAAGTTTGCCGGATTAAGCAGGTTCGAGCCGCTCACCCCCGACTGGGTGCTCGGCGTCTGCGGCACGCTCGGCAGGTTGGCGTTGTACTGGATCTGCGAGGTCTCCTGCGCCGGGATCAGGTTGTTGGAGAACTGCAGCGTCTGCGGAATGCTCCCCGTGGGGTTGCCCGTGGTCGCATCGACCGGGATGCCCATCAGGTAGTAGCCCGCGCCGTTGACCAGGAAGCCGTTCTGGTTGAGCTGGAAGTCGCCGCGGCGGCTGTAGAGGTTGACGCCGCTGAAAACCGGCTGGTTGTCGGTGAAGGTGGTCGGCTTCTCGACGATGAAATAGCCGTTGCCGTTGACCGCCATGTACGTGCTGGTTTTGGCGTTCTGGATGTCGCCCTGCACGTTGTTGGTCGGCACCGAGTTCGCGAGCACGCTGCCAGCGATCTGCTGGCTCGGGAGGTTGTCGGAGACGAGATCCTGGAAGCTGGTCTGGATGCCCTTGTAGGCGGTCGTCTGCGAGTTGGCGATGTTGCCGGAGATGTTCTGCAGCGAAAATGACTGGGCGCTCAGACCGGACACCGCGGTCGTAAGAGCGTCGAAGATACCCATGACTTGTCTCCACTCGGTCCAGAGCGGCCATGGGGCGATCAAAATACGCACAGGCCGCGCTACTCGCGCCCTGCTTCGCAAGCTCCGTGCCAGGAGTAATATCGTTATATTTCAATGGTTTGGGAAAAAAGCCCGCGGGACCCTACCGGCAAAGATTCGGCCACCCGGCGGCAGAAAATGCCGGGCCGGCTCAGGCCGGCGCGGCGGCGGTGGGCGTGAACTTCAGCGCCACCCCGTTCATGCAGTAGCGCAGACCGGTCGGCGGCGGGCCGTCGTTGAACACGTGGCCGAGATGGCCGCCGCAGCGGCGGCAATGCACCTCGGTGCGGCGCATCAGGAAGGAGCGGTCCTCCGTTGTCCCGACCGCATTGGTCAGCGGCTGGTAGAAGCTCGGCCAGCCGGTGCCGCTGTTGAACTTCGTGTCCGAGGAGAACAGCGGCAGGTCGCACCCCGCACAGGCAAAAGTGCCCTTGCGTTTCTCGTGATCGAGCGGGCTCGAGAACGGCCGCTCCGTACCCTCGTGGCGCAGGACGTCATAGGCCTCGGGCGAGAGAATGCGGCGCCACTCGGCGTCCGGCTTCTCGACCTCGAACGTGCCCGCCGCGGCCGCCTGCGGGCCGCGCATGGCGCGCAGGCCCGCGATCAGCGCGAGTGCGCCCGCGCCCGTCAGCAGCCAGCGGCGATTGATCATGATCGGCTCCTTCGCATGCATAACCGTGTGGAATCCTCATAGCTCATCTGCCCTCGGATCGGCACTCAATTGCGCTCACGTTCGCGCGAGGCGGGCGTGTTCAGTACCCGCAGCGGCCGCCCGCGCCCGCAGCATGTTCCCGAAAAGTGGGTCCCGGTTTTCGGAAAAGATCATGCTCAAAGAAGCAGCATGATCCCGAAAAGTGGGTCCCGGTTTTCGGAAAAGATCATGCTCAAAGAAAATGTCACTCGAAGCGCGGGGTCTTGTTCAGGTAGAACTGCCGCATCGCCGGGCGGTACTTCTCCATGTCGGCGCGGTTGAGATCGACGTCCGGCCGCGCATCCGCGGGCAGCAGCGAGAAATACGGGGTCTTCTTCGACTCGACCGCGAACTCGGCGCGCGCCTTGGCGAGCAGCTCAGGCGAGGTGAGGAGATCGATGATCGAGGCGGCGAGCACCTTGGCGCCCGCGACCTGCCCCTTATGCGAGATCGAGCTCACCGGCGTCACCGCCGCGTGCCACTCGTGATACTGGATGCCCGGGACCGAGGCGGGAAAGTTCAAGAGGCCGGCCGGCACGATCCATGAGAACGTCGCCATTGTCGTTCGACGAGGCCGACTGCCGCCGCTCGCCGAGCGCCTCCGGCGTCGTGCGCAGCCCGACCACCGGACGGTCGGCCGATTTCTGGAAATCACGCGCGAACGTCTGCTCCTCCTCGCTCCACTTCGGCACGCCGACCACGTCGATGTTCCTCTGGATCGCCTCCGCGATGCTGCGGTTGACGAGCTGCGGCCAGGCCGATGCCGCATATCTGACGTCATAGGTCGTGCCGGTCATCAGCGCGGCGCCCTCGGCGATCTTGACCAGCTTGTCGTAGGTCGCCTTGGCGGCCGGCATGCTGGCGTCGCGCACGAACCACCAGATCTGGCCGGTGTCGGGAATGATGTTCGGCTGGATGCCGCCATTGGTGATGGTGCGGTGGGCGCGATAGGTCGGACGCAGATGCTCGCGCAGCTTGTCGAAGCCGATGTCCATGAGCTCGACCGCGTCGACCGCATCGCGGCCGTCCCACGGGTTGATGGCGCCATGCGCGGTCTTGCCGTGGAACGTGAAGATCGCGCTGATCGCCGCGTAGTTCTGCAGGCCATGGCCGGTCGCGAGCACGGGCCCGATATGGAGGTAGATGATGGCGTCGACGTCCTTGAAGTAGCCGGCGCGCACGATGAAGGGACGGCTTGCGATCTGCTCCTCGGCCGGGCCGAACGAGATCGCGATCGTGCCGGGCAGGCCGTAGCGCTGCATCACCTGCTTGGCCGCGAAGGCCGCCGCCGACGCCACCCCGCCATGGGTGTTGTGTCCCTCCATGTGGCCCGGCGCGCCCGGCACGAGCGGCGCGCGCGCGAACGCAAGCGGCTTCTGCGAGCCGCCCGGCAGGGCGTCGATCTCGGTGACGATCACGATCTTCGGATGACCCGAGCCCCACTCGGCCCACAGGTTGGTCGGCATGCCGGCGCCGCCGAGCTCGACGCGGAAGCCGGCCGCCTCGAGCGTGGCCTTGAGCAGCTTGGTCGTCTCGAACTCCTGCATGCCGAGCTCGCCGAAATAGAAGATCGAGTCGCTGATGTCGGCGATCTGCGGCGCGTTGCGGTCGATCGCGTCGAAGGCGAGCTGCTTGCGCTCGTCCGCATGCCCGGCGAGCGGAAGCATGAGGGCGGCGAGTGTGAGTGTGCGGATCAGACTGGGGGTAAGGAGGCGTCCCATGGTGCCCTCTGCGATGCGCGTGCGACGGTCATTCCGGACGCGAACGCTATGCCGCGCCTTTGGCCTCGACAAGCGCCGGCCGAGCCTGTCAGATGGCGCAAAATCGAAATCCACGGACGACAGACGCATGCGTTTCGAAGGCACCAAGGCCTATGTGGCGACCGACGACCTGAAAGTCGCCGTCAACGCCGCGATCACGCTCGAGCGGCCCCTGCTGGTCAAGGGCAAGGACGAGTTCATGGGCGCCAAGGTTTACGACACCGTCATTCCGCGCAACGTGCGCGTCTCGGAAGCGCCGTCCTACGGCAAGCCGGTCCTTGTCTACGATCTCAAATGCAGCGGCAGCGAAGCCTACTTGCGGCTCGCCACTGAAATCATCCAACGAGAAAAAAAACTTTGCGCCGGATGAGACCCGTGAATGAGTGACGGTCTGGGAGAAGACAGCGATGGCGGACGAGGAATAATGGTGCTCGAAGGGGCCGCGGACGCGATGCCGACATTGGCGACGGCGCCGAGAGGCGCAGACCGCGTAGAACGAGAGAAGGCCGGTGAAGAAGCGCCTGCCGCGCAGCCGCTTGTCGCGATAGGTGAGCAGGTTGTTGAGGGCGAAATTGCTCTGTCATCGCGACGATCGTGGCGGTCGTCTGCGCCACCGGGAAGGCCGCCACAGAAATAAGCACGAGGCGAGAGTGTCACAAGATGGACGCCGACGCCCGATAGAGCCCACCGCGGCGAACAGGAGCGAAGCGAACCGGCACGAATGGCCGACAGCTTGTCGATGAGCAGCATCAGGAATTCCCACGCGACCATCGTGTCGAGCTTGCTCTCGCCGTGGATGCGCGGTGCGGAAGCTGTACGGGAATTCGCTGAAGCGGGGGGCGCGGCGACGAGGCGAACAGGTCGAGCAGTATTTTTGAAGCCCTGGCCGGACAGCGTGCGGACCGGCGCGATCGAAGGCGCCTCGCGTCGACAGGGAGAAGCCCCGCTCATCGGGTCGGTGAGGTCGGCGGCGACGACCAGTCGGGTGAGCCTCGTGGCGAAGTGGCTGCTATCGCGACGCGTGTTGTTGTCCCATTCGCCGACGCTGCCGCCGGCGACGTAGGCGGCTGAGCCGACAACCAAATCGAGTCGCTCGGCCTTAAGCGCCGCGAGCATCTGCGGCAGCAGGCTCCCGTCGTGCTGCAGATCGGCGTCGATGACCCCGATGAAGGGCGCGCCGATGGCCAGAATACCCTCGATCGCCGGCCCTCGACAGGCCGCGCCGGCCGATGCGTGCACACAGCGCACGCGCGGGTCGCGCCGGGCGAGCGCGCGGCACCGTCGTCGGCGGTGCCGTCGGGCGAAGTCGTCGTCGACATAGATGACTTCCCACGCGATGCCGTCGAGACAATTGATCAGGCGCTCGATCAGCGGTTCGGGCATTGTCCCGCTCGTTGAAGCTCGGGACAACGACCGAGAGCTCGGCCGTGACGACGGTAGGATCGAGCGGCATGCCGGCCCTGCCGCGGCCCCTCGAAGCTCAGGATTTCTTACCGAGGAGGCGAGCGCGGCTCGCGGTGGCACGGGCGTGCCGGCCCTTCATCACGAGCTTGTCGCCCTGGCGCGCTTCGACCTCGAAGGTGACGCGCCGTCCCTCGACCGGCGGCCACGCGCGTCGTCGCCACGATGGGGCTGCCGAGGAACGCGGCGGCGAGATGATCGACCTCGACGCGCGTCCCGACCGACACCTCGCCCTCCTCGACGAAGGGCAGGATGGCGCGATGGCTGGGTCTGTTCGAGAAAGCCGATGAGCGCCGGCGTGCTGACGACCTCGGCATTGCCGACAACCGAGGCGGTATGACGCTGTTCGGGCGCGAATGCCATCGTATTGCCGTGGCCCAAAGGGATGTCCTTCATCGCTCCACCGCCGGGACGTTAAGTGCGCGCCCTGCTATGCACCGCCGGAGGCGAATGCGCAAGTCGTTAGTCGGTTTTGCGGTTGGTTCCGCCAAAAGCCTCATCGCGACGTCCTTGTCGATGAGGACGGAATTGCCGCATTGGGGGCAGGTGTAGAAAGTATTCTCCTGCACCCAGGGAACGGTTTTGCGCGTGGCGTGATGACACTTCGGACAGGAGAGAGGTAAGGTCTCGCCGTCTTGCATCCGCTTCCACCCACCGGAAATCGAGGCAACGGTGGAGAACGCCGATCGGGCGCGAAAGTTCCAAAATTCCATTGCGTGATGCATGATCGAGGTCCCGAGGGGAAGTTTTTCGGATCGCCGGTCGCCGAGCAGCCGTGAGCAGCCGAGGGATACCCGCGCGGGCGATGAGATCGGGGATGCGCCGTTGACGGAGGGTGCCGTCACCACATGCTGACGGCTTTGCCCACCTCGATGACGACGAAGAGCACGGCCGCCCAGGCGGCGAGCCCCGAATCCGAACGTCCAGCGGGTACGACGAACCC
>CAVPGG010000348.1:0-4399 GCA_963703755.1 uncultured Pseudomonadota bacterium
CGCCGTCTGTACGAGAGCGCGGAATATCCGCTGGCGCGACGCGGTGCGAGCCCGTGGGCGCCGGCGAGAAAGCATCGATTTTTCGCAAACCCGGAGACACTCCATGAAATTCCGTCCACTGCACGATCGCGTCGTCGTCAAGCGCGTCGACGCTGAGAGCAAGACCGCTTCCGGCATCATCATCCCCGATACCGCCAAGGAAAAGCCGAGCGAGGGCGAGGTCGTCGCCGTCGGCCCGGGGGGACGCGACGAGGCCGGCAAGCTCATCCCGATCGACCTCAAGGCCGGCGACCGGGTGCTGTTCGGCAAATGGTCGGGCACCGAGGTCGAGGTCGACGGCATCGAGTACCTGATCATGAAGGAAAGCAACGTCATGGGGGTTCTGCAAGAGATCCAGGCCCGCAAGGAGGCCGCGTGACGACGCCTCCCGGCGTCGGGCCGACCAATCGCATCGTCAATGCAACCAACACAAAGATTTTTGAGGAGCTGCCCACATGTCTGCCAAGGAAGTCAGGTTTTCGGTCGACGCGCGCGACAAGATGCTGCGCGGAATCGAGACGCTCGCCCATGCGGTGCGCGTGACGCTCGGCCCCAAGGGCCGCAACGTGGTGCTCGACAAATCCTATGGTGCCCCGCGCATCACCAAGGACGGTGTGACGGTCGCCAAGGAGATCGAGCTCGAGGACGAGTTCGAGAACATGGGCGCGCAGATGGTGCGCGAGGTCGCGTCCAAGACCTCGGATCAGGCCGGTGACGGCACCACCACGGCGACCGTGCTGGCGCACGCCATCGTCAAGGAAGGCGCCAAGGCGGTCGCGGCCGGCATGAACCCGATGGACTTGAAGCGCGGCGTCGACCTCGCGGTCGAGGCGGTGGTCGAGCATCTCAAGGCCAACTCGAAGAAAGTCACGTCGAACGAGGAGATCGCCCAGGTCGGCACGATTTCCGCCAACGGCGATGCCGAGATCGGCAAGTTCCTCGCCGAGGCGATGAAGAAGGTCGGCAACGAGGGCGTCATCACGGTCGAGGAGGCAACGTCGCTCGAGACCGAGCTCGACGTGGTCGAGGGCATGCAGTTCGACCGCGGCTACATCTCGCCGTATTTCGTGACGAACGCGGACAAGATGCGGGTCGACATGGAGGATCCCTATATCCTGATCTACGAAAAGAAGCTGGCCGGCCTGCAGGAGCTGCTCCCGCTCCTGGAAGCCGTCGTCCAGGCCGGCAAGCCCCTGGTCATCGTCGCCGAGGACGTGGAGGGCGAGGCGCTCGCCACCCTCGTGGTCAACAAGCTGCGCGGCGGCCTCAAGGTCGCGGCCGTCAAGGCGCCGGGCTTCGGCGATCGCCGCAAGGCCATGCTGCAGGACATCGCAGTCCTGACCGGCGGCCAGGCGATCTCGGAAGACCTCGGCATCAAGCTCGAGAACGTGACGCTCACCATGCTCGGTCGCGCCAAGAAGGTGATGATCGAGAAGGAAAACACCACGATCGTCAACGGCGCCGGCAAGAAGGCCGACATCGAGGCGCGCATCACGCAGCTCAAGGCGCAGATCGAGGAGACCACCTCGGAGTACGACCGCGAGAAGCTGCAGGAGCGTCTCGCCAAGCTCGCGGGCGGCGTCGCGGTGATCCGCGTCGGCGGCGCGACCGAGGTCGAGGTGAAGGAGCGCAAGGACCGCGTGGACGACGCCATGCACGCGACCCGCGCGGCGGTCGAAGAGGGCATCCTGCCGGGCGGCGGCGTCGCGCTGCTGCGCGCGATCGAGGCGCTCAAGAAGATCCGCACGCACAACGACGACCAGAAGACCGGCGTCGAGATCGTGCGCAAGGCGCTGTCCTGGCCGGCCCGTCAGATTGCCATCAATGCGGGCGACGACGGCTCGGTGATCGTCGGCAAGATCCTGGAGAAGGACACCTACGCGTTCGGCTACGACGCGCAGTCGGGCGAGTACGGGAACTTGATGACCAAGGGCATCATCGACCCGACCAAGGTGGTGCGCGCCGCGCTGCAGGGTGCGGCCTCGGTTGCGGGCCTGCTGATCACCACCGAGGCCATGGTGGCCGAGGTGGCGAAGAAGCAGCCGGCAGCGCCTGCCATGCCGGGCGGAGGAATGGACTTCTAACGCATGGTCCCAACGCCGGTTTTCGGAAAAAAATCGGGTTCGACCAATAATCCAAAGCGTGACGACGAGCCGAAGAAACGTCGTCACGCTTTGGTCGGTTTTCTGGTCGGCCTGCTCCGGCCGGCGCCACGCACGCGGGCGCGGTCCCGGGATGCATTTGCGCGCGCCCTACATCTAGGCGCGGCGGGGCAAACCTTGCAAACCGTGTCGCGTCGTTTCGGTCGGCGGCAGCCGGCACGATTGAATTGATGGGCAAATTCAAGATCAAGGTGGCACGCATCGAGGCGGCCACCGGCAGCCGGGCGGATTCGGACGTTTGCATCACGTTTTCGATCGATCGCCGGACGGTCAGCTTCCAGGTGCCGATTCGTCTGAGCGTGCGCGACTACGACGATACCGAAATGGTTCAAGCGGCTCGAAGCACCTTGCATGGAATCTTCGTCGAGCTCGCGGCGCAGACCCTGCATGCGAGGCTCTCGGCCAAAGAGCTGCGGCTGTTGTCGGACATGAGCTTGCGTGCAAGGAAATGAGATCGCCCAGCATCTAGGACGAGACAACGACTTCGACGGACATCCCGGAAAACGCATCGGTCATCCCGACGAAGCTGCCCGTCACCGGCATGGCCTGCCAGATGTCGCGCGCGACCGCGACCGGGACCAGGTTGAAGCTGCCGACGCTGCGGTTGGTCGGATCGAAGGTGATCCAGCCGGCGCCCGGCACATAGACCTCCGCCCACGCGTGGGTCGACCCGCCGCCGCTCGATCCCACGCTGCCCTGATCCGGATTGTGCAGATAGCCCGAGACGAGCCGCGCGCCGAACCCGAGCTGCGCACCGCCTCGACGAAGACGGCGAAATCCCGGCACGAGCCCCAGCCGCGATCGAGGGTTTGGGTCGGCGACTGGGTGCCTTCGTCCTCACAGCATCTCCAACTTTGAAAGCCTCTAGAGAGATCAAAAATTAGTATTTTCCCATAAAATTTTCACCAAAGCATTATCTTAAAGTTGGTGATATGCATACCAAATTTCAAAGCCAAAAAATTTATTGAAAAAAAGTTATTCAAAATCTACCAACATTGGTAGCTGTGAAAGTTTTTCACTGCTGCCAACTTTGACAACCTTCCAAAGTTTGAAATATTTTTTGTTTGCCATGAAATTTTTGGAAGAAAAACCTCTTTATGTTAGTAACATATGGTAAGAATTTCAAGACCAAAAGATTAACACAAAAAAGGATATTAACAATCTACCAACATGTGTAGTTGTGGGAAACAATGGGGGGAAACCATTTCATTGCCACCGCACCAGCCCTCCAGTGTTCGCCGGCGAGATGGCCTTTTCATCAACAAAAATCACGCCTCCATGGTTTCGCCCTGCCTCTGCCCAGGTTTTAAGCAGAACCGGAATAGTCCTCCATCAGTAGGTGACCAGAGTCAGTCCCACAGCGGTAGCGGCCAACAGACAAGCGGAATCCTCCTGCCCTAGAGAAAGGTACCATTCTCCCATTCCGCCATTGAATGAACCACGAGCGTCGGGTTGCGACGTCGAAGGCCATCTGCCACTGCGGGCGAGACATGCTCATCCAGAAGAAACTTGAGCACTTCAGCCTCGTACCGCTTTCCCGGAGGCGAACTCGACCGCCTGCGGCAGCATGCGTTTGAGCGTCTCGAAATCAGTGGCGTCGTTCCCCGAGATGGCTTCGTCGATCTCTTTCGGGAACGCCGCGGCATAGTTAACGGCTGCCCGCACCCTTACCTCTGGCCATCTGAGATGTTGAGCGACCGCCGTCACATCTTTGTGATAACCACGGACGAGCAACATTACCTCCCACACCGCAAGCGTGCTGCCTTGAATGCAGGCTTGCCGGCCCGCAGCTGAATCGCGAAAATCAATGAACGCAAATTCTGACCGCCGCAACCCCTCTTCCACCAGACGCGCACTGGCGTCGCTCGGGGTCCATCCGTGGCGATGCGCCATGCGCTTCAAACGTTTTCCACTCTCGATCGGCAGGCGCATACTCAGCACCATGGAATTCGTTGGCCTCAACCGGATCTCCTTTTGTAATTTATGTAACTGTCGTAAGTATTGTAACACACCTCCATGCATTGCCTCGATCTTGCCGACGCCAGTCACGTGTAAGCACGACGAAGAACCCGTCCGCTGAAAGACACAAGTACTACAGGTGCTGTGTGCCGCAGGCAGCCGCTGTGGAGGCCCTGTAATTAGCCTTTCCAGGCTGATCCTGACAGCTGCTATTTCAGGTGAAGGCGAAACGCGTGCGT
>CAVPGG010000349.1:0-16136 GCA_963703755.1 uncultured Pseudomonadota bacterium
CAGACGCAGCGAATTGCTTCATCCCGCACGCTTTCCGTGGCTCGCGACGTGCTGGCAGGCAACGGACGCGGATGGTGGAGGTACTCTGCGTTCGTCGGTCCGGCCGTCGTCGTCTCGGTCGCTTACATCGACCCGGGCAACTTCGCGACCAATATCCAGGCGGGCGCAAAATACGGCTACGGGCTGCTCTGGGTGGTGCTGCTCGCGAACCTGATCGCGATGCTGTTTCAGGGCTTGTCCGCCAAGCTGGGCATCGTCACCGGACACAACCTTGCCGAGATGTGCCGCGAGCACTTTCCCCGCTGGCTCGTTTGGGCCATGTGGGTCGTCAGCGAGATCGCCGCCATGGCCACCGATCTTGCCGAGTTTCTCGGCGGCGCCATCGGGCTCTCTCTCCTTCTCGGCATCCCTCTGCTCGCCGGCATGGTCGTGACGGGCATCATCGTCTACGCGATCCTGATGTTCGAGCGCGGCGGTTTCCGGCCGGTCGAGTTGATCATCGGCAGCTTGGTCGGCGTGATCGCGTTCTGCTACGTGATCGAGATCTTCATTGCTCCGGTCGATTGGCGTTCGGCGGCGGTGCACGCGGTGTTGCCGCAGCTTGCCGACGCTCAGGCGCTGTTGCTTGTCGTCGGTATCATCGGCGCGACGGTGATGCCGCACGCCGTCTACTTGCATTCCGGGCTGACGCAGGCACGCACGCCTGCCCGCGATGACGATGAAAGGCGCAAGCTGGTGCGTATCTCCAATCGGGAGGTCGTCACCGCGCTTACGGTCGCCGGGCTCGTCAACATGGCGATGGTCATCATGGCTTCGGGCGCCTTTCATGCCGGACACAGCGACGTTGCGGAGATCGAGACCGCCTATCACACATTGACCCCGCTCCTTGGGGCTGCTTCGGCCAGCGTGTTCTTGGTGTCCCTGCTGGCGTCGGGCATATCGAGCTCGACGGTCGGAACGATGGCCGGCCAAATGATCATGCAAGGCTTCATCAGATTCCGTATTCCGATCTGGGTTCGCCGACTCGTGACGATGGTGCCGGCCTTCGTCATCGTCGGGCTGGGCGCGAACGCGACCAACGCCCTTGTCATCAGTCAGGTCGTGCTTAGCATCGCCCTGCCCTTGCCGATGATTGCCCTCCTGATTTTCACCCGGCGCAGCAAGGTGATGGGTCCGTTCGTGAACAGCCGCCTCACCCATATCTCGGCGATTGTCGCCACGGCCTTGGTGTTGCTGCTCAACGCAATACTCATTCTGCAGACCTTCGGCGTGTCGACACCAGGCTTGCCAGGCGGGGGATGACCCCAATTTCACATCTTGAGGTCGGGTGGGAGGGTAAAGTCCAGTGCGTGCGCTTACCATCGCTGCGATCGCGGCGCTTGCGGCAATTCGTCCGGCGGCAGCGGCAGATGTTGCGGTCAAGATTGACTCCATTCAAACACCGGCGATTGCTCAATATGACTGGACTGGGTTCTATGTCGGCGGCCATGTCGGCTACGGTCGCGGGCAAGTCAACGACATGCTGTTTGATCCGGCAGCGACATCATCAGGCAACTCCTTCGGCAGCCTCTACGCCGGGGTGCAGGGCGGCTACAATTTCCTTCTGCCCTCGCGGCTCCTGTTCGGCATCGAGGGAGACGCCTCATTCCCGAATTATCTCGAGGACGGATACGTCACCCGGCGCAACACTGCACGGGGAACGGCGGTCACCGAGCAGATCGACTACATCGCCACCCTGCGCGGTCGCTTCGGCTATGCGTTCGATCGTTGGCTGGTCTACGGAACCGGAGGACTTGCCTGGTCGCAGGCGCGCCTCAACGAGACGCCGGGAATCATCAGCGATTCCGACAAGTCGCTGCGCACGCACACCGGCTGGGCTCTCGGCCTCGGCGCCGAGGTTGCGATCGCACCGGCATGGACCGCGCGGCTGGAATATCTGTACGACCATTTCGGCGGCGCCGGCGCGACCTTTCCGTCGGGCACGAGCTATGCATCCGTATTCGACGTTCACGTGCTGCAACTCGGCCTCAATCGCAGCCTCGACCCGTTCGATGTGAATTCGTCTCCCGCCGCGAGCGGCGGCGGATGGCCCATCGCATCGAACGACTGGAACGTGCACGGACAATTCACTTTCATCGGCCAGGGATATCCTGCGTTCCGCTCGCCTTACGCGGGACCACAAACTCTGTTCGGCGGCGGCCAGTTCAAGAACACCATGAGCGCGACCGCATTCATCGGTTTCCGGCCCTGGGACAACGGGGAAATCTACTTCTCCCCGGAGCTCATGCAGGGTTTCGGCCTGAGCGACACGTTCGGCGTCGCGGCCTTCCCCAATGGAGAAGCGCAGAAGTCGAATTTCCCGATGCCGCGCGCCGACATGGCGCGCGTGTACGTGCGCCAGACGTTCGGGCTCGGTGGCGACCAGGAGACAATGGAGGATGCCCCGAACCAGCTCGCCGGCAAGCAGGATATTTCGCGCATCACCATCACGGCCGGGCGGTTCTCCATCATCGACTTCTTCGACGGGAACAGCTATTCGCACGACCCGCGCAAGGACTTCCTCAATTGGAACATGTACTGCTGCGGCTCCTACGATCAGACCATGGATAAGATCAGCTATACGTGGGGCGCTTTCGCCGACCTCAACCAGAAAACCTGGGCCGTGCGCGCCGGCTATTTTCTGGTTCCGACCGTTTCGAACGTGAACACGTACGACATGCATATTCCGGACCGAGGCGAGTATGCGGTGGAGCTGGAGCTGCGCTACGCGCTGTTCGCGCGGGCCGGCAAGCTGCGCTTGTTCGGCTGGGCGAACCGGGCAGTTGCCGGCAGCTATGCCGAGGCGATCGCGCTGCCGGTCACGCCGCCGAACTATCCCGACATCACGCTGACGCGGCGCGTGCGCACCAATTACGGCTTCATCGCCAATATCGAGCAGGCGATCACCGACGACCTCGGCATATTTTCGCGCGCGAGCTGGGATGCAGGGCAGACCGAGAAGATCGGCTGGACCGACTGCGACAAAAGCCTTTCGCTCGGCGGGGTGCTCAAGGGCACCGCGTGGGGGCGCCCCGACGACAGGATCGGTATTGCCGGCGTGATCGAGGGCCTCTCTCCACAGGCGCGCGCGTACTTCGCAGCCGGCGGCCTGGGCATCCTGATCGGCGACGGCCAATTGAACTACCGAGCCGAAAAGGTGGTCGAAACCTACTATGCTTACGGGTTCAGCCCATCGATCACACTGACCTTCGACTATCAGCTCATCGCCGACCCCGGTTACAACGCCGACCGCGGCCCGGCATCGATTTTCGCCGGCCGGCTTCACGCGGAATTTTGACGGTCCCGGAAAGTCAAGATGATCGCTTGGGGTCATGACCGTACCTCCCGGCGGCACCCGCCGAACGTCCGGTTGCCCCCTGATTCCAGGCATGCCGCTGCGGCGCGACCACCGAGGGCCGCAATCAGGAATCCGAGATCGCGGCGCGTGGAGGGATGCGACCGACCGGCCCCGGCCTGCCCTGCGACCCTGTCGCCGAACCCGGCACGGCGCTTGGACAACTTTGCGCATATTCGCGTGAGGCCTCAATTCGGCGACGAATGCGGACTAAGGTGCTCGCGCCTGCGGACGCATCGCGCCCCGCATGCATTGGTTCTCTCTCCCGTGCATCGCGCGCCAGACGGCCCGCGTGCATTCCGCCACGAACGAGGTCGCCACGATGGTTTCTCTCAGCCGCAGGGACGCATTGATCCTGTCCGGTGCGTTGACGCTGCTCCCGGGTGCCGCATGGGCGGCCGACAGTGCGCCGCCCACGGTGTGGGACTTGTCGGACCTGTTTCCAACCCCGGCGGCGTGGACGACCGAATACGACGCCCTGCTCGCGGCGCTGCCGGGCCTTGCGGCCCACAAGGGCCGTCTGGGCGAAAGCGCCGCCACCCTGAAGGCGGCGCTGCAGGCAGACTCCGACATCAGCCGCCGGTCTTCCCGGCTGGGCACCTACGCGGGCCTGAAAGCCGATGAGAATCTTACAGGACCCTGCCGGCGAGGCGTTGCGGCAGAAGAGCAACGAGCTCGGCACGGCGGTGGCCGCGGCCAGATCCTGGATGAGCCCCGAGCTCTTGGCCATCGGCGGCGCCAGGATCAAGGCGTTCATCGCCGAGGATCCGGGCCTCGGCAAGTTCAGCTTCGGACTGCTGGATCTGTTGCGACAGGCCGCCCATACGCTGGATGCGGCGGGAGAAGGGCTGCTCGCCTTGGCGGGCCGGCCGCTCGCGGGCTTCTCGCAAATCCGCTCCCAGCTCGTGCTGGCCGACATGCCCTGGCCGACCGTCGCGCTCTCGAGCGGCGCGATCCGTCTCGACCAGCAAGGTTTCACGATCGCCCGCGTCGCGTCCAATCGGGGCGATCGCAAGAAAGCCTTCGACGCCCATTTCGGTGCGTTCAAGACCTACGAGAGCACGCTCGGCGCGGCGCTTGCGGCGCAGGTCAACGGCGACGTCTTCTGGGCGAGGGCGCGGCGCCACCCCAATGCGCTGGCCGCCGCCATGTCGGGCGACAACATCCCGGAAAATGTCTACCGCACGCTGATCGCCGAGACGCGGAACGGATTGCCGGTCCTGCACCGCTACTTCGACATACGCCGCCGGATGCTGGGGCTGCCGAGCCTCGCCTATTACGACATGTACCCGCCCGCCAGCAGGATCGCGCGCAAATTCGACATCGCGACCATCCGCGCGACCGTCCTGCGCGCCGTGGCCCCGCTGGGAGCGGACTACGTCGCGCTGCTCGGTCGATCGACCCTGGCGCGCTGGATGGACGCTTTGCCGCGCAAGGGCAAAGCCGCGGGCGCGTACATGAACTCCGACGCCTACGACGTGCATCCGTATCTGCTGCTCAATCTGTCGGACGACTATGAGGCCATGACCACCTTCGCGCATGAATGGGGTCATGCGATGCACAGCCTGCTCGCCGCCAAGGCGCAGCCGTTCGAGACGGCGAGCTACGCGACCTTCATCGCCGAGATCGCGTCGACCGTGAACGAGCAGCTTCTCGCCGAGCACATGTACCGCGGCGCCCGCACGACAGATGAGAAGCTCTTCTATCTCGACCGCATCTGCGACCTCGTGCGCGCCACGTTCTATCGTCAGGCGATGTTCGGCGAGTTCGAGCTGGCGATCCACGAGGCGGCGGAAAAGGGAAACTCCCTCTCGGGCGCGGACCTGACCGCGACCTACTACGGCATCCTCAAGGCCTATCATGGCCCGGCCGTCGCGATCGATCCGCTCTACGGCATGGAATGGGCCGCGCCGGCGCATTTCTACCAGGATTTCTATGTCTACCAGTACGCGACCTCATTGTCGGCCGCCGCCTACTTCACCGACCGGATCCTGAGCGGCTCGGCCGACGAGCGGGACAAGTATCTCGACGTGCTGCGCGCCGGCGGATCGGCCTACCCGCTCGACATTCTCAAGCGCGCCGGCCTGGACATGACGACGCCCGTTCCGTATCGCGCGCTCGTGGCCAAGCTGTCGCGCACCCTGGACGAGATGGAGAAGCTGATGGCCGCCCGGTAGCCGGGCGCAGGTCGCATGCCGCCGAGGTGAATTCGACGCAAGACCGGCGCGGCGGCCAGCCATGATCCCCTTCACACAACACGGATTCCGCGCGCCGACAAACGCGGCGCTTGCTACGCGGCCGTGAAGGTCGAGGTCGATTCGTCCCGCGCCAAAAGATGCGGCCCTCCTGTGGAATGCCCGCCACGCGATTTCGATATGCGCGCCACGGCCTTGACAGGTGTCCGTGATATTTCCGCAGCTTCGTTATTTTTTCCGCAAAATGCACGGAATTATGATTGATCTTGCTCTCTTTTTTTGGGAATGTCCGGACACGGAGGGGCACCGCATGAACAGGATTTCGGCTCGCGACATGCGCGATGTGGATCTGCGCCGGCCTGGGCGCCGCATCGGCCGCGGACCTGCCGATCAAGGCGCCGATCTACAAGGCGCCCGACCCGCCGTGGTGGACCGGGTTCTACGCCGGCGGCAATCTCGGCTACAGCTGGGGCCATTCGAGCACCAACGTGACGTTCACGACGCCGCCCGCCGCCGGCGCGTTCGGCGCCTCCAGCAGTTTTGCGATGAACGGCGTGATCGGCGGCCTGCAGGCCGGCCACAACTGGCAGCGCGGCACGTGGGTGTTCGGTCTCGAGACCGATATCCAGCTGTCCGACCAGGCGGGCCGGGCGCTCTATCCCTGCCCGGGTATTTTCTGCTCGCTCGGCTCGACGCTGCCCGGCGGCGCCGCGGCGTTTCCCGGAGCGCTGAGCCTCAACCAGCGGCTCGAATGGTTCGGCACGCTGCGCGGCCGGGTCGGCACCACGGCGCTGAGCCCCACGTGGCTCGCTTACGCGACGGGCGGCCTGGCCTACGGGTCGATCGACACGAGCGGGACGATCTCCGGCTTCAACGGCGTCGGCGCGCCGGTCGTGGCGGGATTCACGAACGAGACCGTCAAGCTCGGCTGGACGCTCGGCGTCGGGCTCGAAGGGCGCATCATGGGCAACTGGACCGCCAAGATCGAGTATCTCTACATCGATCTCGGCACGGTCTCGTTCAACGGGATCAATGCGCTCGCCGCCAATCCGAACCCGATCGCGGTGAGCGGAACCTCGCACATCACCGACAACATCCTGCGGGTCGGCGTGAATTACCAGTTCCACTGATCGACCCGACTTGATGCGTTGATGGGCCCGGCGCCAAGTCGGGGCCTTTTTGCGTTGCGCGCACCCAACGGGCACGCGTCGGTGCGGCGGCGCCTTTTCGCCATGCAGCGGCGGCGACGCGTACGCAGGCGAAGAACACGAGCGCGAATGAAGCCTACGTTCCGCCGCCGATTCCGATCGAACCACAAATTCCGTCAATTCCGATCGTCGTGAAGTGACGCTCGCACCGCCGGAAAGCGCCCAATGAGGAAGCCTGCATCGCTTGGCGGCCGCAGCCTGCGGTTGGTTGCCTCATTCGCATGGTTTGCCGGAGGGCTGCTCGGCTACTGGATCGAAACGACGTTCTTCGCCGGCCGCGGCGAGACCGGCATCACGGTCGGGATCATCGCGGGCACGCTCGCGGGCCTCGTCCGGCGTCAAGCGCGGTAAGCCCTGCTCGCGGCCGGGCACGAACGGGATGCAGGTCCCGCCGATTGCACGGTTAGTCCAGCAGCGGCAGGTTGGCGCAAAGCATCTTGCCGGTGCGTGGGTCGATCGCCAGATAGCCGTCGATCACGCCGTTGTTGAATTGATCCTTCTTGGCCGTCACCACCACGACATGGAATTCCCACGCGGTGGTCTTGGCGCCGCACGCCGGGCTCTCCGCGTTCTGCACCAGCCGGACCTGCTTGATGTTGCCGGCGACCGCCGCGCGCGTCTTGCCGTACGGATCGCCCTTGAGGATATCGATCGCCTTGGCGCGGGCCTGCGCCTCCGACATCATCGAGGCGCCCTGGGCACAATCGAGGGCCAGCGCGACGATCGCGGCCGCGGCGAAAACGCGTTTCATGTGAGATTCTCCTCCCGGGTTCATGCCGCGCGGGCGCCCGCGCGACCGCATGATGCGTGACCGATCGTAGCACCCGGCCGGAATGAGGATTGGACAACTTTGCGCCTATTTCGCCGCGCCCTGCCCGGCTCAGGCTTTCACCTCGCGGCCCAGCCACCCGATCGCCGCCTGCACGCCGCCCTTGCGGTGGGCAATCTTCAGCGCCTCGAGCGCGCATTCGACGACGCCGAGCGTGCCGAGCACCATCGGCGCGTTGACGTGTCCCATGTGGGCGATGCGGAACGCCTTGTGGCGCATGTCGCCGAGGCCCTGGCCGAGCACCACGCCGCACTTCGTATTGCAGTAGTCGAGCAGCGGGCGCGCGTCGCCGCCGTCGGTCATGCGGATGGTGGTCACCGTGTCGGAGCGCTCGGCCGGCGCCGCGATGTTGAACGCGAGCGCCTTGCCGCGCGCCCACACGGCGACCGCGTGGCGCGCGGCCTCCGCGAGCAGGCGATGACGGCGGAAGATGTTGTCGAGCCCCTCGGCGCGGATCATGTCGACGGCGCGCGCGAGACCGAACATCAGGTGCTCGGGCGGCGTGCCGGCATATTTCATGTAGTGCACCTCGCTCTCGCGCGAGGTCCAGTCCCAGTAGGGCGTGCGCAAGTCCGCGCGCTTGTGCGCCGCCCGCGCGCGCCGGCCGGCGGCGACGAAGCTCAGGCCGGGCGGCGTCATCAGGCCTTTCTGCGATCCGGACATCGCCACGTCGACGCCCCACGCGTCCATGTCGAACGGCATGCAGGCGAGCGAGGCGACCGCATCGACCATGTAGAGCGCATCGTGCCCGGCCGCGCGGATCGCCTTGCCGATCGCCGCGATGTCGTTGACGACGCCGGACGCGGTGTCGATCTGCACGGCGAGCACCGCCTTGAAGCGGCGCTGGCCGGCGGTCTTGGCGTCCTGCCGCAACCGCTTCTCGACATCGGCGGGGCGCACCGCACGGTGCCACTCGCCGCGCAGGACCTCGACCTCGATGCCGAGCTTCGCCGCCATCTCGCCCCAGCTCGTGGCGAAGCGGCCGCTCTCCAGCACCAGGACGCGGTCGCGACGCGACAGCACATTGGTGAGCGCCGCCTCCCAGGCGCCGTGGCCGTTGGCGATGTAGATGTAGGCGCGGCCCTTGGTGCGAAACAGCCAGCGCAGGTCGGCGTGCAGGCGCTCGGTCAGCGCCAGCAGCGAGCCCGCATAGATGTCGATCGCCGGCTGGTGCATGGCGGCCAGCACCTCGTCCGGTATGGTGGTGGGCCCCGGAATGGCGAGGAATTCGCGCCCTGCTCTGACGGACATGGTGCTCCCTGGGTCTTGCCTTGTGCCGCTTCCGCGGCGCGCACGTCGGCGCAGACCTTCGGCGCGCGCCCGCGGAATCAGGGGCAAGACTAGCAATTTTGTCCGGACAATTGCGCTCGATGACAGCCAAGCCAATCCGCGACCAGCGGTGCCGACAGGAGGAGGAGTGTCACTTATACCCCACCGAACTGATCTGCTGATCAAGCAGGTAGTATGTGGCAAATGCCACGATCACCACGACGATCAGCAAAATCCATCCGGCAATGCTTAGTTTGTTGGGCTCTTTCAATATGAACGACTGATCGGTCGTCACGCTCGGGACGATGATGGCGAGGATTCCGAGAAGCACGAGCACCGGCGAGAGAAATGCCAGCTTGAAGGATAAGGAAACTTCGGACGCGTTGCCATAAGCTTGTTGCAGGGGACGTATGATGGCGAAATATCCGATGGCGAGCCCGACGACAAGCATCAATAGTCCCTGAAGGCGCGAGCCCTTCCAGGTCCAGGCCTTGGCAGAATGGCCATCCTTCGCGTCCATGAAGCGGTCTCCCTTCCGAGTGTGGCCACGCACCGTCCGGCCGCCGCGCCGGCCGCGGGCGGCTTACGGCACCTTGCGACTCACGAGCCCGTGGAGCAACGCCGACAAATCGGTGGCCCGGCATCCGACCTGCGCGGCGACGTTCATCGCCGCGCAGGCTAGCCCAGGGCAGCATCGGTGCGAAGGGGGCCGATTGCGCCTGCCCGGCGCCCTACCGATAACGGCGCGCGATGCGATAGCCGCGGTGGCCGAGGTAGCGCCGCGCATAACGGCGCACGTGGCGAACCTCGGGGATCCATTGCGCGCGGGCGCTCAGCATGCGCCCGCTGTCGACGTGGCCGCAGTCATGGAAGCTGCAGCCGTCGCGCAGCCCGTGCGCCGCGATGATGTCGCGCGCGTGATACATGATGCCGGCGCCCGGCGCGACCACGTTGCGGCTCAGCTGGGCGAAGTCGCACGCCTCGCCGGTGTGGTGCAGCGAGCCCGGCATGTGGCCCGACGCCTGGCACGTGATGGACCCACGAAAGCCGTGCGCGACGAGATCGGCGATCAGGTCGCGCATCGGGCCCGCGATGCCGGACGCGACCGTGATCGGGTTCGCGGCGGTCTCGATGGTGACGACACCGCCGACCGTATGCCGGATCGCCGGGCGTTGCCACGACGGCGACGCTGAGCGCTCCGGCGCCGGCTCGGTCTCGAACGCGCGGCCGCGCGCATATGTGCGCCGATAGGTGCGCCCATCGCCGCGGCGGCTCACCGGCGCGCGGCGCGGAAACGCGGTGAGCGACGGCGCGGCGGCGGGCGATGCGCAGCCGCGATCATCACAGACGATGCGCGTCGGCGCGCCCGCGGAGGGCCGCGCGCTCGCGGACGCGCACGTGATGGCAATCATGGAGGCACAATAAATCACTCTTCGCATGACGATGCTCCTTGCTGGCTCCCCGGCCCCAAATGCGATTCACGGATTCCAATTTCGAGTTGGACGTTTGCACCATCGGCCGACGTTGGCCGGGCGGGACGTAATTCGCCGTACGTGGTCGAAATGCGACGCCAACGTGATGATTTTGCGGGAGATTTTGCGCGGAACTACGGCGCATCGAATGCGTTGACTACGCCGCGCTTCGTCGATGCGAGACGCATTTGACGCAAAACCGCCGCACATCCAAACGGATTGCGACTCGCTGCGTCACCTGCGGACGCGCTCAACGATCGATACACATTAACTAACGGGAGATTGGCGCGGGGGAAGGCATCGAACCGATCCAGAACGTGTATCCCGGTCCGTGAGCGCGCCGAGCGTGAGCTCGAGCTTGCGCGCGGCTCGGCACCAATCACCACCGGGTGCCGCAAGTCGTTGCAGCCAAGCCATGCGGCTTGCGCCGGAGCGTAATGCGCGACGCCACGGCGTATGGACAGGCCTGCCAACTTCATATCGAATTTGTGCCAGCGCTCTTGCGCCTCGACAAAATACAAAATGAAGAACAGCGGAGAGAAACGTGCGCAACCTCGGACTCTTTCTCCTCGCGGCGGCGCTCGCCTTCGGCGGCAGTCCGGCACGCGCGAGCGATGCCGCGCTGGTGAGCGCGGCCGAGCAGGAAGGCAGCCTCACGCTCTACGGCTGCGATCCGCCGCAGACGCCGCTCTACGTGGCGCGCTTCAAGCAGCTCTATCCGAAGATCCAGGTCAGCACCTACGTGGCCGGATGCTGGCAGATCTACAACCGCCACATGTCCGAGCGCGGCGCCAGGCGCCAGGCGGCGGACGTGTTCTTCGCGACCGAGGACGTGATGACGCGCATGAGCGCCGAGCATCTGTTCGCGCCCTATCGCAGCCCCGAGCTCGCCCATTTCGCGCCGGCGGCCGCGCCCGCCGGCAAGGACTACCTGATCGTCAAGACGCTGATCTACGGCATCGCGTCGAACCGCGAGTTCACCAAGGGCATGCCGCTGCCGAAGGACTGGCTCGATTATGCCGATCCGCCCGCCGCCTGGCAGGACCGCGTGAGCTACTACGATCCGCGCACCTCGTCGGCCGCGTTCTCGCTGCTCGCCGCGCTCTACCAGAATTTCGGCGAGGCGAAGACCGCCGCGATCTACAAGGGCCTCGTCAAGATCCACGCCGCGCTTGCGCCGACCACGCCGGCCGGGCTGTCGAAGCTGCTCTCCGGCGAGCAGCCGATCATGTTCTACGTGATGAACAACCACTACAGCGGCGTCAAATCGAAAGGCGCGCCGGTCGACTTCCAGATCGCGGCCTCGGGCACGCCGGCGCTCAACTTCGGCATCGCGACGACCGAGGGCGCGCCGCATCCGAGCGCCGCCAAGCTGTTCGTCGACTTCATGATGAGCGACGCGCAGCAGATGATCCAGAAGAACAACGAGTACTCGCTGCGCACCGACATCAAGGCGCCCGCAGGCATGCCCGCCTTCAAGGACCTCAAGCTGATTCCCTACGACATCGATCGCGCGCTCGCCGACCAGGGCAAGCTGATCGCCTGGTGGCAGCAGGTCACGGGCATCAAATAGCAACATGCCGATCGCGGTTGCGCACCTGAGCAAGGTTTTTGGCCAGGCGCAGGTGCTGCGCGGCATCGACGAGACTTTCGCGGACGGCGAGATTTCCGTGCTGCTCGGCGCGAGCGGCTGCGGCAAGACCACGACCTTGCGCTGCATCGCCGGGCTCGAGCGGCCGAGCGCCGGCGCGATCGAGATCAACGGCCGTGTCGTCTACCGCGACAGCCCGCCCGTGCTCGTGCCGGTCGAGCGGCGCCGCATCGCCATGGTGTTCCAGTCCTACGCGATCTGGCCGCACATGACCGTGTTTCAGAACGTGAGCCTGCCGCTGCGCGCCGCCGGCACGGACCGCCGCTCGATCACGCGGAAAGTCGGTGAGGCGCTCGACCTCGTGGGCCTCGGCGCGCTGGCGTCGCGTGGCGCGACCCAGCTCTCCGGCGGCCAGCAGCAGCGCGTCGCGCTCGCGCGCTGCATCGTGTCGGGCTCTCCCGTGATCCTGATGGACGAGCCGCTGAGCAACCTCGACGCCAACCTGCGCATCGCCATGCGCACGGAGATCAGGAATTTGCAGCGCCGGCTCGGCCAGATGATCGTGTTCGTGACGCACGACCAGGAAGAGGCGATGTCGATCGCCGATACGCTCTATCTGATGCGCGACGGCGCGGTCCTGCAGAAAGGCGCGCCGAGGGATTTTTACGAGAACCCGCAGACGCGCTACGCCGCCGAGTTCCTCGGCCGTGCCAACATCATCGCGCAATTCGCGCGCGAGCCCGCCGCCGGCGGCGCGCAGCTCCGCCTCGGCGACCTCGTCGTGCCGGTGCTGCCCGGCATGCCCGACGGCGCGAGCCTGTGCGTGCGCCCGGAGAAATGGCGCGCCGGGCCGCCCGACGCGCCGGGCACGCTGGCGGGCCGCATCGTCGAGACGCGCTATGTCGGCGACCGGGTCGAGCTCGTCGCCGACACGCCGGCGGGGCGCATCACCGTGGTGGAGATGAGCCAGCAGGATCGCGGCGTCGGCGACCGGGTCGGCCTCACGGTCGCGGCGCGCGACGTGAAATGGGTGCGGCCATGACGGCGACCATGACGGGCGCGATCGCGGCGCCGCGCCTGCCCGCCCGCCTGCCGGCCGCGATCGGCCTCGCGCTGCTGCTCGCCGCCATCGCGGTCCTGGTGCTCGCGCCGCTGGTGATGATCCTGCTGCGCGCCGTGTTCGACAGCGACGCGGGAAAATGGACGCCGACCGTGCAGCACATCGTCGCGGTGCTCACCGGCGCGATCTACTGGCAGGCGCTGGCGAGCACCGTCGCGGTCGCGGCGGTCGCGGCCGCGCTCGCGACCGTGCTCGGCACCGCGCTCGGCTGGATCTTCGTGCGCACCACCACGTTCGGCCGCGCCGCGCTGGAGCAGATCGCCCAGATGCCGATCTTCATCCCGCCCTTCGTCGGCGCGGTCGCGTGGGCGCTGCTCCTCGCGCCGCGGGTCGGCGCGCTCAATCGCATCCTCGCCGCCGCCGGCATCCCGCTCGAGCTCAACGTCTATACCCATGGCGGCATGGCCTGGGTGATGGGCATTTATCTCGCGCCCTACGTCATGATGATCGTCGCGGCGGCGCTGCGCAGCATCGACCCGAGTCTCGAGGAGGCCGCGCAGGTGTTCGGCCTCGACAAGCTGCAGACCGCGCTGCGCATCACGGCGCCGCTGGTTGCGCCCGCGATCATCTCCGGCGCGGTGCTCGCCTTCACGATCGCGGTCGGCCTGTTCGGCACGCCGGTGGTGCTCGGCGGTCGCGCCAGATCCTGCTGCTCACCTCGCGCATCTGGATCGGCGCGCAGGCGACGCCGCCCGACTACGGCACCATGGCGGTGCTCTCGCTTTGGCTGATCGTGCTGTCGCTCGCCGCCACGGCGGCGCAGCGCTGGGCGCTCGCCGGCCGCAGCTACATCACGGTCACCGGCAAGGGATTTCGTCCGCGCCCGGTCGAGCTCGGCCGCTGGAGCGCGCTCACCTTCGCGCTGGCGCTCGTCTACGTCATCCTCGCCATCGCGGCGCCGCTCGCCGTGCTCGCGGCGGCCGCGCTCTCGGCCTACACGTGGTCGGGCCACTACAGCCTCGCCAACCTCGCCGCCGCGCTCGGCTCCGACGACGTGTGGACGACGATGAAGACGAGCCTGATCCTCTCGTCGGTCTCGGCGACGCTCGCGGTCGCGCTCGGGCTCGCCATCGCGTGGGTCACGGCGCGCACGCGCCTGCCCGGCCGCCAGGCGCTCGAATATCTCGTCCTGCTGCCGATCTCGGTGCCCGGCATCGCGTTCGGCGTCGGCGTGATGCTTGCGTGGATCGATCTGCCGGTCGCGGTCTACGGCACCGCGGTCATTATTCTCTTCGCCTTCATCGGCCGCTTCACGTCCTACGCGGTGCGCTCGATCGCGGCGAGCCTGGTGCAGCTCCATCCCGAGCTGGAGGAGAGCGCGCGCGTCTTCGGCTACGGTCCGTTGCGCACCTTCGCGCGCATCACCTTTCCGCTCATCCTGCCGAGCGTGCTGGCGAGCTGGATCCTGCTGTTCAGCTTCTTCATGACCGAGCTGAGCATGGTCATCCTGCTCTACTCCGAGCAGAGCCGCATGTTCTCCATCCTCTCGTTCGAGGTGTGGAACGTGGGCGACTTCTCGCGCCTCGCCGCGCTGTCGCTGCTGCAGACCTCGATCGGCCTCGCGCTCGCCGTCGCGCTCAAATCCGTCTTCGGCCAAAGGGCCGTCTGAATCCCAACCGCAAACCCAGAAGGAAAGAAACCATGGCACCGCGCGATCCGATGAAGGAATGCATGAAGTCCGGGCGCACCGCGCTCGGCGTGTGGGCGAACGATCCCGAGACCGTCGAGCTGTGCGCCTTTCTCGGCCTCGACTGGATCATGATCGACATGATGTTCACCGGCATGGACTTCAACAACGTGCAGAACATGATCCGCACCTGCGAGGCCGCCGGCATCACGCCGGTGGTGCGCGCGCAGAGCGACCCCTGGCTCGGCTACGACCATCGCATCGCGGTCGACCTCTCGCGCCTGCAGGGCATCGGCGCGCAGTACATCCTGGTCTCGCATTCGGGCATCAAGGAGATCGAGGAGGCGCTCGAGGTCGCCAAAGACTGGCACCGCCGCGCCCTGTGGGTGCATCCGTTCCGCAACCGCGCCGAGTGGGACCAGCGCATCGACGAGATGGCGGATGGCGCCTACATCATCCCGCATGCGGAAAGCCTCGGCTCGGTCGACAAGCTCGACGAGACCATGGATCTGCCGGGCCTCAAGATGTTCTTCTTCGGCATGACGGACCTGAGCAAGGTGCTGGCCAACTCGAAGAAGCCCGACTGGGACAGCCCGCAGCTCTGGCGCTTCGTCGACCACGCGGTGAAGAAGGGCAAGGAAAAAGGCATCGTGGTCGGCGCCAACACGAGCTACGCCTACACGATGGCCGAGATGCGCCAGCGGGTGAAGCGCCTGCACGATGCCGGCATGGGCTTCATCATGATCCAGGGCGCGCCGTTCCTGTTCCAGGTCGCGATGACCGAGTTCCTCACCGGCGTGAAGGCGGATCTGGGGCTCAAGTGAGCGCCGCCGGCCGGGTCCATGCAGCGGCTGCCTTCCGGGCGGCCGCAGCGGCGCGCGTTTGTAAAAGCTTTCCGAAACGCGCTGATTGCTTTCTCGGCAGCGCTTGTCTAATTTCTACCTCCACCTGCATATCGGGGTGGCGCCACGCGCGCGCGATCGGGGGCGATTGCGGCCGCGGGTTGGAGCGATAACGAAACTGGGGGATGAAATGCGCGCGTTTCCCGCATTTTTTGCCGCACTTTTGCTTGTGGCCATTTCGCTTGGTGCCATCGGCAGCCCGGGTACGGCGGTGGCCGCGTGTTGCGTCACCTATACGCCGGTGCACGTCTACGTTCCGCCGCCGACGCACGTCTATGTTCCGACGCACACTTACGTTCCGCACACGACATACATTCGGCCCGGAACCGCGCACACGTCCAACCGGAGCCTGTCCACGCAGGCGGCAACGCGGGCCAAACCGAAGCCGGTGCCGCCGACCGTGGTGACGGTGGTCAACAACCAGCCGACGCCGGCGAGGACGCGCTGCACGGACAAGCGGACACGAGGTGAAGGCTGCAAGAAGCAGAAGGATGACGAGCAGACGGCCTGGAGCACCACAATACGTGGC